>CAYZYC010000005.1:0-51600 GCA_964481165.1 uncultured Limnobacter sp. | reverse complement strand
ACCGCTACGACGAGGACGCGCAATGAGGGACGCGCAATGAGGGACGCGCAATGAGCGCAGACGGTGGAAAACGCGCGCGCGACGCGCTCGCCGATGGCCGGCAGACGCAGTTCCTCACGGTGGTCACGCGCGACCAGGCGAGCGAACGATTCCGGCAACACCTGAAGCTCGGGCCGCTCGGCACCGAAGCGGTCGCGCTCGACGCTGCGCTCGATCGCGTACTCGGCGAGGACGTCGTCGCCGATGTCGACGTGCCCGGCTTCGACCGGTCCAACGTCGACGGCTTCGCGGTGCAGGCGGCCGACACCTTCGGCGCCACCGAGGAAGCACCGCGCAGCGTGCGCTCCAACGGCGAGGTATTGACCCCGGGTGTCGTGCCGACCGAAGCGGTGCGCGCCGGCTTCGCCACGCCGATCGCCACCGGTGCGATGCTGCCGCGCGGTGCCGATGCGGTCGTCATGGTCGAACACACCGACCCCGTCGAATCCGATGGCCTGCGTTCGATCGAGATCGGCCGTGCCGCGACGCCGGGCGAGAACGTGGCGTACGCGGGCACCGACATCGCTCGCGGCGAAACGGTCCTGCGCGCCGGACAGCTGCTGACTTCCCGCGAGATCGGCGTGCTGGCGGCGATCGGCGTGGCCGAGGTCGAGGTCTTTCGCCGGCCGCGCGTCGCGATCCTGTCCACCGGCGACGAGATCGTGCCGCCGGGATCGCCGCTGCCGCTGGGCGCGATCTACGATTCGAACGCCGCGATCATCGGCGCTGCCGTCGCCGAGCTGGGCGGCGAAGCGGTGCAGCTCGGCGTCGTTCGCGACGACGAGAAGGCGCTCGAGGAGGCGCTCGACACGGCGATGCAGTACGACGTCGTGCTGCTGTCGGGCGGCACCTCGAAGGGCGCCGGAGACCTGTCGTACCGCGTCGCGAGCCGCCTCGGAGATCCCGGCATCGTCGCGCACGGGGTCGCGCTCAAGCCCGGCAAGCCGATCTGTCTTGCGGTGAGCCACGGCAAGCCGGTCGTCATCCTGCCGGGTTTTCCGACCTCGGCGATCTTCACGTTCCACGAGTTCGTCGCGCCGGTGATTCGCGCCTTCGCCGGGACGCCACCCGAACGCGGGCAGCAGGTGACCGCCACGCTGCCGATGCGCGTGAACTCCGAACGCGGGCGCACCGAATATCTGCTCGTCGGTCTCGTACGGTCCGGCGACGGGTTCAGTGCGTATCCGATGGGAAAGGGCTCGGGTTCGGTGACGACGTTCAGCGGCGCCGACGGATTCATCACGGTCGGCCAGCACACCGAGATGCTCGACGCCGGTTCCGAGGTGCCGGTGCAGTTGCTCGCACAGCGACTCGAACCGGCCGATCTCGTCGTGATCGGCAGTCACTGCGTGGGGCTCGATGCGCTCGTCGGCGAACTGGTGCGCAGGGGCCTGCGCTGCAAGACGATGCACGTCGGCAGCATGGGCGGACTGCGGGCGGCGCAGCGCGGCGAGTGCGACGTCGCCGGCGTGCACCTGATGGATCCGAAGACCGGCGAGTACAACCGGCCGCTGCTCACCGACGGGCTCGAACTCGTGCCGGGCTACCGTCGCATGCAGGGGATCGTGTTTCGCGAAGGAGACGCGCGCTTCGCCGGCAGGAGCGTCGAATCGGCGATCGCGCTGGCCCTGCACGATTCCGACTGCACGATGGTCAATCGCAACGCCGGCAGCGGCACGCGCATCCTCGTCGACCGCCTGCTCGGCACGAACCGCCCGCCGGGCTACGGCGTGCAGACGAAGTCGCACAACGCCGTTGCGGCCGCGGTGACGCAGGGACGTGCCGACTGGGGCGTCGCGATCGACACCGTCGCCCGGCAGTACGGGCTGGGCTTCATCCCGCTGCAGGAGGAGCACTACGACTTCGTCGTTCCGCGGTCGAGGCTCGAGAGTGCGGGAGTGCAGGCGTTTCGCGAACTGCTGGCCGATGCGGACATGCGCGAGCGGCTCGCGCGGTTCGGGTTCCGCCTCTGACGCCGATCGGCATGTGCCCGGGGCATGCCGATCGTTCGACGCCGCCGTCCGGGCCGCCGGCCCGCACCCGTAGCTGCGACGCGCTGATCGTCGGCGGCGGTCACAACGGGCTGGTATGCGCCGGTTACCTGGCTGCCGCCGGACTCGACGTGATCGTCCTCGAGCGCCGCGACGTGGTCGGCGGCGCCGCAGTGACCGAGGAGTTCCACCCCGGCTTCCGCAGATTGTCGGCCATGGGCGAGTCTTATTGTCGAAGCTCGCGGAAATGTATACGAGAAATGTATGCGGTGACAATTCCCGGGGCGATGCCGACAGCGAGCGCAACAAGCTGCGACGCTCGCGCGCTACTGGCTCACTGCTCTACACGTTGAACCGGAAGTGCAGCACGTCGCCGTCGCGCACGACGTACTCCTTGCCCTCGAGCCGCATCCTGCCTTTCTCCTTCGCGCCCGCCTCGCCGCCGTACGCGACGAAATCGTCGTACGCGATCGTCTCGGCGCGGATGAAGCCGCGCTCGAAGTCGGTGTGGATCACCGCCGCCGCCTGCGGCGCCGTCGCGCCCACGCGCACGGTCCAGGCGCGCACTTCCTTCACGCCCGCAGTGAAGTACGTCTGCAGCCCGAGCAGCGTGTACGCCGCGCGGATCACGCGGTTCAGGCCCGGTTCGCTCATGCCCATGTCGGCGAGGAACACCGCCTTGTCCTCGTCGGGCATGTCGCCGATCTCGGCCTCGATCGCCGCGCACACGGGCACGACGGGCGACCCCTCGGCCTCGGCGCGCGCGCGCACGGCGTCGAGATACCGGTTGTTCTCGAAGCCGTCCTCGCGAACGTTGGCCACGTACATCGTCGGCTTCGCGGTGATCAGGCACAGCGGCTGGATCAGCGCCTTCTCCTCTTCGTAGAGGTCGAGCGAACGCACCGGCCTTGCCTGGTCGAGCACGGCCTGGCACTTCTCGAGCACGGCGACGAGCCGGGCCGCTTCCTTGTCGCCGCCCGAGCGCGCGACCTTCGAGTAGCGCGCGAGCGCCTTCTCGACCGTTGCGAGATCGGCCAGCGCGAGTTCGGTGTCGATGATCTCGATGTCGTTCAGCGGATCGATCCTCCCGCCGACGTGGACGACGTTCTCGTCCTCGAAGCAGCGCACCACGTGCGCGATCGCGTCGGTCTCCCGGATGTGGGCGAGGAACTGGTTGCCCAGGCCCTCGCCCTTCGACGCGCCGGCGACGAGACCCGCGATGTCGACGAACTCCATCGTCGCGGGCACCACGCGCTGCGGCGAGACGATGCCCGCGAGCACCGCGAGCCGGGGATCGGGCACCTCGACGATGCCCACGTTCGGCTCGATCGTGCAGAAGGGGTAGTTCTCGGCCGCGATGCCGGCCTTGGTCAGCGCATTGAACAGCGTGGACTTGCCGACGTTGGGCAGACCGACGATGCCGCATCGGAGGGCCATGGGACTTTCCTCGAGTGTAGGGTCGCGCGCGATCGGGAAGCGGCGCTGCGCACGCGGGCGCGATCCGGGCGCCCGGAAGGGGTACGGCGGGGGCGCCATTGTACCCGCCGGTCGCCGGGGCGCGAGTTCACCGCGGGCGCGGCGGCGGACCGTTCGCCGATTTGCATAGTCACCGCCGACTGCCTACGCTTGCTCGCCATGGCGCCCACACTCGACGGAAAACTCGTCGTCGCGATCTCCTCGCGCGCCGTCTTCGATTTCGAGGAGGAAAACCGCGTCTTCGAGCAGGACGACGACGCGGCGTACATGGCGCTGCAGCGCGAACGTCTCGACGTCTGCGCGAAGCCCGGGGTGGCCGGGGCGCTGGTGCGAAAGCTGCTGCGTTTCGATCCGCCGGGTCGTCCGGAAGCACAGCGTCGGATCGAGGTCGTCGTCGTGTCGCGCAACGATCCGGTCAGCGGCCTGCGCGTCTTCCGCTCCGCCAAGCAGGCCGGACTTCGGCTCGAACGGGGAGTCTTCACGCGCGGGCGCGCGCCGTGGCGCTATCTGTCGCCGCTGAAGGCGGCATTGTTCCTGTCGGCCAACGGCGAAGACGTCGCCGCAGCGCTCGACGCGGGGATTCCGGCTGCGCGCGTCTATCCGGAGTCGGTGATGGCGTCCGAATCGCATCCCGACGAAATCCGCATCGCGTTCGACGGAGACGCGGTGCTGTTCTCCGACGAGTCCGAGCGGGTGTTCCGCGACGCGGGCCTCGACGCGTTCCAGCGCCACGAGACCGAGCACCTGGCGCGGCCGCTGCCTCCGGGTCCGTTCAAGCCGTTGCTCGAAGCGCTGCACCGGTTGCAACGCGAGGACGCGCCGCCCGCTGCGGCGAACGTTCGGGCGCAGGCGCCGCCCGTTCGCATTCGCACCGCGCTGGTGACCGCGCGCAGCGCGCCGGCGCACGAGCGTGCGATCCGCACGCTGATGGGCTGGGGGATCGAGGTCGACGAAGCGATGTTCCTCGGCGGGCTCGAGAAAGGACCCTTCCTGCACGAGTTCGAGCCCGACTTCTACTTCGACGACCAGACGGGCCACTGCGAATCGGCCGCGCGTTTCGGCCCGGCCGGGCACGTGCCGGCAGGCGTGGCGAACGAGCGCTGAGGTTTCGTTCGCGCGCCGGCCTCAACCCTTCTTTCGTTTCGGCTGCAGCATCGTTCCGGAGCACCTGCGTGCGCCGCAGCGGCATGCCCAGATCCGCTTCATCGCCTTCGTGTGCCTGACCTCGAGGACGATCCCGTAGTTGTAGGTCAGTTCCTCGCCGGCGCGAATGTCGCGTATCGACTCGATGAACACGCGGTCGCGGCGGCGATCGCCGTTGTCGTCCTCGTCGACGACCGCTTCGCAGTTCGGCTGGCAGCTGTGGTTGATCCAGCGAGCGCTGTTGCCGTCGACGTTCGCGTCGATCACGTAGTCGTCGTTCAGCACGAACAGGAACGTGTGGCCCGTGTCGGCGCCGTCCGGGTACATCTCGTCGGTGCGCTCGTGCGAGCGCAGTCGCCCCTTGTACTGGATCAGCCGGGAGCCGGCGGGAATGTCGGTGGCTGCGAAGACGCCGTTTCCGTGGATCGCGGAACGGCGGGTGACGATTCGGGCGGGCATGGACTTCCGGTGCGTGGAAAAGCCGCCATTGTCGCGCACGGCGCGCCCGACCTGTCCGGCGTCGTGGCGTCTACCGCCGCGGACCGCGCCGACGACCGGTCAGCGCCGGCTTTCCGGATCGCGCTCGGGTCCGCGCTGCGCTCCGGATTCGCGCCCGTCGCGCTCGCGCACGTGCAGTTTCGACATCGCCGACACGGGGTCGCCTTCGACGATCGCCGGCAGGCACTGCAACGCGCGTTCGATCGCGTCGTCGATCGCCTGCCGATCCTCCCGGCTCGGACGATGCAGCACGAAATCGGCCACCTGCTGGTTCAGTCCCAGCGTTCGCGGATGGCCGATGCCGAGTCGCAGCCGCCAGAATTCGCCGCTGCCGAGCCGCGCCTGGATGTCGCGCACCCCGTTGTGGCCGGCGGCGCCGCCGCCGCGCTTGAGCCGGGCCTGTCCCGGCAGCAGGTCGAGTTCGTCGTAGACGACGAGGATCTGCTCGGGGAGGATCCGGTAGAACACGGCGAGAGCCAGCACCGCCTGCCCGGAGCGATTCATCCACGTCGACGGCTTGAGCAGGTATACGGAAGCGGCGCCGACCTGCGCCCGGCCGACGAAACCGAAGAACCGGGATTCGCGCGACAACGACGCCGCGCAATCGTGCGCGAGTGCATCGACGAAGCGGAATCCGGCGTTGTGCCGATCGTCTTCGTGTTCGGGGCCGGGGTTTCCCAGGCCGACGATCAACCGGATTGCGCTCATCTCGTTTCGTTCGTGTCGCGTCGGCGGCAGTGTAGGGGAAACGCCGTCATTGCGACTCGAACTTGTACCCCACGCCGTACACCGAGTGGATCAGTTCCCTTCCCGGGGAAGCCTCGGCGATCTTTCGGCGCAGTTTCTTCACGTGGCTGTCGACGGTCCGGTCGGCGACGACGCGTTCGTCGCGGTACATCGCATCCATCAGCTTCTCGCGCGAAAAGATGCGCCCCGGCTGGCCTGCGAGCACCTGAAGCAGCTTGAACTCGACGGCGGTCAGCCCGAGGTCGCGTCCGTCGAGAGTCGCGCGCCAGCCCGCGTCGTCGAGCACGAGTCCGGGCGCGGGCGTCGTCTGCTGCGCCCCTTCGGGCGAAGCCGGCGGCGTCGCACGCACGCGCCGAAGCACCGCTTTCACGCGCGCGACGACTTCGCGCGGACTGAAGGGCTTGCAGATGTAGTCGTCGGCACCGAGTTCCAGCCCCAGCAATCGGTCGATCTCGTCGACGCGGGCGGTGATCATGATGATCGCCGCATCCGAAGTCGCCTTCAGCGACTTGCAGATGTCCAGGCCGTTTCGCCCGGGCAGCATCAGGTCCAGCAGCACGAGATCGGCACCGTTGTCGCGCATCCACGGCTCGACTTCGTCGCCGCGCGACAGCCAGTGCGTGTCGAAGCCCTCGCGCACCAGGTAGTCGCGCAGGATCTCGGCGATCTTGTCCTCGTCCTCGACGATCAGCACGCGCTCAGCCACCGTCGACCTCGCCTTCGGCAGCCGGAAAGACGATCGTCCAGCGCAGCCCGCCGAGTGCGCTGCGATCGGCATGCAGTTCGCCCGAGTGCGCTTCGACGATCGCCGCGACGATCGCCAGGCCGAGTCCCGAGCCGCCGCCGGCGCGCGAGCGCGACGCATCGAGGCGGAACAGGCGATCGGTGAGCCGTGCGAGGTCGGCATCCTCGACGCCGGGCGAGGAGTCTTCCCAGGTCACGCGGGCGAACGCGCCGTCGCGCTCGAGCCGCACTTCGAGCCGGCCCGGCGCGTCGGTGTAGCGCAGCGTGTTCTGCAGCAGGTTGCCGAAGACCTGCGCGATTCGCGTCGCATCGGCGAGCACGAACACGCCCGGGGCGAGCGATGTCGTGGTCGCGATGCCGCGCTCGCGAAGCAGGTGCCGGTGCGCATACAGCGCATCGTCGATCGATTCGCCGACGTCGATCGTCTCGCGGTGATAGCTGAGCGCCCCGAGATCGGACATCGACAGCAGGTGCAGGTCCTCGACGAGGCGCGAGAGCTGGCCGACCTCCTGCTCGAGCGAGCCGAGGCTGTCCATGCCGAGAGGCCGGACGCCGTCCTGCAACGCCTCGATCTCGGCGCGCAGGGTCGCCAGCGGAGTGCGCAGCTCGTGCGCGATGTCGGCGATCCACTGCTGGCGTGCGCGACGCGCGGCTTCGAGCGAATCGGCGAGCCGGTTGAGATCGTCGCCGAGCTGCGCGAGCTCGTCGTTCCCGTCGACCACCACGCGCGCACTGTAGTCGCCCTGGATCAGCGCCGCCGCTCCCGCGCCGAGGGTGCGGATGCGACGCGCCAGCCACCACGACAGCAGCGCTCCGACGAGCAGCGCTGCGGCGAGCATGCCGAAGGCGATCGCCGCGTACTTGCGGCCCTGCTGCGCGGAGAACACCCGCTCGAGCGATTCGACCATTTCGAGTCGCGGCACGTAGCCGAGGTGGCCCACGGTCGTGCCGCGCGATACGATCGGCCGAAGCGTCGCCTTCCCGGCCATCGATGCGCGCCCGACCAGAAGCCTGCTGCCGGAGTCGAACAGCATGAGGCGGGGATCGATGGTCAACAGCGGATCGGGACCGGCTCCGCCGTGCGAGGGCGTCGCCGTTCCGAGCACTTCGCGAACGAGTGCGATCCACTGCTCCCGGTCGTCGGCAACCCAGTCCCAGCTGCCGTGCCGTTCGTGCTCGTCGGCGAGCCGTGCCACGAGCGGCGTGAGCCGCGTCTCGTCGGCGCGGTTCAGGTACTCGACGAACCCCCGGTCGAAGCTCCAGCTGAACACCGCATAGGCCACGAGCGCCAGCACCACGTTCGCTCCGGCGATCGCGGCGAACAGCTTGACGTGCAGCCGGTCCAGTGGCGCGAACAGGCGCGCGATCGCGCGCGTCGCGCCGCCGCGCGGCGAAACGGCGCCTGCGGGAGCAGCGACCGGCTCCGGAATCGGCGGGGACGGATGTTGCATGCGCTCAGCCTATCGCGCAATCGCGCAAGGAATTTGCAAGCGTGGATTCGCTTACGCCGCGCCACATTTCCTGCACGATTCCTCCTCAGTGCTTCGGAAGTTACCGGGGAAACTGCGGACTGCAGATTGCCATGGTCACGATCCGAGCATGAACCACACAAGTACTTCATCGCCGATTCGCCGCCTGCGCCCGATCCGGGCGATGAGCCTCGTGTTCGCGATCGCGGCCGTCGGCGCGGCCGCCTGGTATGCCTGGCCTGCGATCGTCGGTGCGAGGGCCGACGGGCCGGAGATCGCGTTCGCCACCGTGGTCCGCGGCGATGTCGAGGACCTGGTGACGGCTACCGGCACGCTGCAGCCTCGCGACTACGTCGATGTCGGCGCGCAGGTGTCGGGCCAGCTGAAGAAGATCCACGTCGAGGTCGGCACGGTGGTCGAAGCGGGCGAACTGCTCGCCGAGATCGATCCGACGCTGTACCGCGCGCGCGTCGACGCGAGCCGCGCGCAGTTGCGCAACCAGCGCGCGCAGATGCTCGATCGCCAGGCGCAGCTGTCGCTGGCCGAGATCAATCACCGGCGCCAGAAGAACCTGATGGCGGCAGATGCGACCACCGCCGAATCGCTGCAGACGGCCGATGCGGCGTTGAAGTCCGCGCGCGCACAGCTCGCCGCGCTCGAGGCGCAGATCCAGCAGACCGAGTCGACGCTGCGCGCCGAGGAAGCGAACCTGAACTACGCGAAGATCTTCGCGCCGATGGCGGGGACCGTCGTTTCGATCACCGCAAGGCAGGGGCAGACGCTCAATGCCAACCAGCAGGCGCCGATCATCCTGCGCATCGCCGATCTGTCGACGATGACGGTGCAGACGCAGGTCTCCGAGGCCGACGTGGGCCGCCTGCGCGCCGACATGCCCGTCTACTTCACGACGCTCGGCGGGCAGGGCCGGCGCTGGCATTCCGAGCTGCAGAAGGTCGAACCGACGCCGGTCGTGCAGAACAACGTCGTGCTGTACAACGCGCTGTTCGACGTTCCCAATCCGAACCGGGCGCTGATGACGCAGATGACGGCGCAGGTCTTCTTCGTCGCTGCAGCCGCCAACGACACGCTCGTCGTTCCGGTTTCGGCGCTCGCGTTCTCGCGGCCCACGGCGCGTTCCGGATCCCCGGCAACCGCAGCCCGGCCTGCGGGAACCGAAGCCCGGCCGCAGGCGGAATCGGGAACATCCGGAACGCGTCGCGCGACCGTCCAGGTTGCGGCGGGCGACGGCGAATGGGTCGGGCGCCAGGTGACCGTCGGAGTGACGAACCGCGTGCAGGCGCAGGTGATCGACGGCCTGGAAGAGGGCGATCGGGTCGCCACCGGCGAGAAGCGCAGGAGGCAGGAAGCCGGCGCGCAGTCGAGCGCCCAGCGGCCACCGGCCGGGATGCTCGGCGGACCACGGTTCGGACGCTGATGAGAACCGGAAACGTAGCCGAAACAGCCGCGATCGAGGCGGCGATCGCCGGCGCGCCGGTCGCCGGCGAAGCGCTGATCGAACTGCGCGGGGTCCGGAAGACCTATCGCAGCGGTGATCTCGCCGTCGAGGTGCTGCACGGCATCGACCTGCGCATCGACGAGGGCGAGTTCGTCGCGATCATCGGCGCTTCCGGTTCGGGAAAGTCGACGCTGATGAACATCCTCGGCTGCCTCGACCGGCCCACGGAAGGCCGGTACCGCTTCCTCGGAAAGGACGTTTCGGGCTTCGATCGCGACGAACTCGCGCAGCTGCGCCGCGAAGAGTTCGGCTTCATCTTCCAGAGCTACAACCTGATCGCGAACGCCACCGCGGCCGAGAACGTCGAGATACCGGCGATCTATCTCGGCCTGCCGTCGGACGAACGCCGTGCGCGAGCGCACGAACTGCTCCGGACGCTCGGCCTGGAGGACCGGCTCGATCATCGACCCGGCCAGCTCTCGGGCGGGCAGCAGCAGCGCGTCTCGATCGCGCGCGCGCTGATGAACGGCGGTCGGATCGTCCTGGCCGACGAACCGACCGGAGCGCTGGACAGCCGCAGCGGCGCCGAAGTGATGAAGCTGCTCTCGGATCTGTCGGCACGCGGGCACACGGTCATCGTGATCACGCACGCGCGCGAGGTCGCCGAGCACGCCGACCGGCTGATCGAGATCCACGACGGCACGATCGTCTCCGACACGCGGCGCGCCGAGGCTCGTGCCCGGTCGGTCGAAACCGAAGCTGCGATCGACGCGCCCGACGCGCCCGACGCGCGATCCTCGCGAGGGTCGCGGACGGCCGAAATCGGCGAGTCGACGCGCACCGCGCTTCGCGCCCTGCGCGCGGACGTCTTCCGCTCGGTGCTCACGCTGCTCGGAATCGTCATCGGGGTCGGTTCGGTGATCGCGATGCTGGCGATCGGCGACGGCGCGAAACAGGCGGTCGTCGATCGCATCAGCGCGATGGGCAGCAACCTGCTGCTCGTGCGCCCCGGAATGCCGAACCAGCGTGGCCGCGGTGTTCCGGCGACGCTCGTCGTCGACGACGCGCGGGCGATTTCGGAGTTGCCGAACGTGCTCGCAGCCGTTCCGGAACAGACGTCCAGCGCGACGATGCGCTTCGGCAACTTCGACCACACCGCCGACGTGAACGCGACGTCCGCGTCGTTCCCGGTGGCACGCCAGTGGCCGGTGGATTCGGGCACCTTCTTCACCGAAGACGACGAGCGCAGGTACGCGACGGTCGCCGTTCTCGGGCGCAGCGTCGCCGACGCGCTTTTTCCCGGAAGCGACCCGCTCGGGCGTCACGTGCTGGTCAACAGCATCCTGTTCCAGGTGATCGGCGTGATGTCGACGCGCGGCGCCTCGCCGATGGGCGCGGACCAGGACGACGTCGTCTTCGTTCCGTACCCGACCGGAAGCCTGCGATTGTTCGGCCAGCGGTTCCTGCGCAACGTCACCGTTGCCGTCGACGACACGTCCGTCATCGACGAAACGCAGGCCGCCGTCCACTCGCTGCTCGAGGCGCGGCACGGAGTCGAGGATTTCCAGATCCGCAACATGGCGTCGCTGATCGACGACGTGTCGCAGACGCAGAACACGATGACGGTGCTGCTCGGTTCGATCGCGGCGATCTCGCTGCTGGTCGGCGGCATCGGCGTGATGAACATCATGCTGGTGAACGTGACCGAGCGCACGCGGGAGATCGGCATCCGGATGGCGACCGGTGCACGAACGCGAAACATCCTGCAGCAGTTCCTCATCGAGGCGCTGGTGATCAGCGCGATCGGCGGGGCGATCGGCGTGCTCGGCGGCCTCGGCGCGGCGGCGGCGATCGGCATGTTCGGAACGCCGGTGCAGTTCGCCGCCGCGCCGGTGCTGCTGGCCTTCGGTTGCGCGTTCGGCACCGGACTCGTGTTCGGATACCTGCCGGCGCGCAAGGCCGCTCGGCTCGATCCGGTGGTTGCACTGTCGTCCGATTGAGGAGCATTCGCGTGAGAACGTCTTTGGCGGTCGCAGTCCTGTCGTGCGTGGTGTTCGCCGGCTGTGCCGTCGTCGAGCCGCCGACCCGCGTGCCGATCGCGATGGCTGCGGGGTGGGACGAAGCGGCGCGCAACGCCGAAGCGCCGCTCGCGCAGCCCGCCTGGTGGCGCAACTTCGGTTCCTCGCAACTGTCCGCGCTGATCGACGAGGCCGATACCGCGAGCCCGGACGTCGCGGTCGCTGCCGAGCGCGTGTACCGCGCGGAGCTGCAGCTGCGCAACGCCGGAACGAGCCTGCTTCCGTCGGTCGACGTCGGCGGCAGCACGGCGCGCCGGCGCAACGACCCGGGCGCAGGCGGCGGGGCGTCGACCTCGTCGTCGTCGTCGCTGTCGCTGGGGGTGAGCTACGAAGTCGACCTGTGGGGCCGCCTGTCCGCCGGTGTCGACGGCGCGCGCGCGGCGCTCGCCGCGACGCGCCACGACCGCGATGCCTTCCGATTGAGCCTGAGTGCCGCGGTCGCTTCCGGCTACTTCCAGGCGCTGGCGACCGACGAGCGGATCCGCCTGGCCGAACGGAACCTGGAAATCGCGGAGCGCGTGCTGGGAATCGTGCAGGTGCGCTACGACAACGGCGCGGCATCGGCGCTCGACGTCGCGCGCCAGCGCACCGCCGTGCTGTCGCAGCAGGCGGCGCTCGTTCCGCTGCGCACGCAGGCGCGGCAGACTCGTACGGCGCTGGCGATCCTGCTCGGCCGCATTCCGCAGGACGCGCCCGAGGTGAGCGGCGCGCTCGCCTCGGTGGCGATCCCGACCGTGGCCCCCGGGCTGCCGTCGGAACTGCTCGCCCGACGTCCGGACCTGGCAGGCGCCGAGGCGCGGCTCGTCGCTGCGGACGCCGACGTCGCCGCCGCGCGCGCTGCACTGTTGCCGCGGATCCAGCTCTCGGGGTCGGCCGGGCTGGCGAGCAACGCGCTGCTGTCGCTCGCCGATCCTTCGAGGAGCCTCGGCCTGGTCGCGTCGCTCGCGCAGTCGATCTTCGACGGCGGGCGACTGCGCAACGAAGTCGAGGCCGTGCGTTCGCAGCGGCGCGAACTCGTCGACACGTATCGCAAGGCGGTGATCACCGCGCTGAAGGAAGTCGAGGACGCGTTGGGCAACACCGCGCGTGGCGAACGCCAGGAAGACGTGCAGCGCGCGGTGATCGAGCAGGCGCAGTCGGCGCTGCAGCTGGCCGAACTGCGCTACCGCGAGGGCGCCGACGAGCTGCTTTCGGTGCTCGATGCGCAGCGCACGCTGTTCCAGGCGCAGGATCAGCTCGTGCAGGTACGGCTGTCGCGGCTCGACGCGGCGCTCGATCTGTACCTCGCGCTCGGCGGAGGATGGCGGGCCGGCGCCTGAAGCCGCAGCCGCGGCAGGATCGCGCGGCGCCACGGGCACGATCGCACGGCGCGCGGCGCGCGCGAGCTCAGCCGACGGCGTGCACCGGAGCTTCGCGCACCGCGTGCGGCCAGCGGCGCCGAAGGTACAGCCACGCCGCGAGGCCGATGCACAACATCGCGAGCGAAGTCGCGGCCAGCGCGACGGTAGAGTGCATGACGACCGGCGAGATCACGCCGGCCACGAGTCCGTTGGCGGCGCTGGCGACGACGGCCTGCAGCGACGATGCCATGCCGCGTCGCGTCGGAAAGAGGTCGAGCACCATCAATGTGACGACCGGCACGTTCAGCGCCCAGCCGAACGAGAAGAGCGCGAGCGGCGGCAGCGCCCACCACGCGTGCGGCTCGAACAGCAGGTTCGCGACGAGGTTCACGATGCCGATCGCGAACATGACGATGAAGCCGTAGCGCACCTGCACGTGCGGTGCGATGCGCCCCGCGAGGCGGCCGCTCACCCATGCGCCGGTCATGATTCCGCCGATCATCAGGCCGAAGAACCAGTAGAACTCGGTCGGTCCCATGCGCAGGTGCGTGCCGAGGAACTCCGGCGCCGACAGCACGTAGAGGAACATCCCGTTGAACGGAACGCCGCTGGCGAGCGCCAGCAGCAGGAACCTCGGGTTGAAGACCAGCTGCGAGTACCCGTGCATCAGGTGGCGCACCTCGAAAGGCTGCCGGTGCGTCGCGTGCAGGGTCTCCGGAAGGTATTTCCAGTTCGTGGCCCACAGCACGACGCCGACCAGCGCGAGGAACCAGAAGATGCCGTGCCAGTCGACGTGCACGAAGAGCCATCCGCCGATGACCGGTGCGATCGCGGGCGCCACGCCGAAATAGATCGTCACCTGCGACATCACGCGCTGCGCTTCCTCGGGCGGGAACATGTCGCGGATCACCGCGCGCGAGACGACGATCCCGGCGCCGGTGGACAGGC
This sequence comes from uncultured Limnobacter sp., assembly GCA_964481165.1. GTDB lineage: Bacteria > Pseudomonadota > Gammaproteobacteria > Burkholderiales > Burkholderiaceae_E > Zeimonas. The sequence goes on along the minus strand of CAYZYC010000005.1, from coordinate 37,671 downwards.
CCTGCAGCGCGCGGAAGAACACCAGCCAGCCGATCGTAGGCGACAGCGCGCAGCCGACCGACGCGAGGGTGAACACGCCGATGCCCCACAGCACTACCGGGCGGCGACCGAAGCTGTCGGCGAGCGCGCCATGGAACAGGTTCATGAACGCGTAGCCGAACAGGTACGCCGAGAGCGTCTGCTGCATCTGCAGCGGCGTGGCGCCGAGCGCCTGCGCGATTCCGGAGAAAGCCGGCAGGAACGTGTCGATCGAGAACGGGCCGAGCATCCCCAGCGCGGCCAGCAGCACCGCGAGCGTCCAGCGCGGGTGCTTCCAGATCCGGGATGCGTCGGGATTCACGGGGCGGGCACGTTCACGAAAAAGCCCGGGACGAGCCCGGGCTTGTCTGGAGGGGACGAACGTTTCCCGTGATCGTCACTTCTTCGCCGCAGGAGTCGCCGGCGCAGCCGCTGCGGGCTCGGCTTCGGTCTCCTCTTCGGCGGCCGACGGGATCGTGACCGTCACGAGCACCGGGTTCTCGCCGGCAGGCATCACCGGCGTGACGCCCTCGGGGAAGACGATGTCCGTGAAGTGCACGGCCTTGCCGGCTTCGAGTTTCCCGAGGTCGATCTCGATGTAGCTCGGCAGCGCGCCGGGAAGGCAGCTGACCTCGACCTCGGTCACGACGTGGCCGACGATGCCGGAGGAGAGCTTGACGGCAGGCGAGTTCTCCTCGTTGACGAAGTGCAGCGGCACCTTCACCGTGATCTTCTCGTCGGCGGCGATGCGCTGGAAATCCACGTGCATCACGCGCGGCTTGTACGGATGCCACTGCACGTCGCGCAGCAGCACCTGCGCCTTCGTTCCGTCGATGTCCATGTCGAGGATCGACGAGTGGAACGATTCGACGCGCAATGCGTGGTACAGGGGATCGTGCTCGATCGACACCGGCGTGGCGTCGTTCCTGCCCCCATAGACGATACCGGGAACGAACCCGGTGCGACGCAGGCGGCGGCTCGCACCGGAACCCTGCTGTTTACGAGTCGTGGCAACGACTTTCATCGTACTTCCTTTTCTTCGACCCCCGGGTCCGCGACCAGAACACGGGGAAGTTCACAAAAACGCCGGCGCGTCGCGAGACGCACCGACACCGGGAAAGCGGGAGGGCAGGCGGGAAAGCGACCCCGCGCCGCCTCGCTCAATCGACGAACAACGAAGACACCGAGTCGGCGCGGCTGATCCGCAGGATCGTCTCGGCGAGCAGCTGCGCACACGACAGCACGCGGATCCGCCTGCTCGCCTGCGCCTGCCCGGACAGCGGAATCGTGTCGGTGACGATCAGTTCGTCGAGTGCCGAGTTGTCGATCCGCGACACGGCTCCGCCGGAAAGCACCGCGTGCGTGCAATACGCGACGACGCGGCGCGCGCCCTTCTCCTTCAATGCCGCCGCGGCCTTCACGAGCGTGTTCGCCGTGTCGACGATGTCGTCCATGATCACGCAGGTGCGACCTTCGACGTCGCCGATGATGTTCATCACCTCGGCGACGTTGGCCTTCGGCCGCCGCTTGTCGATGATCGCGAGGTCGGAATCGAGCCGCTTGGCAAGTGCGCGCGCGCGCACGACGCCGCCGACGTCGGGCGAAACGACGATCGGGTCGGGAAACTGCTGTTTGTGCACGTCGGCCAGCAGCAGCGGGGCGGCGTAGACATTGTCGACCGGGATGTCGAAGAAACCCTGGATCTGCTCGGCGTGCAGGTCCATCGTCAGCACGCGATCGACGCCTGCGGTCTGCAGCATGTTCGCGATCAGCTTCGCGCTGATCGCCACGCGCATCGAGCGAACCCGGCGATCCTGTCGTGCGTATCCGAAGTACGGAAGCGCGGCGGTGATCCGGCCAGCCGACGCGCGGCGCAGCGCATCGACCATGATCAGCACTTCCATCAGCGTGTCGTTGCTCGGCGCGCATGTCGGTTGCACGACGAACACGTCCTGCCCGCGCACGTTCTCGAGGATCTCGACCATCACCTCGCCGTCGGAAAAGCGGCTGACGGTCGCCTTGCCGAGATTCAGGTGCAGGTGCCGCGCGATGTCGGTGGCGAGCTGCGGGTTCGCGCTGCCCGTGAAGATCATCAGACCTTCGGGATCTAGCGTGTCTGCGTTGCGGCGAAAGCCGTGCACTTTGAGTCTCTCGACGGGGAAATCTGGCTGGGGAGGAAGGATTCGAACCCTCGCATGCCGGAATCAAAATCCGGTGCCTTAACCAACTTGGCTACTCCCCAGTGGCTTGCCTGCCCGCAGTCACGAAACTCCCGCGACTGCACGCGATCCGGGTCGTACCCGCGGGGACTCGCCCTCGGCGAACGACCAATCGGAGAGCGGGTGTCGATCGAGCGCACGAGCCGTGATCACGGTCCCGACCGCGAAGCGAACGAGCCGTTGCCGGACCGAGGCAGCGACCGATTCATCCGGCACGGGACAGAACACGCATGCGCCCGAGCCGGTCATCCGCGCCAGCCGCCCGTCGGCGCCGGCCGAATCGGCAGCACGTCTGAGCGCTTCGAGCGCTTCGGCAACGGGCGGCCAGGCCGCACACACCACCGGTTCGAGATCGTTCTTCCCGCGATAGACGGACCGCCCTCGCGAAAGACCCGAAATTCTGAGCACTTTCGTGTTTCGTGTCAATTCGGCCGAGCCGAAAACGGCCGCGGTCGACACCTGCACCGCCGGTGCGACGATCACGTGCCAGCCGCCCGCCGCGGGAAGCGCGTGCAGCCGCTCGCCGATGCCGCGCGCGAACGCGCGGCGGCCGAAAACGAAGACCGGAACGTCGGCGCCGAGCTGCAGCGCGAGCGACTGCATCCTCGTGCGCGAAAATCCGAGTTGCCACAACCGGTTCAGCCCGAGCAGCACGGTGGCAGCGTCGGAACTGCCGCCGCCGAGTCCGCCCCCCAGCGGAATCCGTTTGTCGATCGCGATCTCGACGCCCAGGCGAGTCCCCGATTCGGCCGCCAGCAACCGCGCCGCGCGCACCGCGAGGTCCGATTCCTCGGGCACGCCTGCGAGCGGATCGCGGCGCACGATCGCCCCGTCGTCGCGCCGCGTCAGGTCGATCCGGTCGCCGAAATCGACGAACTCGAACACGGTCTCGAGCAGGTGATAGCCGTCGGGCCGCCGACCCGTCACGTGCAGGAACAGGTTCAGTTTCGCCGGTGCCGGCAGGTTGCGCAGCGCGTCGATCATCGTTTCGGCGCGACGCCCGCGACGTGCACCGCGCTGTCGACGACGAGCCGGAGTTCCAGGCGGCGCATCGCGTTGGCGACGCCGTCGGGCCATCGAAGGGTCAGCCGGCGCGGCCGCCCGCCGTCGAACGCTTCGTAGCGGATCGACCAGCCCTGTTCGCGGCCTGCGACCACCCGCGCGCCGTCGAGTTCGGTCGGATGCTCCACCTTGCCTTCGAGCCAACGCGGCAGGTTGCCGATCGGAACGCGCCAGCCGAAGACCTGCTCGGTGAGCGCCTCCGCCGACTCGGCCGCGTGGACATTGCCGTCGGAGGTGACCAGCGTGGCGCCGGCCGGTTCGAGCGTGACCTGCGCCATCGTCTGCCCGAGCGGCGACGACAGTTCGAGCTGCCTGCGATCGCCGCTCGCGCGAAGCGAGAAACGTCCGCTCGAACGCTCTTCGCGAGGCTGGAACCCCGACTCGCTGACGGTCACGGCGAATCGGCCGGACCACAGGTTCGGCGTGCCGGGGGCGGCGGGAGTCTCGGGCGCAGGAGGCGGCGTCGCGCATCCGCCGAGCGCCGACGCGAGCACGATGAACACGAAGGCAAGGCGCGAAGCGACGCGGCGACGGCCGACGCCCGCCGGCGATGCCCGGGCGGCGTTCATTGCCCGGCCTGCAGCCGTGCGATCGTTTCCTTCAGGACCCGGTTGTCCGGATCGTTGGCCGATGCCTGGCTCCAGACCCTGCGGGCGTCATCGGCGCGCCCGGCGCGCCAGAGCACCTCGCCGAGGTGCGCACCGATCTCGGCCTCCTGGCTGAGCGCCCACGCCTTCTCGAGATAGTCGATCGCCTTGTCGTTCTGGCCGCGCCGGTACAGCACCCAGCCCATGCTGTCGAGCACCTGCGCGTCGCCGGGAAGCATCTCGAGCGCCTTCTCGATCAAGGTCTGCGCTTCCTCGAGGCGCATGTTGCGATCGGCGAACGTGTAGCCGAGCGCGTTGTACGCATGCGCGTAATCGGGGCGCAGCTCGATCAGCCTGCGCAGGCTCGCCTCCATCACGTCGATCCGGTCGAGGCGCTCGGCGGCCATCGCGTGGTCGTACAGCAGCTCGGGGTCCTCCGGGGTGCGCTCGATCGCGTTCGCGAGCACTTCGAAGGATTCCTGTTCCCGTCCGGCTTCGCGCAGGACCGCGGCTTCGGCCGCGCTCAACTGCGCGCGTTCGCGCGCGCTCGGCACTGAGGTGTTGCGCAGCAGCGCGCGTGCCTCGTCGACGCGTCCGGTCTTTCCAAGCAGGATCGCGCGGCGCGTCAGGGCCGGAAGGAAGCGATCGCCCTGTTGCACGCGCGAGTACCGCTCGATGGCTTCGTCGAAGCGTCCGTCGTCTTCGGCGATCTGCCCGAGGAACAGCCAGGCCGAGTCGTTGTCGCGCTGCACCTCGGCAGGCAGCGCCAGGTACCGTTGCAGGTGCTCTTCGGCGACTTTCGGCTGCTTCGTCTGGTATGCGAGCTGCGCCAGCGCGAAGAGGATCTGCGGACTGTCGGGTTCGTGCTGCAGCGCCCGTTCGAACTGCCTGCGCGCCTCGTCGTGGTTGCCTTCGGCCTGCAGCAGCCGGGCAAGGGCGAACCGCGCCTCGACGCGCGCCGGTTCGCGCTCGAGGTACCCGCGCAGGAGCGCGATCGCACCGGCCGCTCCGCGCGGCGTCTGCGCGACGAAGCGTGCCGCGGCGACCGCGGCCTGTTCGGAGCCCGGCTCGATTCGAAGCGCCGCCTCGGCTTCGGACGCCGCCCGTTCGACGTCGCCTGCGGCCTGCGCGACGGTGGCAAGCGCCAGGCGTGCCGACGGCTCGTTCATGTCGGGTGCGGCGAGCCGCTCGAGCATCGACAGTCCCGCAGCACGATCGGTGCTGCGCGCAACCGTCCTCGCGATGCGATCGTAGACTTCGGGCAGCCGCCGTTCGGCACGGGCACGCTCCAGGCGCGCCTTCAGAAGCGGCTCGGCTTCGGCGAAGCGGCCCGTGCTCATCCACAGGCTCTCGATCGTCTGCGATGCGATCGGCGAGTCGGGCGACAGCTCGTGCCACAGCGCGGCGGCGGGCAACGCGCGCTCGAGCGAGCGTTCGGCCAGCGCGAGTTCGGTTGCGCGCCGCGCGATCCGCGGATCACGTGTTTCCTTCGCGATCGATAGATAGGTGGCGGCGGCACTGCCGACCTCGCCGCGCTGGGCGGCGATTTCCGATGCGAGCAGCTGGTACATCAGCTGCGGCGTCAGCGTGAGGTCGGGGACCGGGTCGACCGACACCGGCGTGACGGCTGCGGCCGCCGCCTCGCGCGCGGACGACTTCGCTTCCGCGCGCGGGCCGGTCGAAGGAACGACGTACGGGCCGTCGGTGGACGCCGGCGTCGACGGACTCGCGCAGGCGGCCGCGAACAGGAACAGCGCCGTCAGCGCGATCGCCGACGACGCGCGCAGGCGCGGGCACGCAGCGTCGGAGCGTCGAATCGGGTCGGGCGCGATACTGGTCGTCATCGAATGGTAGGCTGGGGCGAGCCGCATTCCGGATCAAGCCCTAGAGTAACCGATGGTCGGTTGCGGGCGCGCAGCGATCGGGCGCGATGCGGCAGGCGTTCGTCGCCGTGGGGTCCCGTTCATGCCCGAACTCCCGGAAGTCGAAGTCGTTCGTCGCGGACTGCAGCGAAGCGTGGTCGGCCACGTGGTGCGCGACGTGCGCGTGCGCGAACCGAGGCTGCGCTGGCCCGTGCCGGCGGATCTGCCGCGAAGCATGGCGGGGCAGGCGCTCGCGACGGTCGAGCGACGCGCGAAGTACCTTCTGTTCGGATTCGAACGCGGCACGCTGATCGTCCACCTGGGGATGTCCGGAAATTTCCGGTTCCTGCCGGCGCGCGAAGCCGCGTTGCCGGCGCCTGCCCGTCACGATCACGTCGACATCGCATTCGAGCACGGAACGCTGCGCTACCACGACCCGCGGCGCTTCGGGACGATGCTGTGGCATTCGTCGAGCGCGGGCCCGGCGCAATCGCATCGTTTGCTCGCCGGGCTCGGCGCCGAGCCGCTGTCCGACGACTTCGACGGCGAGACGCTGTATCGCGCGACGCGTTCGCGCCGAGTGGCGATCAAGCCGTTGATCGTGAGCGGAGCGGTCGTCGCCGGCGTGGGCAACATCTACGCATCCGAAAGCCTGTTTCGCGCGGGAATCCGTCCGACGACGCTGGCGCATCGCATCGGACTGCCGCGCTGCCGGCGACTCGCCGTGGCGATCCGCGAAACGCTGGTCGATGCGATCGAGCACGGCGGCAGCACGCTGCGCGACTTCGTCTCGAGCGAAGGAGAGGCCGGCTGCTACCAGCACGAGAGTTTCGTCTACGGTCGCGAGGGCGCGCCTTGCCGCGTGTGCGGCACTCCCGTGCGCGCGTTGCGACAGCAGCAGCGTTCGACTTTCTACTGCCCGCGCTGCCAGCGGTAGGAGTCCTTCACCCTGCGTGCTGTGCGACTGCGACCTCCTGCCGCCAGCGGCAACCCCTTGCGGGATGCCGCCTGCCGGTCGGAATCCGCCACAGGGCGGACACGTTCCCGGCGTGCCAACGGCGGCACGTTTCGCGTGCAACCGCTGTGCTATAGATCGTGCCTGCCGAGATCGATCGAAGGTAGACGATGGGATCCCTTGGAGAGCGTATCGCCGAATACGGCGGTTGGCGCCGTGCGCTGACCGCGTCGGTGCACCGTTACGGGCAGTGGATGTCGGACGCGGACTTTTCCGACCCGTCGCTGCATGCTCGCATCGATGGCATCGTCGATCGGCTCGCGAAGGAGCGCGTATCGATCGCGTTCGTCGCCGAGTTCTCGCGCGGCAAGTCCGAACTGATCAATGCGATCTTCTTCTCGCGTTTCGGCCGAAGGATCGTTCCGTCGGCCGCCGGGCGCACGACGATGTGCCCTACCGAGCTTCTGTACGACGCGTCGCGGCCGAGTTCGATCCGGCTGCTGCCGATCCAGACGAGGCTTCGCGACGTCCCGGTGTCCGAATTGCGCGACGACGACTCCGAATGGAACGAGCAGAAGATCGATCCGTCGGATCCCGAGAGCCTGCGCCTGGCGTTCGAGAGCGTCCAGGAAACGCTGTGGGTCGACGCGTCGCATGCGTCGCTGCTCGGCTTCTACGACGAGGAGGACGCGGATTCGCCGGTGCGTCCCGACGCGCAGGGCAAGGTCGAGGTGCCGAGGTGGCGGCACGCGATCGTCAACTGGCCGCACCCGCTGCTCGAACAGGGCCTGGTCGTGCTCGACACTCCGGGGCTGAACGCGATCGGCGCGGAACCCGAACTGACGCTGAAACTGATCCCGGGCTGCGACGCGGTCCTCTTCGTGCTGGCAGCCGATGCGGGCGTGACGCTCAGCGACCTGCAGGTCTGGCGCGAGCACCTCGCGACGGACAACCAGGCCGGGCGCTACGTGGTGTTGAACAAGATCGACACGCTCTGGGACGGCCTGCGCGACGACGTGCAACTGCAGCTCGAGATCGCGCGCCAGGTCGGTTCGGTGGCGCAGACGCTGCAGATGCCCAACGAACGCATCTATCCGGTGTCCGCCCAGAAGGCGCTGATCGCGCGCATCAACGGCGATGCGGCGTTGCTCAAGCGCAGCCGCATGTCGGATCTGGAGTTCGCGTTGTCGCGCGAACTCGTTCCGCAGCAGCGCGACATCGTCTGCGACAACGTTCGCCGCGAGTTCGGCGAATTGCACTCGATCGTCGGATCGGCGCTGGCCGCACGGCGCCGGGCCGCGGTCGAGCAGCTGTTCGAGCTGAACGGGCTGCGTGGCAAGAACCACGACGTGATGGACCACATGGCAGCGCGCATTCGCGGCGAGCGCAGCGACTTCGAGAAGAGCCTCAGGCAGCTGCAGGGGCTGCGCGCGGTATTCGCCCGCCACTCGCAGGCGATCCACGCGACGATCGGCACCGACTCGCTCCGGCGCCACGTGCGCAAGTCGCGCGAGGCGATGAAGTCGAGCAGCTTCTCGTACGGGCTGCGCGAAGGCATGAGCCTGCTGCTCGGATCGGTTCGCGCCGACCTCGACGAGTCCGCGCGACTCGTCGGCGAAGTGAGCACGCTGATGAGCGCGATGTACCGGTCGTTCAGCTCCGAGCACGGGCTGTCGCTGGGCAACCCGGCGCTGTTCTCGATGCAGCGCTACTACACCGAGCTCGAACGCATCGAACAGTTGCACAGGCGCCAGTTCGGCGCGATCACGATGGTGACGACTTCGCAGTGGGCCCTGATGCGCCGGTTCTACGAATCGGTCGCTGCGCGCCTGCGCGAGATCTACGACCTGGCCGATCGCGAGCTGCACTCGTGGCTTCGCGCCGTGATGGCGCCGATCGAGAGCCAGGTGCGCGAGCACCAGGCGCAGCTCAAGCGCCGGCTCGAAACCGTGCGGCGCGTGCTCGATGCCAACGACGACCTCGAAACGCGAATCGCGGAAGTCGAGCGCGAACGCGCGGCAGTCGAGGAGCGCATCGCACTGAGCGCCGAGCACGCGCAGCAGGTGCGCTCGCTGCTCGAGCGGACCGGCGAGGCTCTCTCCGAAGCCTGAGGCGGACGCGGCCGTACAATCGCCGCCGTGATCGCCTCCCGACTCATCGCCTGGCAGCAGGTGCACGGGCGGCACGACCTTCCGTGGCAGCGTACGCGCGATGCGTACCGGATCTGGCTCTCCGAGATCATGCTGCAGCAGACGCGCGTGTCGACGGTCGTGCCGTATTTCGTCGATTTCGTCGCGCGTTTCCCGGACGTGCGCGCGCTCGCCGACGCCACGCTCGACGACGTGCTCGCCGCCTGGAGCGGACTCGGGTACTACGGGCGGGCGCGCAACCTGCACCGTTGCGCGATCGAGGTCGTCGGACGCTTCGGCGGAGCGTTTCCTTCGGACCCCGGACTGCTCGAGTCGCTTCCGGGGATCGGCCGTTCGACCGCGGCTGCGATCGCGGCGTTCGCCTGCGGCACGCGCGCCGCGATCCTCGACGCGAACGTGCGACGGGTGCTGAGCCGCCACGCCGGAGTGCTCGGCGATCCTTCGAGCGCCGCGACGACTGCCGAGTTGTGGCGTCTGGCCGAGCGCGAACTTCCGCACGACGGAATCGAGCCGTACACGCAGGGACTGATGGACCTGGGCGCCACGGTCTGCCTGCGCACGCGTCCGTCGTGCGCGAGCTGTCCGATCGCGGCCGACTGCGTCGCGCTGCGCGAAGGCCTCGTCGAGGCGATTCCCTCGCGGCGCTCGCGTGCTCCGGTGCCACGGCGCGCCTGCACGATGCTCGTGGTGCGTCGCGCGGACGAAGTGCTCCTGGAAAAGCGCGCGACGTCGGGCGTCTGGGGCGGCCTGTGGAGCCTTCCCGAGGCCGCGCGCGGCCTCGCCGAGCCCGCTGCCGAAATCGAGCGCCGTTTCGCGCTGCGGGCGACGCCGGTCGGGACGCTGCCGGAGTTCGACCACGCGTTCACGCACTTCCGGCTGCGGGTGCAACCGCTGCTGCTGCGCTGCGAGGGCGCGGCGGCGCTCGCCGATGCGCGATCGCATCGCTGGCTGCCGCTGTCGCAGGCGTCGCAGGCGCCGCTTCCCGGACCGGTGAAGGCGCTGCTGCTGCGGCTCAGAGAACCTGGTGCTGGTGAAGGTACTGGTGGATCAGCGACAGCCGCGTGACGGCGTCGTCGAGTTCCATCAGCTTCTGGCGTGCGCGCGGGGCGATCGGCAGGAATTCGCACAGCCGGTTGCCGACCCAGGCCGCGGAGTCGAAGCGGTACGGCTCGGCGATCATCCGGCGCATCGGGTCCGGTTCGCGCGCGACGAGGTCGTCGACGAGTCGGCGCACGAGAGTCACGCAGCTTTCGAACTCCTCGGGGATCCCGGTCGACTCGTCCGGATCGATCATCTCGATGTCGGCACGGATCAGGCCGTCCTGGCGTATGCGCCGATCGAGTACGCGGAACCTTTCGCCGCCGATCGCGCGCAGGTTCAGCAACCCCGATTCCTCGCTGTCGAAATCGACGATGCGCGCAGTGCAGCCGACCGCCTCGTGACGGGCGTTCGGATCGGTGTCGGTTCCCTGGGTGATCAGGCAAACGCCGAACGGCAGGTCGGCGGTCGTGCACTCGCGCACCAGTTCGAGATAGCGCGCCTCGAACACCCGTAGCGGCAGCACGCCGCCGGGAAACAGCACGGTCTGCAACGGAAAGATCGCGAGTTCGCCGGGCATGCTCACCTCATGATCCCTGTGCCTGGCGCGAAGCGAGAGCGCGGTGCCGCACCAGGACCTGTTCGACGGGACGGAAACGCCGGGCCAGTTCCTCGACGCAGTACACCGAACGATGCTGGCCTCCGGTGCAACCGATCGCCACGGTCAGGTAGCTGCGGTTCTCCAGGATGTAATGCGGCAGCCACGCGTGCAGGAAATCGGCGATGTGCTCGACCATGCGCTGCACCGACGGTATCGACTGCAGGTACTCGGCCACTGGCGCGTCGAGCCCGGTGAGCGGACGCAGTTCGGCCGTGTAGTACGGATTCGGCAGGCAGCGCGCGTCGAAGACGAGGTCCGCGTCCAGCGGCACGCCGTGCTTGTAGGCGAAGGACTCGAAGAGCAGCGTCATCGATGCGCGATCGGTGCCGACGACGTCGCGAATCCAGCTTCGCAGCACGTTCGGATGCAGGTCGCTGGTGTCGAGCGACACGCCCAGGTCTTCGATCGGCGACATCAGCTCGCGCTCGCTCTCGATCGATTCGAGCAGCGTGGGCGCCTCCGACCGGCCGGCGCGCAGCGACATCGGGTGCCGTCGACGCGTTTCCGAGTATCGCTGCACGAGCGTTTCGGTGCGCGCGTTCAGGAACACGACCTTCACGTCGTGTCCGAAGCGGCTCAGCCCTGCGACGATCTGGCCGAGTTCCGTCACCGAGTCGCCGCTGCGCGCGTCGATCGAAACCGCGACCTTCTGGTGGCCGGCCTCCTGCAACGACATGATCACTTCGCCGAGGAACTGCGCCGGCAGGTTGTCGATGCAGAAGTAGCCGTCGTCTTCGAGGACGTTGGTTGCGACCGATTTCCCGGAGCCGGAGATTCCCGTGATCAGGACGACGCGCATGGCAGGCGGTCGCCTACGACGACTCGATCAGCCGGCGCTGGCGCGCCAGGAATTCGCCCGTCGTGTCGAAGCCGCGCAATTGCAGGATCGTGCTGCGCACCGCCGCCTCGGTGAGAACCGCGAGGTTTCGGCCGGCCGCCACCGGAATTACCACCTTCGGTATCGCCAGGCCGAGGACGTCTTCGGTCAGCGCTTCCAGCGGCATGCGCTGGTGTTCGTCGTCCATCGTTGCGCGACGGATCAGGTGCACGATGAGCTTGAGCGTCATCTTCCGGCGCACCGCGGCCTCGCCGAAGATCGTGCGCACGTCGATCAGGCCCAGTCCCCGCACCTCGAGGAGGTCGCGCAGCAGCGCCGGACACCGCCCCTCGACCGCGTGCGGTGCGATGCGGCTGAGCTCGACGACGTCGTCGGCAACGAGCCCGTGGCCACGGCTGACCAGCTCGAGCGCGAGTTCGCTCTTGCCGAGTCCGGATTCGCCGCTGATCAGCACGCCCATCCCGAGCACGTCCATCAGCACGCCGTGCTTCGAGCAATGCGGCGCGACGGCCTTCGACAGGTAGACGCGCAGCGCCTCGATGACGCGCGCCGCGGGCAACGGACACGAGATCACCGGAAGTTCGTCGGCGATCGCGCCGGCGAGCAGCTCGGCGGGCGGGTGCAGGCCGTCGGCGATGATCAGCGCCGGCGGATGACCGGCGATCAGTTCGGTCACCAGCGCGCGGTTGCGCGCTGCGTCGAGACGCGACGTATACGCCCGTTCGGCGTGGCCGTAGACGTGGATCCGGTTCGGGTGGATCAGGTTCAGGTAGCCGACCAGGTCGGCGGGTTCGATCGATTCGCGGGTGGCGGTGCGCCCCGCGCCGGCTTCGCCGCCGACCCAATCGAGCTGCAGCTCTTCGCGATTCTGGTCGAACAGGGTGCGGACCGATACGCTCATCCGGCAAGCATACGTGCCCGGGGGCGGATCGTCAGCCTGCGGAAGGCGCCGATCCGCCGTCCGAAAAGAGGCGATGCACCTGCGCCGGATCGTCGCAATGAAGCAGCGCGTCGCGCCGAGCGGGATCCGACAGCACTTCGGCAAGTTCCGACAGCAGTTCGAGATGCTCTTCGGTGGCGTCCTCGGGCACCAGCAGCAACACGAGCAGCCCGACCGGCTTCCCGTCGGGTGCGTCGAAGGGGATCGGAGCGGCCAGCCGAACGACCGCGGCAAGCGCTTCCTTGAGCCCCTTGATGCGCCCGTGCGGAATCGCGACGCCTTCGCCGAGCCCGGTCGAACCGAGCCGCTCGCGTGCAAAAAGCGAATCGAAGACCTTGCCGCGCTCGATCCCGTGGTTGTTCTCGAACAGCAGGCCCACCTGTTCGAACAGCCGCTTCTTGCTCGTCACCGGGAGATCGAGCACGACGTTCGTCGGTGCCAGCAATCGGGACAGGCGGTTCATGACGATCGGGACAGTTTCGGCCTCTGTGACGCTATGCAACATGAAGATGCGCCCCCGAGGGCGGTGCTGGAAGTGCGCAGATCATAGCCATCGGGGGAGGTCCGTACAACCGGGATGTTGCGCCGCAGCAATTACCGGGGACGCGGTCATGGGAATCGGCTCGCGACGCGTGTCCCGGGCTGCTCAGGGGGCGGGTTTGTGCTTGACCGACTCGTGTTCGAAACCGTCCCTCTTGTCCTTGTACTTCAGCACCTGCCGGTCGAGCCTGTCCACCAGCAGGTCGATGGCGGCGTACAGGTCTTCGTCGTTCGCCTCGGCGAACAGGTCGTTGCCTCGCACCCGAAGGGTCACCGCGGCACGCTGCACGAGTTTCTCGACCGACAGGATGACGTTGACGTCGATTGCCTCGTCGAAGTGGCGCTGGATGCGTTCGAGCTTGGTGGACACGTATTCGCGAAGTGCGGGAGTCAGGCCCACGTCGGGCGCGGAAATGGCGAGATTCATCGATCCTCCTGGGTCGGGCGCGCCGCAACGGCGCTCCGTGATGGGCAGGCCCTGCGGCCGCGGACCTGCAAACGGTTGTCGGTCAACGCTACAGCGTCCTGCGTCGCGAAGCCGTGGGAATTCGCAACGTCTCGCGGTATTTTGCGACCGTACGCCTTGCAACGACGAAGCCCTGGGCGGCCAGCAGTTCGGCGATCCGGCCGTCCGACAGGGGATTGGCGCGATCCTCGGCGTCGACCAGCTTTTCGATCAGCGCACGGATCGCCGTGCTCGATGCGGAGCCGCCGCTGTCGGTCGCCACGTGGCTGCCGAAGAAATACTTGAGTTCGAAAGTGCCGAAAGGGGTCAGCATGTACTTGCGGGCGGTCACCCTGGAGATCGTCGATTCGTGCAGCTCGAGCAGTTCGGCGATCTCGCGCAGCACGAGCGGGCGCATCGCGATCGCTCCGTGCGAAAAGAACGCACGCTGCCGGTCGACGATCGCCTGCGCGACGCGCAGGATGGTATCGAATCGCTGCTGCAGGTTCTTGATCAGCCATCGTGCTTCCTGCAGCTGACCCGACATCCCGGGTGCGGCACCGCGATTGCGCTTCAGGACCTGCGCGTAGGCATCGTTGACGCGCAGCCTGGGCATGACGTCCGGATTGAGCGTCGCGGTCCAGCCGCCGCGCGTCCTGCGGACGATCACGTCGGGAATGACGTAACCAGCGTGCTCCGCAGCGAAACCGGCGCCCGGTCGCGGGTTCAGCCGGCGGATCAGCGCCTGCGCAGCGCGCAGATCGTCGTCGGTGCAATGCAGCGCCCGTCGCAGGCGCCCCAGATCGTTGTCGGCGAGAAGTTCGAGGTGCCGGTCGACGATCGCCCGTGCCAGCCGACGCGTCGCCTCGCCGGCCGCCGGCGCGCGCGCGCCGGGCTCTTCGGCGTGCGGCAGCGCGTCGATCTGCAGCAGCAGGCATTCGCGCAGATCGGCTGCGCCGACTCCGGGGGGATCGAAACTCTGCAGCAGCCGCAGCGCCGTCGACAGCTCGGCGGCCGAAACCTCCAGTTCCGGCGGCAGCAACCCGGCGAACTCGGCGAGCGTCGAATCGAGAAATCCGTCGTCGTCGAGCGTGTCGATGAGCATCTGCACGAGCGCCCGGTCGCGGACGGTGCAGTGCGTCGCGGCAAGCTGTTCGCCGAGGTGCTCGCGCAGCGATCGCTCGCTCGAAGCGAGTTGCGGGTACTCGCGCTCGTCCTCGTCGCTCGTCGCACTCGCGCGGATGCCTTCTCCGCCCCAGTCGTAGCTGCGGTCGTCTTCGTCGGAGCCTTCCCGGTCGTTCGCCGCCCAGTCGGAGCCGTAGTCGGTAGTCGCGACGCCGTCGTCCGACGGCTGCGCCGCGTCGCGCTCGGCCAGCGCCGGGCCGCGACCGTCGTCGAGGCCCCCGTTCGCCGCGATTCGGACGCAGTTGCCGAGGGGATCATCGATGCGCTCGAGCAACGGGTTGTCGGCCAGTGCCTGCTCGAGTTCCTGGTTCAGCTCCAGCGTCGACAACTGCAGCAGCCGGATCGACTGCTGCAACTGCGGGGTCAACGCGAGGTGCTGGCTCTGCTTGAGTTGTAGCGAGGGTTTCATCCGCGACGCACTGCCGTGCCGCCTCCTGCAGGCGTGGGTGCCGCCGCCGCACTACATCGAGAAATGCTCGCCCAGGTAGTAACGGCGTACGTCCTCGTTCTGTACGACCTCGTCGGGACGCCCGGAAGCAAGAACGGTACCAGCCCGGATGATATACGCCCGATCGCAGATGCCAAGCGTTTCGCGCACGTTGTGGTCCGTGATCAGGACCCCGATCCGGCGATCCTTGAGAAACCGCACGATCCGCTGGATCTCGATGACCGCGATCGGATCGATTCCGGCGAACGGTTCGTCGAGCAGGATGAACCGCGGCGAGCCCGCCAGCGCGCGAGCGATCTCGACGCGGCGCCTTTCGCCGCCGGACAGCGATTGCGCGCTGTTCGAACGAATGTGCTCGATCTGCAGTTCGGCGAGCAACTGCTCGAGTCGCGTGTCGATCTCGCGGCGGCTCAGCGACCGGCCGTCGTCGCCGGCCTGCAGTTCGAGCACCGCGATGATGTTCTCTTCGACGGTGAGCTTGCGAAATACCGACGCTTCCTGCGGAAGGTACGACAGTCCCAGGCGTGCGCGACGATGGATCGGCAGCCTGCCGATCGGCACGCCGTCGAGCTCGATCGTTCCGCCGTCGGAAGGCACCAGGCCGACGATCATGTAGAAGCACGTCGTCTTGCCCGCTCCGTTCGGACCGAGCAGTCCGACCACCTCGCCGCTGGCGACGTCGAGCGAGACGTCCTGCACGACCTTGCGGCCGTGATACGCCTTCATCAGGTGGCGCGCCGTGAGGCGGCTGTCTTCCTGCTGCGCAGCTTGCGGCGCGCCGTCCGTCATCGGCGCGAGCCGCCTTCGCCGGGAACGTCGAGGCGTTCGGACGGCTGCAGCGTCGTCGGGTTGCCGGCAGGCGCGGGAGCGGGATCCTCGCGCGGCTGGATCACGACGCGCACCCGCCCCGAAGGATTCTCCTGCGTCGCGCCCGCTTCGCCCTTGCCTTCGACGGTGAAGAACTCGCTGCGCGCCTCGTACAGGATTTCGCTGCCGTGGACCTCGTCCATCACGCGGCCGCCGGCGGTCCGGCGCAGCATCGCCTGCTGCTGCAGGCGAAACGTCTCGGCCCTTCCGTCGTAGTCGATCTGGCGCGCCTGGCCTTCGACGTACTGCTCGCCCGGGCCGTCGCGCTTCTGCCGGAAGGTCGCCAGGTTTCCGGTAGCCGTCGCGTACTGGTATCCCTGTTCGTCCTGCCGAACGACGAGGCGGTCGGCGTGCAGGAGGATCGTCCCCTTCGTGAGGACGACGTTGCCGGTGAATACGTTGACCTGCTTCAGGTCGTCGTACTGCATCCGGTCGGATTCGACCTGCGTGGGTTTGTCACGGTCGGCCTTCTCGGCCGATGCCGGCGACGGCGCGAGCGCGAGTGCAACTGCAAGCGCGAGAGCGAGCGCGGCGTCGACCGGCAGCGCGGCTGCCGTCGCGATCGCCGCGCGGGCGACGCGGGCTCGCATGCGGACATCGCGGCGGTGCCGGCGGGGAAGGTCGGGGAGCGCGCTCATCATGGGCGGGAAAGTTGCGGCGGCTGCCAGGTGAGCGACACCCGGGAATCGACCTTCAACGAGCGGGCCGCATTATCGAATTCCATTCCGACCCCCGTCAAGACGGACTGGCCGCGCTCGATGCGCACGGGAAGCCCGGTTCGTGCGATCTCGGTCTCGCTGAACAACGTCACGGCTTCGGTGCGAATGGTCATCGTCGGTTCGCTGGCGGTCTGCTCGCGCACCATGACGACGTCGCCGGTGAGCAGCGTCTCGCTTCCGTCGGAGTTCGAGCGGCCCTGATGCGCTTGCAGTGTCAGCCGTGGCTTCGCGGGGTCGACACTGACGAGGTACGGCATCTCGTAGGTGCTCGAACCGTCGTCGGGAAAGTGCAGCACCCGATCCGCCGACATCCGGAAGACGGGTTCGCCGAGCGCGTTGATCCGCGTGAACACCGCGTTCTCCAGGAAGTAGTCGGGTTCGCCGGGCGCGTATCCTGCCCGCGCCTCGTCGACGCCGCGCGCGGAGATCACCGCGAGATACCAGGTGCCGGCGGCCAGCGTGGCGAGCAGCAGGATCGACAGGGCTGCAGCAACGCTGTCCCAGCCGCGCCTCGTCATGGCTCGGCGCGCGAATACCGCGCCAGCGCGCCGGCCAGCCTTCCCTGTGCGTGCAGCACGAAGTCGGCGAACTCGCGCACGGCGCCGCGCCCGGCGGGCACGCTCGAGACCCAGTGCGCGCGTTCGCGCACGCTCGATGGCGCGTCGAGCACCGTTGCCGCGAACCCGGCAATCGCCATCGCACCGAGATCGGGCCAGTCGTCGCCGACGAACGCGCATTCGTCGAGCGCGATGCCATGCTCGCCGCCGAGCGTGCGCAGCGTCGCGGCCTTGTCGGCGACTCCCTGATGCACTTCGTCGAAACGCAACTCGGCCGCACGCGCATCGACGATCGGGGAACGCCGTCCCGTGACGATCACCAGCCGGATCCCGGCCTCGCGCAGCAGCGTCAGGCCGAATCCGTCGCGCGCCGAGAATGCCTTCATCGCTTCGCCGGTCGGGCCGATGTACAGCCGCCCGTCGGTGAGCGTGCCGTCGACGTCGAGCGCGACCAGGCGCACGCGCCGCGCGCGCCGGGTCGCCTCGTCGGAGAAGGGCGGTGCAGCCATGCGCTCAGACCACCTTCGCCGCCAGCAGGTCGTGAAGGCTCAGCGCCCCGACGAGCCGATTGCCCTCGCCGGTGACGAGCAGCTGGTTGATCTGCCGCTCCTCCATCAGGTGCACCGCCTCTGCGGCGAGCGCCTGCGCATCGATCGTCTTCGGCGAGCGCGTCATCACGTCGTCGATGGACAGCGCGCGCAGGTCGCGGCCCTGCTCGAGCAATCGGCGCAGGTCGCCGTCGGTGAAGATTCCTGCGAGCTGCGAACCATGTTCGAGCACTGCGGTCATCCCCATCCGCTTGCGCGTGATCTCGAGGATCGCATCGAGCACGCGCGCGCCGGCCGGCACCGTCGGCAACGCATCGCCGGAACGCATCACGTCGGCCACGCGGGTGAGCAGGCGGCGACCGAGCATCCCTCCGGGGTGCGACCGGGCAAAGTCGAGTGCGCCGAATCCGCGTGCGTCGAGCAGCGCGACGGCCAGTGCATCGCCCAGCGCGAGCGCTGCGGTCGTGCTCGCCGTGGGAGCGAGATTCAGCGGGCACGCTTCGCGATCGACGCTGGCGTCCAGATGCACGTCGGCAAGCCGCGCGAGTGCCGATTCCCGATTGCCGGTGACGGCGATCAGCCGCGCTCCGAGCCGCTTGACGAGCGGGACGATGGCCAGCAGCTCGTCGGTGCTGCCCGAATTCGACAACGCGACGAGGATGTCGTCGCCGGTGATCATCCCGAGGTCGCCGTGGCTCGCTTCGGCCGGGTGCACGAAGAACGACGGAGTTCCGGTCGACGCCAGCGTTGCGGCGATCTTGCGCGCGATGTGCCCCGACTTGCCGATCCCGCTGACGACGACGCGCCCGTTGCAGGCGAGGATCATCGCGCAGGCATCGGCGAACGACGAATCGATTCGGTCGGCCAGTTGCGCGACCGCATCGGCTTCGATGCGAAGCACCTCTCGCGCCCGATCGATCGACCGCTCGTCGGGCGTCGTGCGATCGGCGGCGCTGGTTTCGCTCATCCGGCGAGTATAAGGGCCGTCCGGTTAGAATCGCGGGTTGAACACGACAGGGCGCCTCTTGATGCCGGAGTTCCTCGCGCTGGACAAGGTCCGCTTCGGATACGGCCAGCGCATCATTCTGGACGACATCTCCATGCGTTTCGAGCGCGGCAAGGTCGTCGCGCTGATCGGCGGTTCCGGTTCCGGCAAGACGACGATCCTGCGATTGATCGGCGGGCAGTTGCGTCCGCGCGGCGGCAAGGTGTTCTTCGAGGGCCAGGACGTGCATGCGCTCGACCGCAAGGGCCTGTACGCGCTGCGTCGCCGGATGGGAATGCTCTATCAGTTCGGGGCGCTGTTCACCGACCTGAGCGCTTTCGAGAACGTCGCGTTTCCGTTGCGCGAGCACACCGAACTGCCGGACTCGATGATCTCCGACCTCGTGCTGATGAAGCTCGATGCGGTCGGACTGCGCGGCGCCGCGAATCTGGGAACGTCGGAACTGTCGGGCGGCATGGCGCGGCGCGTGGCGCTGGCCCGCGCGATCGCGCTGGATCCGCCGCTGATCATGTACGACGAGCCCTTCGCCGGGCTCGATCCGGTTGCGCTCGCGACGGTCGCGCAGCTGATCCGCCGGCTGAACGACGCGCTCGGCTGCGCATCGATCGTCGTCTCGCACGACATCGACGACGCATTCGCGATCGCCGATCACGTCTACCTGCTGGCCGGCGGGCGCATCGCGGCCGGCGGCACCCCGGCGCAGATGCGGGCGTCCGACGACCCGAACGTTCGACAGTTCCTCGGCGGCGACATCGACGGCCCGATCGCGTTCCACTACCAGGCGAAGCCGCTCGCCGAAGAACTCGGGTTGACGCCATGAGCGCGCCGTCCGCGGGGCCGGCCGCGTCGAGCCGCAGCCCGGTGCTCGGTGCCGTGTACGGGCTGCTCGATGTCATCGGTTCGGTCGGCTACGGTGCCCGGTTCTTCCTGCGCCTGTGCTGGCTCGGCATCGTCTCGCTGCGCAGGCCGCGCCTGCTCATCGACCAGATCCACTTCATCGGCAACTATTCGCTGTCGATCATCCTCGTCTCCGGGCTGCTGATCGGATTCGTGCTCGGGCTGCAGGGCTACTACACGCTGCGCCGCTACGGATCCGAGGAGGCGCTCGGGCTGCTGGTGACGCTGTCGCTCGTGCGCGAACTCGGTCCGGTGGTCACGGGGCTGCTGTTCGCAGGACGCGCCGGCACTTCGCTGACTGCCGAAGTCGGGCTGATGAAGGCGGGCGAGCAGATCGACGCGATGGAGATGATGGCGGTCGATCCGGTCGCGCGCGTCCTGGCACCGCGTTTCGCCGCAGCGGTCATCAGCGTGCCGCTGCTGGCGGCGTTGTTCTCGGCGCTCGGCGTTCTCGGCGGTTATCTCGTCGGCGTCGTCATGATCGGAGTCGATCCCGGCGCGTTCTGGTCGCAGATGCAAAGCGGCGTCGACTGGCTCGCCGACGTGGGCAACGGCGTGATCAAGAGTGTCGTGTTCGGATTCACCGTCGCCTTCGTCGCGCTGTTCGTCGGCTACAGCGCCCAGCCGACCCCCGAAGGCGTCGCCCGCGCGACCACGACCACGGTGGTCGCCGCGTCGCTGGCGATCCTCGGGCTCGATTTCATTCTCACCGCGCTGATGTTCAGCACGACCTGAGGCCGCCGACGGTGCGGGAACCGGAGAACTGCAGATGAAACGTTCGGGAGTCGACCTGCTGGTGGGGCTGTTCGTATTGCTCGGTTTCGCCGCGCTCGTCTTCCTCGCGCTGCGCGCCGGGAACATGAGCAGCGCCGTCGGACTCGGCGATACCTACCGCGTCAGCGCGCGCTTCGACAATATCGGCGGACTGAAGCCGCGTGCCGCGGTGCGCAGCGCCGGAGTCGTCGTCGGCCGCGTCGAGGCGATCTCCTTCGACGACCAGATCTACCAGGCCGAAGTCGTGCTTGCGCTCGACGTGCGATACAGGTTCCCGAAAGACACGTCGATCAAGATCCTCACGTCGGGCCTGCTCGGCGAGCAGTACCTCGGCCTGACCCCGGGCGGCGACGAGGAGATGCTCGCCGCAGGCGACCGCATCACGCTGACGCAGTCGGCCGTCGTGCTCGAGAACCTGATCGGGCAGTTCCTGTACGGCGCGGCCGGCGAAGGGTCGTCGCGATGATCGTTGCGGGGCCGATCGCGTTTCGGGCGAGCCGCTTGCTGGTTGCCGCTGCATGTCTGGCAACCAGCATCGGATGCGCCACGGCCGAAGGCCCGCGCACCGGGAGCGACCCGTTCGAACCGATGAACCGGGCCGTCTACCGGTTCAACGACACGCTCGACCGTGCCGTGCTCAAGCCGACTGCGACGGCGTACCAGCGCGTGATCCCGCAGCCGGTGCGCGACATGGTCGGCAACTTCTTCGGCAACCTCTCCGATGCCTGGACGTCGGTCAACCAGTTGCTGCAGGGCAAGCCGGGCGACGCGGCATCGGACGCCTGGCGCGTGATGATCAACACGACCTTCGGCCTGGCCGGGGTATTGGACGTCGCCAGCGAAGCGGGCATCGAGAAGCACAACGAGGATTTCGGGCAGACGCTCGGGCGCTGGGGCCTGCCGGCAGGGCCGTACCTGATGCTGCCGTTGCTCGGCCCTTCGAGTTTTCGCGATGCGCCGGGGCGTGCAGTCGACATCGTCGCCGATCCGATCCGGGTCATCGAGTCGCACGGTCGCCGCAACAACGCGGTCGTGCTGCGTGTCGTCGACGATCGCGAGCGCCTGTTCGACGCGGAGCGCGTGCTCGATGCCGCCGCGCTCGATCGCTACGCGTTCCTGCGCGACGCATACCTGCAGCGTCGACGCAACCAGGTGTACGACGGCAACCCCCCGCCGCTGTCGCCGGAGGACGATCCCGACTCCTGGCTCGACGAACTCGACGAAACCCCGGATACCGATTCCGATTCGCCGAAACCCGCGAGGTGAGCTCATGAAGAAACTGCTGTCGTTGCTGGTTCCGCTGTTCGTCGCGCTTGCTCCGGCGGTGCACGCGGCCGAAGCGCCCGATGCATTGATCGAACGACTGAGCGCCGAAGTGCTCGAGAAGATCAACTCCGATCCGCAGTTGAAGGCGGGCGATTCGCGCAAGATCGACCAGCTGGTCGACGGGATCGTGATGCCGCACGTCGATTTCCAGCGCATGACCGCGCTCGCCGTCGGGCGCACCTGGCGCGATGCAACTCCGGAACAGAGGGAAAAGCTGATGTCCGGATTTCGCACGCTGCTGATCCGGACGTATTCGGGTGCGTTGTCGGCCGTGGGCGACCAGAAAGTCCGGATGAAGCCGTTTCGGGCCGATCCGAAGGACAAGGACGTGATCGTGCGCACCGAGATCGTGCAGCCGGGTCGCGAGCCGGCGCAGGTCGACTACCGGATGCGCAACGCCGGCAAGGGCTGGAAGATCTACGACGTCAACGTCGTGGGGCTGTGGCTCGTCGAAACCTATCGCACCCAGTTCGCCCAGGAGGCCGGTGCGGGCGGTGTCGAGGCACTGATCCGCAGCCTCGAAGAGAAGAACCGGCAGCTCGCCAACGGCAAGGCGACCTGAGCGTGAGCGCGATGAACGAAAACGCGGCGTATCGGTTCCCGCGCCAGGTTCGCTTCGGCGACGCGCAGGACGTGCTCGAAGCGGCGCGCCCGGCGCTGCAGGCGCCCGAGCCGCGATTCGACGTCTCGGCGTGCGAGAGCTTCGATTCGTCGCTGCTCGCCGTGCTCGTGGAACTCTCGCGGCAGGCGCGGGCGCTCGGTCGTCGCTGCACGTTCGTCGGCGCTTCGGCGAACCTGCGCAAGCTCGCCGGGCTGTACGGAATCGACGCGCTGCTTTTCGGCGCCCGATGAACCCCGCGATCGACGTCCGCGGCGTAGTCAAGCGCTACGGCGCCTTCGAGGCATTGCGCGGCGTCTCGCTGTCGATCGAGCAGGGCGAGTTCTTCGGGCTGCTCGGGCCCAACGGCGCCGGGAAGACCTCGCTGATATCGGTGATCGCCGGATTGAGCCGCGCGAGTGCCGGCACGGTCGAGGTCATGGGGCACGACGTCGTCGACGACTTCCGTGCCGCGCGCCGTTCGCTCGGCGTGGTTCCGCAGGAACTCGTCTTCGATCCGTTCTTCACGGTGCGCGAGACGCTGCGGATCAGTTCCGGCTATTACGGGATCCGGCGCAACGACGACTGGATCGACGAGATCCTCGAGAACCTCGACCTGCGCTCGAAGGCCGACGAGAACATGCGCGCGCTCTCGGGAGGGATGAAGCGGCGCGTGCTCGTCGCACAGGCGCTCGTCCACCGTCCGCCGGTGATCGTGCTCGACGAGCCGACCGCGGGAGTCGACGTCGAACTGCGCCAGGGGCTGTGGCAGTTCGTCCGCCGGCTGAACGCGAGCGGGCACACGATCGTGCTGACGACGCACTACCTCGAGGAGGCGCAGGAGCTGTGCGGTCGCATCGCGATGCTCAAGCAGGGATCGCTGGTGGCGCTCGACCGCACCGATTCGCTGCTGCGCCGTTTCGCGGGAGCGCGGCTGCAGCTGCGTCTGTCGGGTGCGCCGATGCCCGCAATGCTCGAGCCGCTGCGCGTCGCCGATTCGCGCGAGCCCCGCGAGACCGACGAGGCGCGCGAACCGCATGGCGGCGACGGCGTTTCGCTCGTGACGCTTCGCATCGACGACTACGACCACGTCGAACCGGTGCTGGCCAGGCTGCGCGAGAACGGATGCCGGATCGAGGAGATGGACCTGCAGCGCACCGATCTCGAGGAAGTCTTCGTGCAGGTCATGAAGGAGACACGCTGATGGCCGCCTCGCCGCCCGGCGGCGCGCGCTTCTCGGTGCAGGGCTTCGCGACGCTGTTCGAGAAGGAGCTGCTGCGCTTCTACAAGGTCGGCTTCCAGACGATCCTGGCGCCGGTGGTCACGTCGATGCTGTACCTGCTGATCTTTTCGCACGTCCTCGAGGATCGCGTGCAGGTGTTCGGCGAGGTGCGCTACACGTCGTTCCTGCTGCCGGGGCTGGTGATGATGGCGGTACTGCAGAACTCGTTCGCGAACAGCTCGTCTTCGCTGATCCAGAGCAAGATCACCGGCAACATGGTGTTCGTGCTGCTGACCCCGATGTCGCACCTGGAACTGTATTCGGCATACGTGCTCGCGGCGATGGTGCGCGGCCTGGTCGTCGGGCTCGGCGTGTTCGCCGTGACGCTGTGGTTCGCCAGCCTGTCGCTGCACTCGTTGCCGTGGATCCTCGCGTTCGCGCTTCTGGGCAGCGCGATTCTCGGTACAATGGGCCTCGTCGCCGGAATCTGGGCCGAGAAGTTCGACCAGATCGCAGCATTCCAGAACTTCATCATCATGCCGGCCACGTTCCTCTCGGGCGTGTTCTACTCGGTGAATTCGCTGCCGGGGTTCTGGCAGAAGCTGTCGCATCTGAACCCGTTCTTCTACATGGTCGACGGTTTCCGCTACGGTTTCTTCGGCGTCTCCGACGTAGACCCCGGCATCAGCTTCATCGTCGTCGCGGCGACGCTGGCGCTCGTTTCGACGCTCGCGATGCGCCTGCTGCGCAGCGGATACCGGCTTCGCCAGTGACGCGCCCCGATTCAACCGAGTTCGATCCGGATTTCGCCATGGTCACACCCGAGAATGTTCGCAGCTACATCGCCGCCGGGCTCGATTGCGAGCACCTGGAAGTCGACGGCGACGGCCGGCACTTCCAGGCGATCATCGTGTCGAAGTCCTTCGAGGGGAAGCGGCAGGTGCAGCGGCATCAGCTCGTGTACCGCGCGCTCGGCGACCGCATGCGCGAAGAAGTGCACGCGCTGTCGATGAACACCCTGACTCCCGAGGAGTGGGCGGCACTTCAGTGACACGCGCGCGCTCCCGGTGACGGAGAGCGCGCATGCCGGCGGCAATCATGGACAAGTTGAGAATCGAGGGCGGCCGACCCCTGCGCGGGGAGGTGGCGGTGTCGGGCGCCAAGAACGCCGCGCTGCCGATCGTCTGCGCGGCGCTGCTCGCGCCCGACGCGCTGCAGATCGACAACGTCCCGCAGTTGCACGACGTCGCGACCGCGGTGCGGTTGCTGCGCAGGCTGGGGGCGGCCGTCGAGCGCGACGCGCACAGGGTCTGGATCGACGCATCGAAGATCGATTCGCTCGAGGCACCGTACGAGCTCGTGAAGACGATGCGCGCGTCGATTCTCGTGCTCGGTCCGCTGCTTGCGCGCTTCGGCGAGGCGCGTGTCTCGCTGCCCGGGGGGTGCGCGATCGGCCAGCGGCCGGTCGACCAGCACCTGAAGGGCCTGCAGGCGATGGGTGCACAGATCTCGATCGAGCACGGCTACGTCGTCGCGAAGGCGGGGCGCCTGAAAGGCGCGCGGATCCTCACGGACATGGTCACGGTGACCGGCACCGAGAACCTGATGATGGCGGCGACGCTCGCCGATGGCGAAACGGTGATCGAGAACGCGGCCCGCGAGCCCGAGGTCGTCGATCTCGCGGCGGCGCTGGTCGCGATGGGCGCATCGATCCACGGCGCGGGCACCGACCGCATCGTCGTGCATGGCGTCGAGCGCCTGCACGGCGGCGCGCATCGCGTGATGGCCGACCGGATCGAGGCGGGCACCTTCCTGTGCGCGGTCGCGGCGGCGGGCGGTGAACTGACGCTGCGAAGCGCGCAGCCCGCGACGATGGATGCCACGCTCGACAAGCTGCGCGAGGCCGGCGCGCGGATCGACTGCGGCGACGACTGGATCCGCCTGTCGATGCCGGGGCGCGCGCGCGCCGTCGACGTGCGCACGGCGCCGTATCCTGCATTCGCCACCGACATGCAGGCGCAGTTCATGGCGATGAATTGCGTGGCCGAAGGAACCGGAGTCGTCACCGAAACGATCTTCGAGAACCGCTTCATGCACGTGCTCGAATTGCAGCGGCTCGGCGCCGACATCGCGGTCGAAGGAAACACGGCGGTCGTGCGCGGCGCCGCTGCGCTTTCCGGGGCGAAGGTGATGGCTACCGACCTGCGCGCCTCGGCGGGACTGGTCATCGCCGGGCTCGTCGCCGACGGCGAGACGATCATCGACCGCATCTACCATCTCGACCGGGGCTACGAACGCATGGAAACGCGACTGTCCGCACTCGGCGCACGCATCGAGCGCATCGGCGCCGGCACAGCCGTGCAGCGGCCGGCGCCCGACGCGGCGCCTGTCGGCGATGTCGTCGCCCTGGCCGACGCCCCCGTGGTTGCCGGCGGGATCGCCCGATGATCACGCTGGCGCTGTCCAAGGGTCGGATCTTCGACGAAACCGCGCCGCTCCTCGAGGCGGCCGGCATTGCGCTGGAAGCCTCGGCCAACGGTTCGCGCAAGCTGATCCTTCCCACGGCCGATCCGCAGCTTCGACTGATCATCGTGCGTGCGTCCGACGTGCCGACCTACGTCCAGTACGGGGCTGCCGACCTGGGAGTCGCCGGAAAGGACGTGCTGCTCGAGCACGGCGGCGACGGGCTGTACCAGCCGATCGACCTGGGCATCGCGAAGTGCCGGCTGTGCGTCGCGGCGCCGGAGGGCTTCGACTACGCCCGCGCGGTACGCCGCGGCGCCAGGCTGCGCGTCGCGACGAAGTACATGAAGACGACGCGCGAACACTTCGCCGCCAAGGGCGTGCACGTCGATCCGATCAAGCTCTACGGATCGATGGAACTGGCGCCGCTGGTCGGGCTCGCCGATGCGATCGTCGACCTCGTCAGTTCGGGCGGCACGCTGCGCGCGAACCACCTCGCCGAAGTCGAGGAGATCATGCCGATCTCGGCGCGGCTCATCGTCAACCAGGCGTCGCTGAAGACGCGCGCCGACCGGCTCGAACCGCTGCTCGAAGCGCTCGCGCGGGCCGCCGGCGGTGGCTCGCAGGCGGCCGCCCCGGACGATGCAGGTCGCGCGGGCGCCGCGCGGAGCGTGCGATGACCGTGTCGATCGCCCGGCTCGACAGCCGCGATCCGGATTTCGCGCGACGGCTCGCCGCGATACGCGCCTTCGAGGCGGCACAGGACGAGTCGATCGAGCGCACGGTCGCCGGGATCGTGCGCGACGTGCGCGCGCGCGGAGACGACGCGCTGCTCGAGTACACGCGCCGTTTCGACCGGCTCGAAGTCGCCGATCCGTCCGCACTCGAATTGCCGCGCATCGAAATGCAGCGCGCGCTGGACGCGCTGGCGCCACGGGAACGCGACGCGCTGCAGACCGCCGCGTCGCGTGTGCGCCGCTATCACGAACACCAGCTCGCGCAATCCTGGTCGTTCGTCGAACCCGACGGCACGCGGCTCGGGCAGAAGGTCAGCGCACTGGACCGGGTCGGCCTGTACGTGCCCGGCGGAAAGGCCGCGTACCCGTCGTCGGTGCTGATGAACGCGTTGCCGGCGCGCGTCGCGGGCGTTCGCGAACTCGTGATGGTCGTCCCGACGCCCGACGGCGTGCGCAACACGATGGTGCTCGCGGCCGCGTGCATCGCCGGCGTCGACCGGGTCTTCACGATCGGCGGCGCGCAGGCCGTCGCCGCGCTCGCATTCGGAACGAAGACGATACCCGGCGTCGACAAGATCGTCGGACCGGGAAACGCGTACGTCGCCGAGGCCAAGCGCCGGGTGTTCGGCACCGTGGGCATCGACATGATCGCCGGGCCGTCGGAGATCCTCGTGCTGTGCGACGGGACCACCGATCCCGACTGGGTGGCGATGGACCTGTTCTCGCAGGCCGAACACGACGAACTCGCGCAATCGATCCTGCTCGCGCCCGACCCCGCGTACGTCGATCTCGTTGCCGCGTCGATCGCCAGGCTGCTCCCGCAGATGGAGCGCAGCGAAACGATCTCCCGCTCGCTCGAAGGCCGCGGTGCCCTCGTCGTCGTGCGCAGCATGGAAGAAGCGTGCGACATCGCCAACGACATCGCAGCCGAGCACGTCGAGATCTCGGCGCGCGACCCGGAGCAATGGGCCGCGCGCATCCGCCACGCCGGCGCGCTGTTCCTCGGGCCGTGGAGCTCGGAGGCGATCGGCGATTACTGCGCGGGGCCGAACCACGTGCTGCCGACGATGCGCACCGCGCGGTTTTCGTCGCCGCTGGGTGTCTACGACTTCCAGAAGCGCACGAGCGTGATCGAGGTTTCGCGCGCCGGCGCGTCGACGCTGGGCGAGGTCGCCGCGACGCTGGCGCGCGGCGAGGGGTTGCAGGCGCACGCGACGAGTGCGTCGATGCGCATCGACGCGTCCGCGTTGCACGCCGAGGCTCCGGCGACGCGCGACGACGAACCCGCGGCCGGCGACGAGAGCCGGTACGTCGATCCGGTTCGCCCCGAGATCGTCGCGATGACCGGCTATCGGGTACTCGAGTCGTCGGGGCTCGTGAAACTCGACGCGATGGAAAACCCGTACCGCCTGCCGCAGTCGCTGCGTGGAGAACTCGGCCGGCGCCTGGCCAACGTGCCGATCAACCGGTATCCCGCCCCGGGACACGACCGCCTGAAGGCGGCGATCCGGTCGTCGTTCGCGGTGCCCGACGGCTTCGACGTCGTGCTCGGCAACGGTTCCGACGAACTGATCTCGATGATCGCCGTGGCCACCGCGCGGCCGGGTGCGACGCACCTGGCTCCGCAGCCGTCGTTCGTCATGTACGAGCTGTCCGCCACGCTCGCAGGCAGCCGCTTCGTCGGCGTCGCGTTGCGCAGCGACTTCTCGCTCGACCTGCCGGCGATGCTCGATGCGATCGCCGAACATCGCCCGGCCGTCGTCTGGCTCGCGTATCCGAACAACCCCACCGGAAATCGTTTCGACGACGCGGCGATCGAGTCGGTGCTCGAAGCGGCGCCGGGGCTGGTCGTCGTCGACGAGGCCTATCAGCCGTTCGCGCTCGAGAGCTGGATGCCCCGGTTGCCCGCGCACGCGAACCTTGCCGTACTGCGCACCGTATCGAAGCTCGGACTCGCCGGGCTGCGCCTCGGGTACCTGGTCGCCGCGCCGCGCTGGACCGCGCAGTTCGAGAAAGTGCGCCCGCCGTACAACGTCAACGTGCTGACCGACGAGGCTGCCTGTTTCGCGCTCGAGCACCTCGAGGTGCTCGACGTCCAGGCCGCGAAGCTGCGTGCCGATCGCGAGCGGCTGTCGGCGGCGCTGCGCGACCTGCCGGGGGTCGAGGTGTTCGAATCGAGCGCGAACTTCGTGCTCGTGCGCGTGGCCGACAGCGAACGCACCGAACGCGCGTTGCGCGAGCGCGGGCTGCTGATCAAGGACGTCGGTAGAATGCACGATCTGCTGCGCAACTGCCTGAGGCTGACGGTCGGAACCGGCGAAGAGAACCGTCTGCTGCTCGGGGCGTTGCGCGATTCGCTGTAGAACCCGGGCGTCGGGCCGTCGACGCGGATTCTTCCTGGACCGACATGCGTAGCGCCGAAGTCTCCCGAAACACCGCCGAAACGCGGATCCGCGTCGTCGTCGACCTCGACGGCTCCGGGCAGTGCAAGCTCGCCAGCGGCGTACCGTTCCTCGACCACATGCTCGACCAGATCGCCCGGCACGGGATGATCGACCTCGAGGTCGAGGCGCACGGCGACCTGCACATCGACGCGCACCACACCGTCGAGGACATCGGCATCACGCTCGGCCAGGCGGTCGCGCGCGCGATCGGCGACAAGAAGGGCATCCGCCGGTACGGCCACGCGTACGTCCCGCTCGACGAGGCGCTGAGCCGCGTCGTCATCGACTTCTCGGGGCGCCCCGGGCTCGACTGGAACGTGCCGTTCACGCGCGCGATGATCGGCAGCTTCGACGTCGACCTTGCCGCCGAGTTCTTTCGCGGATTCGTCAATCACGCGCAGGTCACGCTGCACGTCGACAACCTGCGCGGACAGAACGCGCACCACCAGTGCGAGACGGTGTTCAAGGCCTTTGCGCGCGCGCTGCGCATGGCGATCGAACCCGACGAACGAAGCCGCGGCCGCATTCCCTCGACGAAGGAAGCGCTTTGACGCGAGGGACCCGGAAAGGCACCCGCGGGCGAAGATCGACAGGAACGCGGGCGTGAGCTCGATCGCGGTCGTCGACTACGGGATGGGCAACCTGCGCTCGGTGGCGAAGGCGCTCGAGCACGTCGCTCCGAAAATGCGCGTGATCGTCACCGACAATGCGGCCGAGATCGACGCCGCCGATCGTGTCGTCTTTCCGGGACAGGGCGCGATGCCCGACTGCATGCGACAGCTCGATGCGGCGCGCGTGCGCGAGTCGGTCGTGCGCGCCGCGCGCAGCAGGCCGTTGTTCGGCGTGTGCGTCGGCGAGCAGATGCTGTTCGAACGCAGCGACGAAGGCGACACGCCGGGACTCGGGGTGTTGCCGGGGCAGGTTCGACGGCTTCCGGCATCGGCGTCCGGTGCGCGCCTGAAGGTGCCGCACATGGGCTGGAACCGTGTCTGGCAGCGCGGCGAGCATCCGCTGTGGGCGGGAGTCGCGGACGGCGCCCATTTCTACTTCGTTCACAGCTACCACGTCGTGCCGGCCGAGGAATCGCTGATCGCAGGCGAGACCGACTACGGCCTTCGCTTTACCTGCGCAGTGTCGCGGGATAACATTTTCGCGACGCAGTTCCACCCGGAGAAGAGTGCCGTCAACGGCCTGAAGCTCTACGAGAATTTCGTTCGCTGGCGACCGTGAGCGATATCTGCCCGGCCGCGCGAACCCGGCCGCGGAGTGTCGCCGCCGATCCATCCAGCCTTCACCGCCCACCGAGTCCGTAATCCCGATGCTGCTCATCCCCGCGATCGACCTGAAGGACGGCCGCTGCGTTCGGCTGAAACAGGGAGACATGAACGACGAAACGGTGTTCTCCGACGATCCGGCCGCGGTCGCGCGCCAGTGGGTCGAGCAGGGCGCCCGCCGCATGCATCTGGTCGACCTGAACGGCGCGGTCGCCGGGCGCCCGCGCAACGAATCCGCGATTCGCGCGATCGTCGACGCGGTAGGGAGCACGATTCCCGTGCAGGTCGGCGGCGGAATCCGCGACCTCGACACGATCGAGCGTTATCTCGACGACGGCATCAGCTACGTGATCATCGGAACCGCAGCCGTGAAGAACCCCGGTTTCCTGCACGACGCGTGCAGCGCGTTCCCGGGGCAGATCATCGTGGGCCTCGACGCGAAGGACGGGAAGGTAGCCACCGACGGCTGGAGCAAGCTCACCGGGCACGACGCGCTCGACCTCGGGCGCAAGTTCGAGGGATACGGAGTCGAGGCCGTGGTCTACACCGACATCGGGCGCGACGGAATGCTCAGCGGCGTGAACATCGAGGCCACGTTGCGCCTTGCGCGCGGCCTGCGGATCCCGGTCATCGCCTCCGGCGGATTCGCCGGCATCGAGGACGTCGAGCGGCTGTGCGAGATCGAGGAAGAGGGAGTCGAGGGCGCGATCCTCGGCCGTGCGCTGTACGAAGGCCGTATCGACTTTCGCGAGGCGCAGGCGCTCGCCGACGAGCTCGGTGGCTGACGTGTTGCGCGTTATCCCGATCTCGGCGCGGAGGCGGCAGGCGCCGGCGAGGCGGGGCGCCGGCTGCGGTGCGGGCGCGGCAGGCGCCGGCGGGTCGGGGCGCTGGCTGCACCGGTCGGTGCTGCGCACCGACTCCCCTGCGCTGCTCGCCGCGGGGTCGCGCGGCGGAACTCGCTGCGCGCGCTTCGCGCGCTCCGCTCGGACATCCGCCGCGAGTCAGAAGACGATGCGCGCTGCGCGCGCCGACCCCGCGGCTGCGCTGCTCGGCGGCGCAGACAGCGCCCCGACCCGCCGACGCCTGCCGCGCTCGCAACGTCGGCGGTGCTCGACAGGAACACCGAGCGCGGTAACGAGGGTACGGCGCGGCGCGGCACGGCGCCGCGCGGCACCGCAGGAGGGCGGCATGGCAGGGCACGAACGCGGCACGGCACCGCAAGGGCGCGGCGCCCGCAGGCCCGTCCGGACGCTCGAAAAGCGGGCGTTTCGCCGCGGACTACTCGTTGTCCGAGCGAAAACGCACGCTTTTCGAGCATTCCGGGATCTACGCGCCGACGCTCCTGCGCCAGGACCGCAGCGGCGGCAAGCACCGGCAGCGCGCCCGGCCGGCGGCCCGCGCCTTTGCCCGCGCAACCCAGAGGGGCGCGTTCGCACGCGCAACCCAGAGGGGCGCGTTCGCACGCGCGAGCCAGCGAAATGCTGACCAAACGCATCATCCCCTGCCTCGACGTCACCGCGGGCCGCGTCGTCAAGGGCGTCAACTTCGTCGCGCTGCGCGACGCCGGCGACCCGGTGGAGATCGCGCGCCGCTACGACGAGCAGGGCGCCGACGAGATCACCTTTCTCGACATCACGGCGTCGAGCGACGAGCGCGACATCATCCTGCACGTGATCGAATCGGTCGCCGCGCAGGTTTTCATCCCGCTCACGGTGGGCGGCGGCGTGCGCGAAGTCGCCGACGTGCGGCGCCTGCTCAATGCCGGCGCCGACAAGATCTCGATCAATACGGCCGCCGTGCAGGATCCGGCGCTGCTCGCCGATGCGAGCGCACGATACGGCGCCCAGTGTGTCGTTTGCGCGATCGACGCCAAGGCGACGGGCGACGGGCGTTGGCAGGTCTACACGCACGGCGGACGCAGGGCGACCGGCCTCGACGCGGTGCAGTGGGCCTGCGAGGTCGAACGCCTCGGCGCGGGCGAGATCCTGCTCACGAGCATGGACCGCGACGGAACGAAGCAGGGCTTCGACCTCGCGCTGACGCGGGCGGTTTCGGACGCCGTCGGCATCCCGGTGATCGCCTCGGGCGGTGTCGGCACGCTGCAGCACCTCGCCGACGGAATCACCGAGGGACACGCGGACGCGGTGCTCGCTGCGAGCGTCTTTCACTTCGGGGAATTCAGCGTCCGGCAGGCGAAGAACTACCTCGCCGAACGCGGGATCCCGGTGCGACTCGAGCCGACATCGTGAGCGAGCCGTCCGAATCCCGGCAGGCGCCCGTAGCGTGGCTCGACGAGGTGCGCTGGAACGACGAGGGGCTCGTGCCGGCAATCGCGCAGGACGCATCGACCTCCGTCACGCTGATGCTCGCGTGGATGAACCGCGACGCACTCGCCGAAACGGCAGCCACCGGACGCGCGGTCTACTGGTCGCGCTCGCGCTCGCGGCTGTGGCGCAAGGGCGAGGAGTCCGGGCACGTGCAGTCGGTCGTCGAGATCCGTCTCGACTGCGATGCGGACGTCGTCCTTCTGCGCGTCGAGCAGGCAGGCGGAATCGCATGCCACACCGGACGGCAGTCGTGCTTTTTCCGTCGGCTTTCCGCGGACGGCCGGTGGGAAGTCGTCGAACCGGTATTGAAGAAGCCGGAGTCGATCTACCGATGAACGCCAACCAGGGCGTCTACCGATGAGCGTGGACGAAAAAGGCGGTTCGGTGCTGGAGCGGCTCGCGGCGGTCGTCGAATCGCGCAAGGGCGCCGATCCCGATCGATCGTACGTTGCGCGGCTCTTCGCGCGCGGCCCCGACGCGATCCTGAAGAAGATCGGCGAGGAAGCCACCGAAACGGTGATGGCGGCGAAGGACGGCGACGCGCAGCGAATCGTCGGCGAGACGGCCGACCTGTGGTTCCACTGCCTGGTCATGCTTGCGCACTACGGCCTGTCGCACACGCAGGTGCTCGAGGAACTCGCGCGCCGCGAAGGGCTTTCGGGACACGACGAAAAAGCGCGACGCGGCACGCATCCGGGCGCGGCCCCATCGAAGTGAAGCAGTGGAGGCCGCGCGAGCGAACGGGGGCGAACGAACGATGAGCACGAAGAGCGGTACCACGGGGAGAACGGCGGCGAACATGGCGGCAGGCAAGACGGCAGGCACGACGGCGAACACGGCCTCGGGACGCGCCGACACGGCGCCCGAATCGCACGACGATTGCCTGTTCTGCCGGATCGTCCGGGGGCTGATTCCGTCGAAGAAGGTATACGAGGACGAGCAGGTCCTCGCGTTCCACGACATCCAGCCGAGCGCGCCGGTGCATTTCCTGCTTGTGCCGAAGATCCACCTGGAGAACCTGTACGACGCCGACCTCGGGCACCAGCAGCTGCTGGGCAGGATGCTGGGCCTGTGCGGGCGCCTCGCGCGCGAACAGGGGGCGAACGACGGCTTTCGCGTCGTGGTCAACAACGGGCGAGTGGGCAGGCAGGAGGTGTATCATCTTCACGTTCATGTACTGGGCGGCTCCGAGCCACTTGGCTCGGCCTTGAACCGCCGCTGAAGGGAGTACGCAATGGGGACCATGAGCATCTGGCACTGGCTGATAGTGCTGGTGATCATCCTGCTGGTCTTCGGCACGAAGAAGCTGCGCAACATCGGGTCCGATCTCGGTGGTGCGGTTCGCGGCTTCAAGGACGGCGTGCGCGAAGGAACGGAGAACGCGGCGAGCGAATCGCAACCCGCATCGAAGACGATCGACGTCGACGCCAGGGAGAAGGGCTGAACGTTCGATCCGGCGTGGGCGGGCTTGCGAGCGGTCGCCTGCGGCCGCTCGCGTCGTTTCGGGCGGTCGCTCTGCGGGTCGTCCACGGCCATCGGCTTCGGCGCGACTCCCTCTCCGCGCGCGCAGACTGAGGCAACACCATGTTCGATTTCGGTTTCTCCGAGATGGTCCTAGTGGCCGTCGTCGGTCTGATCGTTCTCGGTCCCGAGCGTTTGCCCAAGGTCGCACGACAGGCCGGGCAATGGCTCGGCAAGCTCCAGCGCTACGTCGCCGACGTGAAGTCGGACATCAACCGCCAGATGGAACTCGACGAACTCCGCAAGCTGCAAACCGAGGTCAGCGGCGCAGCGCGCGAACTCGAGGGCGAGCTGAAGTCGACGATCGGCGATGCGAAGGCGCAGTTCGACTCGATCGAGTCCGATCTGCACGGTGGCGGATCGACATCCGATGCCGAAGCGCCGCCGGCGACCGACTGGGACCAGGTCTACGCGCATCGCCGCGCGCGTGACCGGATCCGGGAACGACGCGTGGAGCGCGAGAAGTCGCTCGGCCAGAAGAGGCCGCCGCGGCGCATTGCCCGATGAGCGAGGAAGAGAGCTTCGTATCGCACCTGGTCGAGCTGCGCGACCGGCTGATCAAGTCGCTTGCCGTCGTGCTGGTGCTCTTCGGCGTGTGCTTCTATTTCTCCGGCGAGATCATGAAGTTCCTGTCGCTGCCGCTGTACGAGGCGCTGCCACCGGGATCGCGTCCGATCTTCACCGACCAGGCCGGAGCGTTCTTCACGCTGACGAAGGTTGCGTTCCTCACCGCCGTGCTGCTGTCCCTGCCGTGGATCCTCTACCAGGCGTGGGCGTTCGTCGCTCCTGGACTGTACGAGCACGAGAAGAAGTTCGCGATGCCGCTGATCGTCTCGAGCGTGTTCTTCCTCGTCGTCGGGATCGGCTTCGCGTATCTGTTCGTGCTACCCGCGGCATACAAGTTCTTCTTCGCCTTCGCGTCGCGCACCGGCGCGGAGATCCTTCAGGACCTGCAGAAGTACTGGGACTTCACCCTGGCGATTTTCTTCGGCTTCGGCATCACGTTCGAGGTGCCAGTCGTGCAGATGCTGATGGTGAAGATGGGGTTGGTGACGGTCGCGCAGTTGCGCGGTGCGCGCCGCTACGTAATCGTCGGCGCCTTCGTGGTCGCCGCCGTGCTCACGCCTCCCGACGTGCTGAGCCAGTTCATGCTCGCGATTCCGCTGATCCTGCTCTACGAGCTGGGCATCGTGCTGGCCGGATTCATCAAGGCGCGCAGCAGCGCGCCGGTCGAGGACGCGGTCGGCGCGCCGGAGTGAGATCGTCCGTGCGGCTCCCTTGGGAGTGAGCTCCGCCGCGGCTCGCCCGGGAAGTGAGTTCGGCGCCGCGGCTCGCCGCGGAAGTGAGTTCGGCGGCGCGGGTCGCCGGGGAAGTGAGTTCAGCCGCGTGGCTCAGCCGCGCGGGTCGCCGGGTTTCGGACGCTTGCCCACGCGGATCGGAATCTCCACGGTGTTTCCCTCGCGCACGAAGCGAAAGGTCGCGGTCGAGCCGGGTTTCAGCTGCGCGATGACGTCGAGCATCGTCGTCGTGTTGGTCACGCTCTGGCCGTCGACGTCGATCAGGATGTCGCCGACGCGCACGCCGGCGCGTGCAGCCGGCCCGTTTCGCATCACGCCCGCGACGATCGCGCCGTCCTTTCGCGGCAGCTTGAACGCCTCGGCCAGTTCCGGCGTGACGTCCTGCGGCTCGACGCCGATGTAGCCGCGGGTCACCGAGCCGGTTGCGACGATCTGCTCCATGACGTGCAGCACGGTTCCGGCCGGAATCGCGAATCCGATCCCGAGCGAGCCGCCGGTGCGCGAGTAGATTGCCGTATTGATTCCGAGCAGCCGGCCCTCGGTGTCCACCAGTGCCCCGCCCGAGTTGCCGGGGTTGATCGCCGCGTCGGTCTGGATGAAGTTCTCGAACGTGTTGATGCCCAGTTGCGTGCGGCCGAGCGCGCTGATGATTCCCATCGTCACGGTCTGTCCGACTCCGAACGGGTTGCCCACCGCGAGCACGACATCGCCGACCTGCGCCGCATCGGCGTTGCCGAAGACGATGGCCTGCAGGCCGCCGACATCCACGCGCAGCACGGCCAGATCGGTTTCGGGGTCGGTGCCGACCACGCGCGCACTCGCCCGCGTCCCGTCGGCGAGCAGCACCTCGATCTCGTCGGCGCCGTCGACGACGTGGTGATTGGTCAGCACGTATCCATCGGCCGATACGATGACTCCGGAGCCCAGGCTGCTCGTCTGGCGTTCGCCCGGTTCGCCGAAGAATCTCCGGAACAGCGGATCGTTGCGCCACGGGTTGTCCGTTGCCCGGCCGTTCTTCGTCGTGAAGATGTTCACGACCGCCGCGGTTGCCCGGCGCGCCGCTTCGCTGTATGAAAGAATCGTCGCGCCGCGAGCCGTTTCGACCTGCCCGGCAGCCGGTGTGGGCGCGGATTCGGTGGTCGCCGGCGGTTCGACCGGCGGCACCGTGCGTGCCGGCGGGTCGGCGAGTCTGCGTGGAAGCCACTCCGGACGCAGCGTGGCGAACGTGAAAGCGACAGCGAGCGCGATCGTCACCGCTTGCGCGAATACAAGCCAGGACTTCTTGAGCATGGAGAACGGACGCGGGAACAAGGATTCGGCGCTCGCCACGGTGGCGGCGGCCGAATTGTCCGCGTGCTTCGAGGAGTTGCTCGGGGCGAGCGGATTCAGCGATTATTGCCCAAACGGGCTACAGGTGGAAGGCGATCGCCCGATCCGGCGCATCGTCAGCGGAGTCACCGCGAGCCGGCGCTTCGTGCGCGACGCGATCGCGGACGGAGCCGACGCGCTGCTCGTTCACCACGGCTGGTTCTGGCGCGGCGACGATCCGCGCGTGACCGGGACCCGGCGCGAGCGACTGCACGCGGTGCTGCAGGCGGGCGTGCACCTGTATGCGTACCACCTGCCGCTCGACCTGCATCCGGAGCTGGGCAACAACGCGCAGTTCGGCGCACGACTCGGCTGGACGATCGACGGCCGCGCCGCAGACCAGGGCCTGATCGCCTGGCACGATCTCGAACGTCCGCTCGGCGCGGCATCGCTGGTGCAGATGCTGGAATCGCTACTGCAGCGGCGCCCGCTCGCCGTCGGGGCACTCGATCGGCCGATCCGCCGCGTCGCCTGGTGCACGGGCGCGGCGCACGACCTGCTCGAGCAGGCGATCGAGGCAGGCGCAGATGCGTTCGTCAGCGGCGAGATCGCCGAACGCACGACGCACCTTGCGCGCGAGGCCGGGGTCGTCTACTTCGCCGCAGGGCACCACGCGACCGAACGCTTCGGCGTGCAGGCGCTGGGCGAACACGTCGCCGCGCGCCTGCGACTTCGGCACCGGTTCATCGACGACGACAATCCGGTGTGATCGGCCGTCCGCGGCCTCGTCGCGGCGCGGGCAAAGGCCTGCGTGTGCGTCGGACTGCGCGTGCTGAG
>CAYZYC010000004.1:44593-54638 GCA_964481165.1 uncultured Limnobacter sp. | reverse complement strand
GTCGTGCCTGTCGCGCAAGACGAACCTGTGCACGGCGATCCGCGCGACGCAGGGCAGGGGCGTCATGCCCGACGGCAGCAGCCGTTTTTCGATCGCCGGTCGGCGGCTGCACCACTACATGGGCTGTTCCACGTTCGCGAACCACACGGTGTTGCCCGAGATCGCGGTCGCGAAGATCCGCGACGACGCGCCTTTCGACAAGGTCTGCTACATCGGTTGCGGCGTGACCACCGGCCTCGGTGCCGTGATCAACACCGCGAAGGTCGAGGCGGGCGCCAACGTCGTCGTATTCGGATTGGGCGGAATCGGGTTGAACGTGGTGCAGGGTGCGCGCATGGTGGGCGCGAACCGGATCGTCGGCGTCGACCGGAATCCGCAACGCGAGGCGCTCGCGCGCCGCTTCGGGCTCACGCATTTCGTGAATCCGGACGAGGTCGAAGGCGACCTCGTTGCGCACCTGGTCGAACTCACCGATGGCGGCGCCGACTACAGCTTCGAGTGCGTCGGCAACGTGCAGCTGATGCGGCAGGCGCTCGAGTGCTGCCATCGCGGCTGGGGCGTCTCGGTCATCGTCGGCGTCGCCGGCGCCGGGCAGGAAATCTCGACGCGCCCGTTCCAGCTGGTGACCGGGCGGCAGTGGAAGGGAACGGCCTTCGGCGGCGCGCGCGGACGAACCGACGTGCCGAAGATCGTCGACTGGTACATGGACGGCAGGATCGACATCGATTCGCTGATCACGCACACGATGCCGCTGGAGGACATCAATCGCGCGTTCGACCTGATGCACGGCGGCGAGTCGATTCGCAGCGTGGTTCTGTACTGATCGTCCCGTGCGCCGGGGAACGCGATGGCAGTGGGTACTCGAGAAGGTCGTCCGCCGGCCGTGGTTCCGCCTGTCGGTCTTTTCGGCGCTCGCCGTCGCCGCGGCGCTTCTCGCGCCGGTGCTCGGGCACGTGATCCCCGACGATTGGCCGAAGGTGATCGGCGCAAACGCGGTCGACGGCATCCTCGAGATCATCGCCTCGAGCATGCTCGCGGTGACGGTGTTCTCGCTCACTGCCATGGTATCGACGTACGCGGCCGCCTCGTCGTCGGTCAACCCGCGCGCGATCCGGCTGCTGATCGAGGATCCCACCGCGCAGAACGCATTGGCGACCTTCATCGGCGCGTTCCTGTTCAGCCTCGTCGGCATCATTTCGCTGAGCACCGACATCTACGGCGCGAACGGGCGGGTCGTGCTGTTCGCCGCCACGCTGCTCGTCATCGCCACGGTCGTCGTGACGCTGCTGCGATGGATCGAGCACCTGTCTACCTTCGGGCGCGTAGGCGACACCACGCAGCGCGTCGAACGAGCCACGGAGGAGGCGCTCGCGCAGCGGCGCTCGAACCCCCGCCTGGGCGGTGCCTGTCCCGCGCAGGTGCCGCCGCATGCCCGCCCCGTGTTCGCCGCGTCGATCGGCTACGTACGGTACGTCGACATGGTTGCGCTGGCGCAAGCCGCAGGCAGCGACGCGACGGTGCACGTCGAGGCGATTCCGGGAACCTTCGCCGATCCGTCGCGGCCGTTGGCCTGGGCGAGCTTCGACGACGCGACGCGCCTGGACGCGGTGCGCGACGCGTTCACCGTCGGCGCGGCGCGCA
The DNA here is from genome assembly GCA_964481165.1 of uncultured Limnobacter sp. GTDB lineage: Bacteria > Pseudomonadota > Gammaproteobacteria > Burkholderiales > Burkholderiaceae_E > Zeimonas. The sequence goes on along the minus strand of CAYZYC010000004.1, from coordinate 52,997 downwards.
CTTTCGACCAGGACCCCCGTTTCGGCCTGCTCGTGTTGTCCGAGATCGCCTCCCGCGCGCTGTCGCCGGCGATCAACGATCCCGGAACCGCCATCTCGGTCATTGGCACGCTGGTGCGCGTGCTGGCCGACTGGAGGAACGCCGATGCAGCCGTGCCGTCCGATCCGGTTCCGTTCCCGCGAGTACACGTCGCATCGATGTCGGTAGACGATCTGTTCGAGGATGCGTTCGCGGCGATCGCGCGCGACGGCGCCGGCATGGTCGAAGTGTGCGTGCGGCTGCAGAAGGCGCTGGCCGCGCTCGCACGCGCGGGCGATGCCGTGACGCAGCACGCCGCCCGCCGTCAATCGGCGCGCTCGCTCGAGCATGCCCTGTCCGAATTGTCCTTCGAAGCCGACCGGCGCCGCGTCAGCGAAGCGGCGGCGTGGGCAGCCATGCCGATGCGGAGCTAGTGCCGCGATGCGGGCTGCGCACGCAGCTTGGCGGCGATGAAATCGGGATGCGGCACGTGAAGGAGGTCGGCGATGCGCCGGATCAGGTGGAGTTCGTGGTCGTCGATCCGGCCGTCGGCCCATGCGACGCGCCACATCAGTTCGATCACGCGCACTTTCTGCTCCTGCGTGAAGTGCCGGTTGATCAGCGACGTGAACTGGAAGTAGTCGCTTGCCTGCCGCACTTCGTCGCGTGCGGCGTCGAGCAGTTCCGACGATTCCTGCGGCGACAGCCCGAGCTTGCCGCAGATGGCGTCGAGCGCGACGCTGCGTTCGGCGTCGCCGATCTCGCCGTCGATGCGCATCGTCTCGGCGATCAGTGCCGCCGTCGCGAGTTCGACCGTGTGGCCGGTGCCGGCCGGATCGCGCGCGCCGGCGGGTGGCGCGAGCTGGCGTTCGAGGAAAGCGCGGATCGTGTTCAGCATCCCGCGATTTTCCCACGAGCCGGCCTGCCTGCTCAGCGGATTCCCGACATCCGGTCCAGCGATACGCTCCCTGCGCCTCTCGCGATCAGCAGCAGCAGAAGGCCTGCCCAGGAAAGATGCGTCGGCCAGGCGTCCGGGTAGACGAAGACCTGGATCACGGCCGTCATGACGAGCAGCGCGAAGGCCGAGACGCGCGTGAACAGCCCGAGCACCAGGAGCACCGGGAACAGGTGCTCGGCCCACGCGGCGAGATGCGCGGCGACCACCGGCGACAGCAGCGGCACGCGGTATTCCTCGGCGAACAGCAGCACCGCGCGGTCCGATACCGTGAGCCAGCCCTCGATCTTCGTGCGTCCCGACATCCAGAAGATGCCGGCAATCGCGAGCCGGGCGACCAACGCGAGCACGGTGTCGTCGAGAAGCGCCTGCAGCCGGTCGCACAGCGTCGACCACAGGGAGGCGAACCTGCGTCGGCCGGAACGTCCGGGAGTCGCGATGACGTTCATGTCGAAGCGCATCCGTTCGGGGGCAGGCGGCGCAGTCGCGTGAAGGCTCCGGTGTCGCAGAGTCCGGCGAGCAATGCGGCGAGATCGGCCTCCGGCTCGGTGTCGAACGCCGCCTGCGCGCAATCGGCCAGCGGCAGGGAGCCTGCGCAGGCGTCGAGAAACGCGCACGATGCGGCGTCGAGCGCCGTCGACGCCACGCTGTCGCGCGGTCGTACGATCAATGCTCCTTCCGCGTGCCGGTCGGGCGCGAAACCGCCCGTTTCGCCGGACGGCGGGTCCTCCCGGTGGTGCCGCCAGATCGTGTGCACCGGATCCCGATCGAACCATGCCCATCGCGTTGCGGCGTGCGGAACGAGCATCGTGCGGCCGAGCTGCTCCGCCGTGATCGTACCGAGCGCCGCGGCTTCGAGCGACGGCTCGTCGGCGGCCAGGTGCGCTTCGGTCCACAGGCGATCGAGCCGTGCGACACCGGCGAGGCAGGGCAGGTGCTCGGCCGGCGCGACTGCCTCGAGGAAGTCCGCGAAGCCGTCACCGTAGCCGGCCAGGCACGGCTGCGCAGGGGGCGCGAATCGCGCGAAGCACGCAGCCAGCGAGAAGAAGCATTCGTCGCCGACGATCCGCGCCACCGAAGGGTAGTTCGCACGCAATGCGAGGATCAGCCCACGCATGACGGTGTTGCGGTAGACGGCGAAACCGGGCTGCGCGGCCAGTGCGTCGATCGCCTCGTCCGGCGCCGCATGTCCGGGAGGCGCCAACAGGGTGATTGCAAAGGCGCGTTCGAAATGCGCGAGCCCGGCGGACTCGAACGGCCGATCGGGCGAATCCGGCAGCTGCGCCGGCGAGCCGCGGGCGCGAATCGTCGAGCCCGATGGGCGCATCGTCGAGCCCGATGCGCCGATCGGTGGGCCGAATGCGCCGGCCACGGGGGGCTCGTCGCAGGTCGCCTGCGCACGCGCCGGCCGCGTCGCCTGCGCGAGTACCGCGGCGGCGACTTCGCGTTCGACGAGCAGCGCTTCGAACGAAGGCAATCGATCGTCGCGTTCGATGAGCGTCGGTCGTGCGCCGATGCGTGCGACGAGGCGGCGATACAGCGACCACACGCATTCGGCGATCGGCGCATCGTGCGAATCGATCAGCAGCGATTCGCCGAGCAGCGGATCGTTCGAGTAGCCGGCCAGGTGGATCTCGTCGACGAGCGGGCCGGGGAACGCATCGAGGTACCGTGCGGCACTGAACCCCAGGTTGTTCGCGCTGACGTGCACGTTGGTCACGTCGAGCAGCAGGCCGCAGCCGCTTCGCCGTGCAAGTTCGGCCAGGAAGTCGATCTCGTCGTATTCGTGCCGTTCGAGGCGCAGGTAGTGCGACGGGTTCTCGACGGCGATGCGGCGACCGATCCGGTCCTGCACGCGCCCGATGTTCGCGGCGATCCGCACGAGTGCGCCGTGCGTGCGCGGAAAGGGCAGGAGGTCGGGCAGGTACGCGCCGCGGCAGGTCGACCAGGCAAGGTGTTCGGACACCGACACCGGGTCGGCCCGCGAGACGAGCGCCGCCAGCCGCTCGAGGTGATCGCGATCCGGTTCGGAATCGGCGGCGAGCGAGAGTCCGACGCCGTGCAGCGAGACCGGATGGCGCGAGCGGATCGCCCGCAGCCAGCTTCGCCTCGGACCGCCGGCGACCATGTAGTTCTCGGCGTGCACCTCGAACCAGAGTCCGGCGGCCTCGCAGCGAAGCGCCTCGTCGAAATGCTCGGGCTTCAGGCCGAGCCCCGCCCACGGCGTCACGACTCAACCGGCGATCGGCGTCAGCGAACCCATCCCGGTCGGCGTCTTCATCGTCGTGCAGGTGCCCTTCGCGACGTACTTCCACGCGTTGCCCTGGTAGTCGGATTTGGCGGTGCCCGCGCACGTGGTGCCGGGCCCGGCGGCGCAATCGTTCCTGCCGGCCATCGATACGCCGTAGCACTTCTCCATTGCCATCTTGTCGTCCATCGCCTTCTTCTCGTCGTTGGCCGGTGCCGCGCCCGCGGCAACTGCGCCAAGCGCGAGAACGGTCGCGGCGATCGTGCGGGCAGAAACGAGCGAATTCATGTGCAGGCTCCTCGAGGTGTTTTCACGGGACTCGCCCGACGCTGCCGGGATGGCTGCGCGTGACGGTTCCTTGCAAGTTCGGCGGCAGCAGGCCGTCGGTTACACGCTCGCGCTATGCTCTCGCGGCGGTGTGGCGCGTGTAACCGGGAACTCCGATGCGACGAACTACCACCGGAGGGTCCGTGCACGCCACCGAGCAACGATTGCGCGAGTCGTTCGTTCGCGGACTCGCCGGCGACACTACCGCGTACCATGGCTTCCTGAAGGAACTCGGTGCGCACCTGCGCGCGTTCTTCCGCAGGAGGATGACGCGCATCCCGGACGAGGCGGAGGACCTGGTGCAGGAAACGCTGCTCGCGGTGCACAACCAGCGACATACCTGGGATCCCGACCAGCCCTTGACGGCGTGGGTGCATGCGATCGCGAAGTACAAGTTCGTCGACCTGCTGCGCCGGCGGGCGCATCGCGACAACGTCACCGATTCGTTCGACGATGCGAACGAGGTGTTCGCATCGGTCGACGAACACGAAGCCGACGCGCGGCGCGATCTCGGGCGACTGCTGGAACTGCTGCCCGAGCGCCAGCGCCTGCCGATCCTCTACGTGAAGATCGAGGGGCTGTCGGTCGTCGAAGCGGCGCAGCGCACCGGAATGTCGGTATCGGCGGTCAAGATCGGCGTGCACCGCGGACTGAAAGCGCTCGCCACCAGGATCCGGAGCGAGTCGTGAACACGTCGGAACTCGAGGCCATGCTCGCCCGCGGCGCAGGCGCCGTCCAGCATCCGGCCGCGGCGCGGCGTTTCGCGCTCGGTCTCGGTTGGGGCGCGCTGGGCGCGACCCTGCTGATGTCGGTGCTGCTCGGCGTACGCCACGATCTCGACCAGGCCGCCGGACTGCCGATGTTCTGGGTGAAGATCGCTTTCGCCGCGGTGCTCGTTGCCGGCAGCGTTGCGGCCGCGCTGCGAGTCTCGCGGCCTGGCGCCGTTCTCGGAAGGGCTCCGGTCACCGTCGCGCTTGCGCTCGCCGCGATCTGGTTGCTGGCCGGTGCGGATCTGCTCGCCGCCGACCCGGGCGCGCGCACCGCGCTGGTCTTCGGGCGCACCTGGCGCGTGTGCCCGTGGAACATCGCGTTGCTCTCGGTTCCCGGCTTTGCTGCGGCGATCTGGGCGATGCGCGGCCTGGCGCCCACGCGCCTGCGACTCGCCGGGGCCAGCGCCGGAATGCTGGCCGGCGCGCTCGGCGCGCTCGTCTACTCGTTGCACTGTCCCGAACAGGCTGCGCCGTTCATCGCGGTCTGGTACGTGGCGGGAATCGCCATTCCCGCCGCTGTCGGCGCGCTGGTCGGTCCGCAGCTGCTGCGCTGGTAGCGATAGCGGCCGTCGGCTCGCGGCGGGCGGCCTGCGGGGCTGGTAGTCTCCCGGAAATGTCCGCCGTACCGCTCGCGGGCGCCGAGGCCGCTGCTTCGTCGCTCCTCGATTCGTTGAATCCCGCACAGCGCATCGCCGCGAGCTACGGCGAGCGAACGCCCGCAGGCCGCTTCGAGTCGGGCCCGCTGCTGATCGTCGCCGGCGCGGGCACCGGCAAGACCGCCACGCTCGCGCATCGCGTAGCGCACCTCGTGATGCAGGGGGTGGACCCGATGCGCATCCTGCTGCTGACCTTCAGCCGCCGCGCAGCGCTCGAGATGACGCGGCGCGCCGAGCGGCTCGTCGCGCAGGCGCTGTCCGGTTCGGCCGGAGCGCATCCGGATGCGCGGACGCCTGCGCTGCGACTGCCGTGGGCGGGTACCTTCCATTCGATCGGCGCGCGCCTGCTGCGCGAGAACGCCGCCCGCGTCGGCCTGGACGAATCGTTCGGCATCCTCGATCGCGGCGATGCGGCGGACCTCGTCGACGTCGTGCGCTACGAGCTCGGCTACTCGTCGACACGGAGCCGTTTCCCGCGCAAGGACACGTGCCTGGCGATCTATTCGCGCAAGGTCAACAGCGGCCGCCCGCTCGACGAAGTGCTGCACGACGTCTTCCCGTGGTGCGCGCAGTGGCACGACGAGCTGCTCGCGCTGTTTCGCCGCTACGTCGAACGCAAGCAGGCCAACGGCGTGCTCGATTACGACGACCTGCTGCTGTGGTGGCACGCCGCGATGGGCGACGCGACGCTCGCCGCCGAGACGGCGGCGCGTTTCGATCACGTGCTGGTCGACGAGTACCAGGACACGAACGCGCTGCAGGCGCAGATCCTGCTCGCGATGAAGCCCGACGGGCGCGGACTCGCCGTCGTCGGCGACGACGCACAGTCGATCTATGCATTTCGCGCCGCCGAAGTCGGCAACATTCTCGACTTTCCGTCGAAATTCGATCCGCCCGCGCAGCGCGTGACGCTCGAACGCAACTACCGTTCGGTGCAACCGGTGCTCGATGCCGCCAACACGCTGATCTCGCAGGCGCAACGCCGGCACGCGAAGACGCTGAGCGCCCAGCGCGCGGGCGGTGCGCGGCCGCAGCTCGTGACCGTGCTCGACGATCGCGCGCAGGCCGACTGGGTCATCGACGAAATCCTGCGCCAGCGGGAAGCGGGCGCGGCACTGAAGCGCCAGGCGGTGCTGTTTCGCAGTTCGCATCACAGCGCCGGGCTGGAAGTCGAACTCGTCCGGCGCAACATCCCGTTCGTCAAGCACGGCGGCCTGAAGTTTCTCGAGGCGTCGCACGTCAAGGACCTGTTGTCGGTGTTGCGCTGGGCGGCGAATCCGCGCAACTCGATCGCCGCCTTCCGCGCGTTGCAGCTGATGACCGGCGTCGGACCGGCGATCGCGCAACGCTGCCTCGACCATCTACGGCAGGCCGCGGAGCCGTTCGCCGACGCGATCGCATCGTTCGTCGCGCCTGCGGCTGCGCGCGAGGAGTGGCGCGAGTTCGCCGCGCTGATGCGAAGCCTGGCCGACCCTTCGGCTCGGTGGCCCGCGCAGATCGAGCCGCTGCGCCGCTGGTACCAGCCGCTGCTCGAGCGGCGCCACGACGACGCGGCGGTGCGCGCCGCCGATCTCGACATGCTGCAGTCGATCGCCGGCCAGTTCGGCACCCGCGACCGATTCCTCGCCGAACTCGCGCTCGACCCGCCGCAGGCGAGCGGCGACCTGGCGGGTGCACCGCTGCTCGACGACGACTACCTGATCCTGTCGACCGTGCACTCGGCGAAGGGGCAGGAATGGGACGCGGTCTACGTGCTCGACGTCGCCGACGGCAACTTTCCCAACGAATACGCGACGGGGCGCGCCGAATCGATCGACGAGGAGCGCCGCCTGCTGTATGTCGCACTCACGCGCGCGCGCGACGCGCTGTACCTGCTCGAGCCGCAGCGCTACCACGTGACGCAGCAGCCGCGATTCGGCGACGCGTACGTGCACGGCGCGCGCAGCCGCTTCCTCACCGACCCGCTGCTCGCCTGCTTCGACCGGATCGCTCCCGCCGTGCCGGCAACGTGCGGCGAAGCCGGGGCAGTGCGCTCGCGCGCGCCGGCGATCGACGTCGCGGCCCGGATCCGCGATCTCTGGTGAGCGCAGGCATGGTGCCGTGCCGATGACGACGCCCCCCGACGCCGATTCCCGCTACGCGTGGTTCCGGCTCTTCGTGAGCCTCGTGCTGTCGACGATCGGCGGCTGCGGCATGTACGTGGTCGTCGTCGTGCTGCCCGCCGTGCAGGCCGAGTTCGGCGTCGCGCGCGCCGGCGCTTCGTTGCCGTACACGATGACGATGATCGGTTTCGGCATCGGCGGCATCCTGATGGGCCGGCTCACCGACCGGTTCGGCATCGTCGTTCCGGTCACGATCGGGGCTGTCTCGCTGGCCGCCGGTTTCGCACTCGCCGCGTCGGCCGGCAGCGTGTGGACCTTCGCGCTCGCGCAGGGCCTGCTGATCGGGATGCTCGGCAGTTCGGCGACCTTCAGTCCGCTCGTCACCGACACGTCGTTCTGGTTCGTTCGGCGCCGGGGCATCGCCGTCGCGATCTGCGCCAGCGGCAACTACCTGGCCGGCACCGTGTGGCCGCCGATCGTCCAGCATTTCGTCGAGACCGTCGGGTGGCGCCAGACCTACGTCGGCATCGGCGTGTTCTGCCTCGTCACGATGGTGCCGCTGGCGCAACTGCTGCGGCGCCGGGTCGCGAAGGAGCCGATCGCCGGCACGGCCGCTGCGTCCGCGGGCGCCGTGCCGGCGGCATCGGCCGGACCGTCGCTCGGTGCATCGGCCGCAGCGGCCGCCGATGCGCGACTCGATCGGCTCGGGCTGTCGCCGGCGGCGCTGCAGACCCTGCTGTGCATCGCCGGCGTCGCCTGCTGCGTCGCGATGTCGATGCCGCAGGTGCACATCGTCGCGTATTGCGCCGACCTGGGTTTCGGCCCTGCGCGCGGTGCACAGATGCTGTCGCTGATGCTCGGCTTCGGGATCATCAGCCGGCTCGTGTCCGGAGTCATCTGCGACCGCATCGGCGGGCTGCGCACGCTGCTGCTCGGCTCGGTGCTGCAGGGAATCGCGCTGCTGCTGTTCCTGCCTTTCGATTCGCTCGCATCGCTGTACGTGATCTCGGCGCTGTTCGGGCTGTTCCAGGGGGGCATCGTGCCGTCGTACGCGATCATCGTGCGCGAGTTCTTCCCGCCGCAATCGGCAGGCGTGCGCGTGGGCATGGTGCTGACCGCGACGCTGTTCGGGATGGCGCTGGGAGGCTGGCTGTCGGGCGCGATCTTCGACCTGACCGGTTCCTACGATGCGGCTTTCGTCAACGGAATCGCCTGGAACCTGCTCAACGTCGCGATCGTCGTGTGGCTGCTGGCGCGGCTTCGGCGCCGCACGACCTGGGGGGCGGCAACGGCCTGATCGGGTTGCGTTTCGAGAAACCGGCGCGGGC
>CAYZYC010000004.1:27534-44493 GCA_964481165.1 uncultured Limnobacter sp. | reverse complement strand
ACCTGGGGGGCGGCAACGGCCTGATCGGGTTGCGTTTCGAGAAACCGGCGCGGGCGGCCGGTAGCGCCCGGAAAACCGGCGCGGGCCCGTTCGCGGGGGACCGTCGTTACGCCGGCAGTTCGATCGTCACGACGAGTCCGCCGCCTTCGCGGTTGGCCGCCGAGATCCTGCCGCCGTGCGTTTCGATCGCACGCCGCGCGATCGCGAGTCCGAGGCCGTAGCCCCGTGCCGGGTCGTCGCTGCGCGCGCGATGGAACGGCTCGAAGATCGCCGCGAGTTCGTCGGCGGGCACTCCCGGACCGCGATCGAGAACGCGGCAGATGAAGGCACCGGACGCGTCGCGCCGCTCGACGCACACTTCGACGGTCGCGCCTTCGGGCGTGAAGCGGATCGCGTTGCGGATCACGTTCTCGAATGCCCGGTGCAGTATCTCGGCGTGCACGGCGACGGTCGGTGCCCCCGGCGGACTGCGATCGTCGAAGCGCACGTCGCGCCCGCTCGCACGCGCTTCGAAACGCGCGTCTTCGACGACCGATGCGACGAGTTCTGCCGGGTCGACGTTCTCGCGCGGCGCGCGGTCGCTGCCCGACTCCAGGCGCGCCAGCGTCAGGAGTTCGCCGACCAGCCCGTCGACGCGCACCGTTTCGCGTTCGATTCGATCGAGCATCGCCGCGGCGCGTTCGGGATTCTGGCGCGCGAGCCCGATCGCCGCCTGCAGGCGCGCGAGCGGCGAACGCAGTTCGTGCGAGACATCGTGCAGCAACCGGCGTTGCGACGCGATCAGCTGCTGCAGCTGTCCGGTCATCTGGTCGAAGTCGCGGCCGAGGTCGGCGAGTTCGTCGTTGCGACCGCCCATCCACGGCGCGATCCTCGTGTCGAGCGCACCGCCCGCCACCGACGCGAATCCGCGACGCAGCGAGCGGATCGGCTTGGTCAGGTACCAGGCGAGCAGCGCGCTGAACGCGATGCTCGAAAGCAGCCCGATCGCCGCGATCATCAGCGGCGGAACCTGCCGGGCGGGCTCGGCGCGCCGCCCGCGCCGCGGACCGGCGCGCATCGCAGGCGCGTCGTCGACCGGAACGAAGAGCAGCAGCCCGCTGCGTTCGTCGAAGCGCGCTGCGCGCGCCGCACGACGTTCGCCGGATCGCGACATGCTGCGCGCGAGTTCGACCTGCTCGGGCGCCACGGGACGCCCGAGCAGGTCCTTGCCGTCGGCGCCGACCGCGTAGACGAGCTGCGTGCCGCGCAACGCGGTCTCGTCGCCGAGCCAGTCGCGCAGCGCCTCGATGCCGCCGTGGCGCAGCGTCGCCGCGGCCGAGCGCAGCGCGAGTTCGGCGCGCGGTCCTGCGGCGAGCGTGGTCGTCTCGCTGCGCTCGCGCTGCTGGTGCAGCCAGACGAGAGTGCCGACTGCGACGCCCGCGACGATCAGCGCCAGCCAGAACGCGAGGAAGAACTTCCAGAAGAGTCGGCCCACGGGATCGGTACCGGGTAGGGAGCAACGCTGGTTGCAGTCAAGGAAGCACGAACTGGTAGCCGCGTCCGCGCACGGTCTCGATCCACGACGAGCCGTCTTCGCGCGCTCCGAGTTTCTGCCGCAGGCTGCTGACGTGCACGTCGACGCTGCGATCGAAGCGCGCCAGCGGCCGGCCGAGCGCCTGCTCCGACAACGCGTCCTTGCCGACCACGCGCCCCGCATTGCCGGCGAGCACCTGCAGCACGCCGAACTCGGTGCTGGTCAACGCGAGCGGCGCACCGTGCCAGGTTGCGCGGCGCCTGGCCGGCCACATCGCCAGCGGACCCGCGGCGATCGACGTTTCGCCGCCGGCAGCCGCCTCGCCGCCTGCGCGGCGAAGGATCGCGCGCAGCCGCGCGGCGAGTTCGCGCGGCGTGCACGGCTTCGGCACGTAGTCGTCGGCGCCGAGTTCGAGGCCGACGATGCGGTCGATGTCGTCGCCGCGCGCCGTGAGCATCAGCACCGGCACGCTGCTCGCCGCCCGGATGCGCCGCAGTGTCTCGACGCCGTCGATTCCCGGCATCATCACGTCGAGCACGACGATGTCGAAGTCTCCGTCGAGCGCCCGCTGCGCCCCGGCCGTGCCGTCGTGCACGGCGCTTGCCGCGAATCCGTCGCGCTGCAGGTACTCGACGAGCAGATCGGTCAGTTCGGTATCGTCGTCGACGAGCAGGACACTGGGCATCGCGGTCCGTCCGGGAATGCCGTGGATCATAATGGGAGGCTGCCGCCCTCGGCGCGCGCCGGCACGATCGACACGGTTCTTTACCAATGTTTACATCTCGCGCACGACCTTTAACGCGTGCAGCGGGCATTCTTCGATCGTGCCGGCGCACGACGCTGCCGGCGGCGATGAAACGAAGGAGAGCATCGACATGAAATCGACACGGTTCGCTTCCCTGGCGCTGGCCGGCGCCGCCGCGCTCGCGGTTCCGTTCCTGGTGACCGCGCAGCCCTCGCCCGGTGCGTCCGGCGAAGGCACGCAGATGCACGCGCAGTTCATGAAGGCGCACGCGCGCGGAGGCCACTTCCACCACGGCGGGGGCCAAGGCATGCACGGCGACCGCGCGATGGGCGGTGCGTTCCTGCGCGGACTCGATCTCACCGACGAGCAGCGCGATCGCATCTTCGCGATCCGGCACGCCGCCGAGCCGGCGATGCGCGACCAGATGAAGGTGCTGCGCGGAGCGCGCGGCGAATTCGCCCGGCTCGCGTTGTCCAGCGAGTACGACGAATCGAAGGTGAAGGAACTCGCCGACCGCAATGCGCAGGCGATGAGCGCGATGGCGCAACTGCGCGCGCGCACGATGAACGAGATGTACCGCGTGCTGACGCCCGAGCAACAGGCCAGGGTGAAGGAGCGCCAGCAGCGCTGGGCCGAACGCGGCGCGCGCGGCGAGCGGGGCATGCGCGGCGAAGGCCGCCGCGGAGGTCCGGGCATGCAGGGCCAGCCGGCAATGCCGCGCAGCTGAGTCGTTCGTCCCCCTCGCAGTGCCATCCGGTACAGTGCCGCATGGCACTGCGAGCCACCATCTACAAGTGCGACCTGTCGGTCGCCGACATCGACCGCGGCTACTACGCCGACCACGCGCTGACGATCGCGCGACACCCTTCCGAGACCGAGGAGCGGATGATGATCCGCGTGCTCGCGTATGCGATGCGCGCCGATCCGTCGCTCTCGTTCGGCCGAGGGCTGTCGAACGACGACGAACCGGACCTCGTGCGCAACGATGCGACCGGAGCGCCCGAGCACTGGATCGACGTCGGATGGCCCGACGAACGGCGCGTGCGACGTGCCTGCTCGCGCGCGGCCGGAGTCACGGTGTTCACCTACGGCGGGCCGAAGGCCGATGCGTGGTGGTCGCAGAACGCGCGAACGCTCGCGCGCAGCGCCAACCTCGAAGTGCTGCTCGTACCGTCGCAGGCGGCCGCGGCGATCGCGGCGATGGCGCAGCGCGCGATGCGGCTGCACTGCTCGATCCACGATGGCCACGTGCTGTTCGGCAGCGACGACGCGCAGGCGGCGTTCGAGCCGGTCGTGCTGAAGGCGGCGGGCTGAAGGCGGCGAAGGCGCTTCCGGCAAGGTTGCGCCGGCGTCGCGGGTAACATCCGGCGATGATTCCCGATACGAATGCTGCGCCGATGGCCGGCCCGCTGGTCGACGACGAATTCGACCGGCTCGACGATCTGCTCACGAGTCTCGACCACGACGACACGATGATCGTCGAGGAACTCGACGGATTCCTCGCGGCGCTGGCGTGCGTGCCCGAAGCCGTTGCCGAAGACGAGTGGCTGGCGGTCGCGCTCGGCATCGATCCGCCGGGCCGCGACGACGCCGCCCTCGGCGAGATCGTCGCGCTGCTTCTACGGCACGCGCGGCACGTGCGCGACGCGCTCGACTCAGGGCGGTTCGCGCCCGTGCTCGCTTACGACGACCGCGGCGAGGTCGACGGCAGTGCGTGGGCGGTCGGTTTTCTTCGCGCGGTCGAACTGCATCCCGAGAGCTGGGACGCGATGCTCGACGAGAAGGGCTTCGACGATGCGCTCGATGCGGTCGAAGCGCTTGCCTCGACGCTCGACGACGAGTCGACGGCGCCGGCGCCGACGCCCGCGCAACGGCAGGCCTCGATCGACCGGATGATCGGCGATGTCGCCGACATCCACGAGTTCTTTCGTCCGTACCGCGAGTCGGGCACGACGCCGCAGGGTCTGCGTGTCGAGACGCTTCGACGCGCCGAACCGAAGATCGGCCGCAACGATCCGTGCCCGTGCGGAAGCGGGCGCAAGTACAAGCACTGCTGCGGCGCGGGCTGAGGGCCCGGGGCCGGGCTCAGCGATTCGACCGGCGCGGGATTCAGCCTGCGCCGGCGCTCAGGATCAGGACGACTCCGCCGAGCAGCAGCGAGACGAGCAACGCGGTCCCGAGAACGGAACCGAAGAACGACACCCATTCGCGCCACTCGAAGTTGGGTGCGTCGTCGGACAGCGAGACGGTCTCGCGGGCGTCTTGCGACATGAGCTTCCTTGCGATAACGCGCCGCCGGCGGCGGCCTGTGGGGTCATTGGAAACCCGCGCGCGGATGCGCGGCGGGCGCGAATCGGATGATTGCTGCAGGATTCGGGCGAACTTCGGGCAGCGCGGCGCGCACGCTGGCCGATGCAGCCTTTGCGCTACATTGCCGGGATGAGCCGCCGCATCGCCGTCGTCGAGGACGAGCCCGCCATTCGCGCGAACCTGGGCGATGCGCTGGCGCGCCACGGCTTCGAGGTCGTCGCGTTCGCCGACCGGCCCGAAGCCCAGGCCGCGCTGGCGTCGCGTCTTCCGGACCTGGCGATCATCGACGTAGGCCTCGGCGACGAGCCCGACGGCGGGTTCGAGTTGTGCCGCTGGTTGCGCGAGCACGCTCCGGCGCTTCCGATCCTGATGCTGTCGGCGCGCGATTCCGAGATCGACATCGTTTCCGGCCTGCGCCTGGGCGCCGACGACTACGTCACGAAGAACGTCAGCCTGCCGCACCTTCTCGCGCGCGTCACCGCGCTGCTGCGGCGTGTCGACGTGCTTGCGCAGCCCGCCCGCCAGGGCGAGCGACTGGTGCGCGGAGCGTTGCGGCTCGACGCCGCGCGATTCGAGGCGACCTGGCGCGAGCAGCCGGTCGAACTGACGGTGACCGAGTTCTGGATGCTGCACGCACTCGCGCGGCATACCGGACACGTGAAGGATCGCGACTCGCTGATGCGCGAGGCGAACCTCGTCGTCGACGACCAGACGGTGACTTCGTACGTCAAGCGGATCCGGCGCAAGTTCGAGGCGGTCGACCCCGCGTTCGACGCGATCGAGACCGTATACGGGCTCGGCTACCGCTTCGTCGAGCGCGATCCGCGATGAAGCGCAGCGCCGGTCGCGCGAGCCGCGCCGATGCAGGCGCGGCGCCGCGGCGCCGCTGGCGCCCGCCGCTGGGGCTGCGCCTGAGCCTCGCGTTGACGATGTTGCCGCTGATCGCGCTGCCGCCGATCGGCCTTCGTTTCGTCGAAATGATGACCGAACTCGCGCGCAACGAGCGGCTCGAGAACCAGGCGCAGGCAGCGCGCAACCTGGCCGCTTCACTGCACGAGCATCGCGCGCTGTTCGAGATCGACCAGGCAACGCTCGGACGCCGCGCCGGCGCCGAGCCGCTTCCGGTCGAGTTGCTCGCCGACGTCGTGGTCGACCAGGATCCCCGCGAATGGCTCGATGCACCCGGCCGCGCGTTGCCGATGCGCTCGCCCGACGGAGCGATCAGCGCGATGCGCGTGCGTTTCGCTGCCGCGCGCGCGCAGGAACAGCCCGGCGGGTTCTTCCTGCTGATCGACGCCGACGACGAACGACTGGTCGAGCCGGTGCGGCGCGACGACGTCGCGCTCGCGGGCGACGAGCTGGCCATCGACTACGGCGACTCCCCGCAGTCGATGCGCACGCTTGCGGTGCAGCCGCGCGAGCGCCCCGGCGGCTGGTTCGCCGAAATGGGATTCGACGAGGAGCCGCGTTTCCTGCGCGTTCGCATCGTCGATGTCGATTACCTCGGCTCGCGTCGCATCGAGGGCAGGGGCGACTCCGGCCTGCTCGTTCCGGTACAGCCGTTGAGCGTGCAGGCGCGCGATCCGCGTTCGCTGCTGTGGATCGACGCGGTGCGCGGACTCGCGCGGGCGAGCGGTCGCGTGTCGGTGTTCGACGCCAGCGGAGCGCTGCTCGCACAGTCCGGCACGATCGTCGCCGGTCCGCCGCCGGCTCCCGACTGGCAGGGACGCCTCGCCCGCCGGCTGCTGTCGGCGACATTGCGATTGCGCCCGGAGCGCTTCGAAACCTTCGCCAACGGCGGATCCGCCGCACCGGCCGCCAGTGCATCGCCGACGATGTCGCCGCTGAGCCGCTCGCTCTCCGGGCTGCCGGCACAGCAGGCCGAGCGCGTTGCATCCGACAGCGGCCTGCCCGCGTGGATGCTCACCAGCGCGCAACCGGTATGGGTCGCCGATCGCGTCGTCGGCGCGCTCGTCCTGGAGGAACACACGGGTGCGCGCCTGGGCGCGCACGGACAGGCGATAGAGCGGTTGACGCTGCTGACCGCCGCGGCGATGGCCGCCAGCGCGCTGGCGCTGCTTGCCGTCGGGTCGATCACGGTCGCGCGCATCGTGCGGCTGCGCCGGCAGGCCGAGCACGCGATCGACTCGCGCGGTCGCGTCGTCGGCAGCGTCGACGCACCGCTGGTCGCCGACGAGATCGGCGTGCTGGCGCAGAGCTACGCGAACGTGCTCGAGCGGCTGCGGCAACACCAGCAGTACGTCGGCAACCTGCGCGGCAGGCTGGTGCACGAACTGCGCACTCCGATCATGGTCGTGCGCTCGTCGCTCGAAAACCTCGCCGCCGAGACCGACGCGCAGGGCCGCGAAGCCTACCTGGCGCGCGCGCGCGAGGGAACGCAGCGGCTCGAGCGCATCGTGGCGAGCATGGGCGAGGCGTCGAGCCTCGAGACGATGCTCGCGCAGAGCGAACTGGAAACCATCGACCTGGTCGCGGTGCTGCGCGGTTGCGCCGAAGGCTATCGGGGCGCGTTCGCCGGACAGGAGTTCGCGCTCGAGTGTTCGATCGCCTCCGCTCCGTGCCCGGTCGTTCCCGAGGCGATCGCGCAGGCGCTCGACAAGCTCGTGTCGAATGCGGTCGATTTCTCGGAGCCGGGCGCCCCGATCGTGCTGTCGCTACGCCGCGAGGACGCGACTCCCGCGCTCCGATGGATCATCGCGGTGCGCAATCGCGGGCCGGCGCTGCCGGCGGCGATGCGCGACAGCCTGTTCGACTCGATGGTGTCGGTGCGAACGCACCGGGGCGGCGGATCGGCGCACCTCGGACTCGGGCTGTACCTGGTGCGCCTGGTTGCCGAGTTCCACGGCGGACGCGCGTTCGTGCGCGACGTTGCAGGCGGCGTCGAAGCCGGATTCAGCGTCGCCGCGTCGTCGCGTTCGCCAGCCGCGGCGTCGGCCGGGCACGCGCGCCTGTTCGCGCCTTCGGCACATAACGCCTGAACGCGCCGGCGCGCGCCCGCGACGCGGCCGAACGCGCGATCCGCACCAGCGCGCGTGCGTGCGACGAGTGCCGCACGCGGCTGCGCGTTCGCAGCTGCCACGCCTCCTGCGTCACGCGCAGGACCCTGCGTGCCGTACGGGACAGGTCGTGCTTCATGGGCCTATCCGAGTTGCAGCGGAACGAAGATCCGCGTGGATCCGCGCTGCACGAGCAGCGCGAGGTGCCGGGCATCGCGATCGATCAGCTTGCGCAGTGCCTCGACGCTGTCGACCGACCTGCCGTTCACCGACAGGATCACGTCGCCCGGCTCGATGCCGGCACGCTGCGCGGCTCCGGCCACCTTCTCGACGACCAGTCCGCCGGCCGCGATGTTGGCGCTCTGGCGCTCGCCGCGTTCGAGCGGTCGAACCGCCAGTCCGAGGCGCCCCGTTTCGCCGGATGGCGCCGGCACTTCGGCCGAGGCGGTCTTGTCGGAGGCGGCCTCGCCGAGCACGGCGTGCAACTGCTGCCGGCTGCCGTCGCGCATCACTTCGATCCGTATGCGCTGCCCGGGCTCGGACGCGCCGACGAGTGCCGCCAGGTCGCCCGAGCGCGTGATCGCCTTGCCGTCGACCGACAGGACGACGTCACCGGCGCGCAGCCCCGCCTTCTCGGCCGCGCTGTCCGGCGCAACGCTCGCGATCAGCGCGCCGTCGAGGCTCTTCAACTGGAACGAATCGGCCAGCGCCTGGTTCAGTTCCTGGATCGTGACGCCGAGCAGGCCGTGCCGCGCATGGCCGGTCGCGACGATCTGGTCCTTCACCCGCATCGCGACGTCGATCGGGATCGCGAACGACAGGCCCTCGTAGCCGCCGGTGCGCGAATAGATCTGCGCGTTGATCCCGACGACCCGGCCGCCGGCGTCGAACAGCGGGCCCCCGGAGTTGCCGGGGTTCACCGCGACATCGGTCTGGATGAACGGAACGTAGCTGTCGCCCGGCAGCGAACGGCCCTTCGCGCTGACGATTCCCGACGTCGCGCTCTGCTCGAAGCCGAACGGCGAACCGATCGCGAGCACGTAGTCGCCGACGCGCAGCTTCTCCGGATCGCCGAAATGCACCGACGGCAGGTCCGTGGCATCGATCTTCAGCACCGCGACGTCGGTCGCCGGATCCACGCCGAGCACGTCGGCGTCGAATTCGCGCCGGTCGGCGAGTTTGACCCGAACGCTCTCGGCGTCGCGCACGACGTGCGCGTTCGTCAGGATCACGCCATCGGCGGCCACGATGAAGCCCGAGCCCTGGCCGCGCACGGGAACCTCGCCGCGCGGGCGTTGCGGAATCGGCAGCCCGCGATAGAAACGGAAGAACGGGTCGTTCTCGAGGTCGGGAATCGTCGGTTGCCCGACCGTGCGCGATCCCTCGACCGTGATCCCGACGACCGCCGGGCCGTAGCGTGCGACGATGGCGCTGTAGTTCGGAGCCGTCGTCGGCGGAACCACCGCGGGCGCAGTGGCCGCAGGCGCAGCGTCCGCGCCGGCGCCTTCGTCGGCCGCGGCCGACAACGACGCGGTCTTCTGGAACCACTGCGCCGGATTCAGCGACCAGGCCCATGCGGTGCCGGTGCCGACCAGGCCAGCCACCGTGATCGTGGCGGCGAGAACCTTCAGTTTCATGGATGTCTCTGTTTAGCGGGTTTTTCGCCCCGGGTGTGCCGATTCTGTAGATGCCGTCTTAGTTCAGACTTAAGCGGTGCGGACTTCTGCCGCGCGAGGCAGCGACACGATCACCCGCAGGCCGCCGGCCGGGGAGCGGTCGAGTTCGATCCGTCCGGCGTGCCGGTCGACCACCGCCTTGACGATCGCCAGCCCCAGTCCGCTGCCGGCGTCGCCTCCCGAGGTGCGGCCGTAGAAGCGGTCGAAGACGCGCTCGCGTTCCTCGACCGCGACTCCGGGTCCGTCGTCGTCGACGATCACGCGCGCCGACCGATCGTCGTGCTCGAGTTGCACGTGCACGTGGCTTTCTTCGGGCGAGTGCCGCAGCGCGTTGTCGATCAGGTTGCGCAGCAGGCTGTGCAGGGCGTTCGCGTCGCCGTGCAGCGGCACGCTCTCCGGCGACGAGAACTCGATCCGTGATCCGCGCTCCCGCGCCAGCGGCAGCATTTCCGAGACGGCGTTCGCCGAGACGGACGCCAGGTCGATGTCGTCGCCGGGCGCCGTGCGCGCTTCGGGTTCGCTGCGCGCCAGCGTGAGCAACTGGTCGACGAGGTGCGCGGAGCGGTCGATTCCGGCGTGCAGCTCGCGCAGGGCTTCGGCGCGCGCCTCGTCGTCGCGCGCGCGTGCCATCAGTCCGGCCTGGAGCTTGAGCGCGGCGATCGGGGTGCGCAACTCGTGGGCCGCGTCGGCGACGAAGGCGCGCTGCGCGGCGAACGACGCGCGCAGGCGTTCGAGCAGTCCGTTCAGCGACTGCACCATCGGCTCGACCTCGATCGGGATCTGCGCTTCGCTCACCGGATCCAGGCGCGTCGCGTCGCGCCGGCGCAGTTCGGAGGCGACGCGTTCGACCGGGCGCAGCGAGCGCCCGACCAGCCACCAGATCGCCAGCGCCACCAGCGGCGCGAAGAACAGCAACGGCGTGAGACTGCGCAGCGCCGCCGTCGCGGCGATGCGCTCGCGAACCTCGAACGGCTGGCCCACCTGGATCACGCGTCCGCGCGCAAGCGTGCTGTACACGCGCCAGTGTTCGCCTTCGGTGACGACGTCGGCGAATCCGAGCGTTGCGCGCTCGGGCAGCCGCGCGCGCGAGCGCGTGTGCGACAGGTAGATCTTCGATCCGTCGGAACTCCAGATCTGGACGACGAAGTCGAACTGCTCGCGTTCTTCGGGCGGGCCGGGCGGCGGCAGGACCGCTCCCTGGTCGCGCAGCGACAGCGCCATCTGTCGAAGGTGGTAGTCGAACAACTCGTGGCTGTCGCGCAGCACGTACCGGTAGGTCACCGTTCCGATCGCCGCTTCGGCGAGGATGAACAGCGGCAACAAGGACAGCAGCAGCCGCGTGCGGATCGACGTCGTGGTCATCCGCCTTCCTGCGCGTCGGGCCTCGGCACGAAGTAGCCGACGCCGCGCACGTTCTGGATCAGGTCGTGGCCCAGCTTGCGGCGCAGTCCGTGGATGTAGACCTCGACCGCATTGCTCTCGACCGACTCCGACCAGCCGTACAGGCGGTCTTCGAGTTGTGCCCGCGACAGGATCGCCCCCGGGCGCAGCAGCAGTGCCTCGAGCACCGCGTATTCGCGCGACGAAAGGGCGACCGGCTCGCCGTCGCGCGTCACCTCGCGGGTCGCGGGGTCGACGCGCACCCCGCCGTGCTCGAAGACCGCTTCGCCGCGGCCGGCACTCCGGCGCAGCAGCGCGCGCATGCGCGCAGCGAGTTCCTCGAGATCGAAGGGCTTGACCAGGTAGTCGTCGGCTCCGGCATCGAGCCCGCCGATGCGATCCTGGATCTCGTCGCGCGCGGTGACCACGAGCACCGGAGTCGTGTCCTTGCGCGAGCGCATCGTACGCAGCAACGAGATGCCGTCGCGCCCCGGCAACCCGAGGTCGAGCAGCAGGAGATCGAAATCACCGGTGGCGAGCGCCGTGTCGGCCGTCTCGGCGTCGCGGACCCAGTCGATCGCGTAGCCGTCCTGCTGCAGCGCGGTCTGCACCGCCTGCCCGATCATCCGGTCGTCTTCGACGAGTAGCACCCTCATGGGCGCCGAGAATACCGCGTTGGGGAGCGGGAGCATGCCGGCTCGGGTCGTTGCGCGGGCAAAGGCGCGGACCGTTCAGCGGGCAAAGGCGCGGGCCGTCTGCCGGGCGGGCGTGCCGGTGCTTGGCCCCGCTGCGCGGGGCTGCCCTGCGATGCTCGCATCGCCGGCTGGCGCCGCGTGACTCGCTACGCGCGCTTTGCGCGCTGCGCTCGAACAGACGCGGCGAGAATGAAGACGACGCGCGCTTCGCGCGCGCGCCGGCGCTGCTGCGCTTCTCGGCTGCGCACAGGCCCGCCCGCCCGGCAGACGGCCCGCGCCTTTGCAAGCGGCGTGGTCTGCGAGCGTCCCGGCTTCGGAACGCTACGAGCGCATGCTCCGATTTCGAGCGTATGCCCGTGCACTATTCGTTGTTCGGCGCGATTCGCTCGCTTTTCGCGCATCCCGGTGCCCGAGCGGTCGTTGCCGGCCGCAGCTGGGCACCTCCGGCCGCAGCTACGTAACGCCGGGGGGCGCCCGCGCTGCGCGCGGGCACGCTTCGTCAATCGGAGGCCAGCACCTCGGTGCAGGGGTCGCCCGACGCGTCGATGGTCTCCAGGCGGACGGTGAATCCCCAGAGCCGCTGCAGGTGCTTCAGCACGCGTGTCGTGTCGTCGTTCAACGGGCGGCCGCGGTGCTGCGTGTGGTGCAGCGTGAGGCTGCGGTCGCCATCGCGCTCGTAGCGGACGATCTGGATGTCGGGCAGGCGCGAGTCGCGATCGTAGTGCGCGGCGAGCAGCTTGCGCACGCGCCGGTAGCCCGCCTCGTTGTGGATCGCGTCGACCTCGAGCGTCGGCTCCTCGCTGCGATCGGCGATGGCGAACAGCCGGAACTCGCGGATCAGCCGCGGCGACAGGAACTGCGCGATGAACGACTCGTCCTTGTAGTTGCGCATCGCGAAGTCGAGCACCTGTCGCCAGTCGGCGCCGGCGATGTCGGGGAACCACTCGCGGTCTTCGTCGGTGGGGTGCTCGCAGATCCGGCGGATATCGGAGAACATCGCGAAGCCGAGCGTGTACGGGTTGCAGCCCGAGTAGCCGGGCTCGTCGTAGCCGGGCTGCGCGATCACGTTCGTGTGCGCGCCGAGGAACTCGAACATGAAGCCGTCGTCGACCAGGCCCTTGTCGTACAGCCGGTTGAGGATCGTGTAGTGCCAGAACGTGGCCCAGCCCTCGTTCATGACCTTGGTAAGGCCCTGCGGATAGAAGTACTGGGCGACGCGGCGCACGATGCGCACCAGCTCGCGCTGCCAGGGCTCGAGCTTCGGCGAGTTCTTCTCGATGAAATAGAGCAGGTTCTCCTGCGGCTCGTCGGTGCGTGCGGGGTCTTCCGCGGCTTCCAGGGGCTCGCGCTTCGGCAGCGTGCGCCAGATCTCGTCGTGATGGCGCCAGGCGTGGTCGCGCCGCTCGCGCGCCCGCGCACGCTCGGCCTGCGGTGTGAGCGGTCGCGGGTGAGGGTAGCGGCTGACGCCGTGGTTCATCAGCGCGTGGCAGGCGTCGAGGATCTCCTCGACGGCTTCGGCGCCGTGGCGCTCCTCGCAGTCCATCACGTAGCGGCGCGCGAACACCATGTAGTCGATGATCGCGTCGGCCTGCGTCCACTGGCGGAACAGGTAGTTGCCCTTGAAGAACGAGTTGTGGCCGTAGCTCGCGTGGGCGATGACCAATGCCTGCAGCGGCATCGGGTTCTCTTCCATCAGGTACGCGATGCACGGGTTGGAGTTGATGACGATCTCGTAGGCCAGTCCGCGCGCGCCGCGCCGATACGCATGCTCGTGCGCGATGAAGGCCTTGCCGAAGCTCCAGTGCGGATAGCCGATCGGAAGCCCGGTCGAGGCGTACGCGTCGAGCATCTGCGCGCTTCCGATCACCTCGATCTGGTTCGGGTAGCAGTCGAGGCCGAATTCGCCGACCGCGATCTCGGAGATCGCTTCGTCGTAGCGTGCGATCAGGTCGAAAGTCCACTCGGCCCCGGTGGAGATCGGCGTGGCCATCTGCGTTACCTCTGCATTACGCCGTCGCGTTCGCCGGCGCCTGCTGCCGGCCGAAAAGCCCGCGAAACACCGGCCAGATGTCGCGGCTCTCGTGGACCTCGCGCATCGCGAAAGCCTCGGCGTCGATGCGCCGGTAGGCGGCCGACAGCGTCGAGACACGCGAGCCCGCTTCGCAGACCTCGATATAGGCGAAGTGGCGCACGAGCGGAAGAACGACGGTTTCGAGGAAGCCGCGGCTCTTCTCGGGGTCCGCGCCGAACGCGTCGCCGTCGGAGGCCTGCGCGCCGTAGATGTTCCACGCCTCGCGCGGGAAGCGTTCCTCGATGATCTCGTGCATCAGCGCCAGCGCCGACAGCACGACCGTGCCGCCGGTCTTGCGGTCGTGGAAGAAACGCTGCTCGTCGACTTCCTCGGCGTCGTCGGTGTGCCGGATGAACACGATCTCGACACGCTCGTACTTGCGCGAAAGGAACAGGTGCAGCAGCGCGAAGAAGCGCTTCGCCAGGTCCTTCTTGCGCTCGTCCATCGAGGCCGAGACGTCCATCAGGCAGAACATCACCGCCTGGCTCACCGGCTTCGGCACCAGCGTGCGGTAGCGGTAGCGCAGGTCGAGTTCGTCGAGGAACGGCACGCGTGCGATGCGTCGTTGCAGCCTCTCGACCTCGGCATGCAGCGCTTCGCGTTCGGGCGAATCGGGCGGTTGTTCGGCGAGCGCCTTCTCGACGGTTGCCAGCTCGCGCCGCGGAGCGCCGCGCAGGGCGATGCGCCGGCCGATCGCGTTGCGCAGCGACCTTCCGATGGCCAGGTTCGTCGGCGAACCGTTCGTCGTGTAGCCGGCGCGCTGCAGGCTCTGCTCGCGAATCTCGCCGAGCGTCGTTCGCACCATGCGCGGCAGTTCCAGGTCGTCGAAGAAGATCTGCATGAACTCTTCGCGCGACAGCGTGAACGCGAACGCGTCGGTCGCCTCGCCTTCGCCGCCTTCGTTGCCGGGTCCTTCGCCGTCGCCTTCCTCCGGGCGCGGCAGGCGGTCACCCGCCTCGAAGTGGCGGTTCCCGGGCAGCACGTGGTCGTAGTCGCCGCCCGGGCCGTGGCGAAAGCGCGGCTCGGAAACGTCGCGCACCGGGATCGAGACCTTTCCGCCGCGCTCGATGTCGCGGATCGAGCGGCCGGCGACCATGTCGGTGACGGCCCGGCGAATCTGCGCCTTGTAGCGGCGCATGAACCGCTCGCGATTGACCGCGCTGCCGGCGCGGTCGTTGGGGCGGCGGTCTATGACTACGGACATCGCGTTTCCGCTCCTACTGCGACTTGCGGACTCGCAGGTACCACTCGCAGAGCAGGCGTACCTGCTTTTCCGTATATCCCTTGTCGACCATGCGCGCAACGAAACTCTCGTGCTTGCGGCGGTCTTCGGCCGACGCCTTGGCGTTGAACGAGATCACCGGCAGCAGTTCCTCGGTGTTCGAGAACATCTTCTTCTCGATCACTTCGCGCAGCTTCTCGTAGCTGGTCCAGCTCGGGTTCTCGCCGCCGTGCTGGGCGCGCGCGCGAAGAACGAAGTTCACGATCTCGTTGCGGAAGTCCTTCGGATTGGCGATTCCGGCGGGCTTTTCGATCTTCTCGAGCTCGGAGTTCAGCTGCGCGCGATCGAAGCTCTCGTTCGTCTCCGGATCCCGGTAGTCCTCGTCCTGGATCCAGTAGTCGGCGAAAGTGACGTAGCGATCGAAGATGTTCTGCCCGTACTCCGAATACGACTCGAGGTACGCGGTCTGGATTTCCTTGCCGATGAACTCCGCGTAGCGCGGCGCGAGCCAGCTCTTGATGAAGTCGAGCCAGCGCCGCTGCGTCTCCTCGGGCAATCCCTCGCGCAGCAGCCGCTGCTCGAGCACGTACATAAGGTGCACCGGGTTCGCGGCGATCTCGACCTGGTCGTGGTTGAAGACCGCCGAGAGGACCTTGTACGCAAAACGCGTCGACAGCCCGCTCATGCCCTCGTCGATTCCCGCGTAGTCGCGGTATTCCTGCACCGACTTCGCGTTGGGTTCGACGTCCTTCAGGTTCTCGCCGTCGTAGACGCGCAGCTTCGCGTAGATGCTCGAGTTCTCCGGCTCCTTGAGCCTCGTGAGCACCGCGAACTGCGCCATCATCTCGAGCGTTCCGGGAGCGCAGGGCGCCGTGGCGAGCGAACTGCCTGCGAGGAGCTTCTTGTAGATGCGCACTTCCTCGGACAACTGCAGGCAGTACGGCACCTTGACGACGTAGATGCGATCGAGGAAGGCCTCGTTGTTCCGGTTGTTGCGGAACGCCTGCCATTCGCTCTCGTTCGAGTGCGCCAGGATCAGGCCCTGGAACGGAATCGCCGACAGCCCCTCGGTACCCTTGAAGTTGCCTTCCTGCGTCGCGGTGAGCAACGGGTGCAGCATCTTGATCGGCGCCTTGAACATCTCGACGAACTCGAGCAGCCCCTGGTTGGCCAGACACAGGCCGCCCGAATAGCTGTAGGCGTCGGGGTCGTCCTGCGCGAGCGATTCGAGCTTGCGGATGTCGACCTTGCCCACCAGCGACGAGATGTCCTGGTTGTTCTCGTCGCCCGGCTCGGTCTTCGACACCGCCACCTGGCGCAACACCGAAGGCTGCACGCGAACGACGCGGAACTTCGTGATGTCGCCGTCGAACTCCTCGAGGCGCTTGATCGCCCACGGGCTCATGATTCCGGTGAGGTACCGCGTCGGGATCCGGTACTGCTCCTCGAGCGCCGGTCCGTCGCGGTCGGGACGGAACAGCCCCAGCGGCGATTCGTTGACCGGAGACCCTTTCAGCGCATAGATCGGGTAGGTCTCCATCAGCTGCTTGAGCCGCTCGGCGATCGACGACTTGCCTCCGCCGACCGGACCGAGCAGGTAGAGCACCTGCTTGCGCTCCTCGAGTCCCTGCGCGGCGTGGCGGAAGTACGCGACGATCTGGCCGATCGCGTCGTCCATTCCGTAGAACTCGCGAAACGCCGGGTAGCGGCGAATGATCCGGTTCGAGAACAGCCTCGAGAGCCGCGGGTCGTTGCGGGTGTCGATGACCTCGGGGTCCCCGATCGCCGCGAGCATGCGCTCGGCGGCACTGGCGTATGCGAGGGGTTGCTCGCGACACAGGTCGAGGTACTCGAGGAGCGACATCTCCTCGTCGCGCGACTTCGCGTACATCTCGCGATACGCATCGAACAGGTTCATGGTCCCTCCTTATGAACTTCTGCTCATCGACCGATACGGCTCGGAATCCGCGTCGTCGTCATCTGCGCCGTCTGCAGCAATCGTAATGCCTGACGCCCCACCCTGTAACGAACGTGTGTTGCTGCCGGTGGACATACACTTCGATTACATGCGGGTATCTCCCGAGCGAACGATTCCGTTCTGCGCTCGCCGTCGCACGGGAACGAGCGGTGCGCGACGAACGGTGGAGCGTTGCGACGGGCGGTGCAACGGTGTGCGCGCGCCGACACGGTGCGCGGTTTCCCCGATGCGGTGCGTCGGTTTCCCCGACGCGGTGCGAAGGTTCCCCGTCGCAGTGCGTCGGTTCTCCCGACGCGTCGTCAGGCCGCGAGCGGACGGAAGCGGATCCGGTGCGGTGTGTCCGCGTCGTCTC
>CAYZYC010000004.1:0-27434 GCA_964481165.1 uncultured Limnobacter sp. | reverse complement strand
CGTCAGGCCGCGAGCGGACGGAAGCGGATCCGGTGCGGTGTGTCCGCGTCGTCTCCGAGGCGGCGACGACGGTCCTCGCGATACTCGGCGAAGTTGCCCTCGAACCAGACGACCTGGCTGTTGCCTTCGAACGACAGGATGTGCGTCGCGACACGATCGAGAAACCAGCGATCGTGCGAGATCACGACGGCGCAACCCGGAAAGTCGAGCAGCGCCTGTTCGAGCGCGCGCAGCGTCTCGACGTCGAGATCGTTGGTCGGCTCGTCGAGCAGCAGCAGGTTCGCGCCGGCGCGCAGCACCTTCGCCAGCTGCACGCGGTTGCGCTCGCCGCCCGACAGTTCGCCGATCGTCTTCTGCTGATCGGCGCCCCTGAAATTGAAACGCGCCACCCATGCGCGGCTCGGCGTCGTCCACGTACCGACCTGGATGTCGTCCTGGCCGTCGGAGACCTCCTGCCACACCGTGTTGCGCGGGTTCAGCGAATCGCGGCTCTGGTCGACGCAGGCGGCCTTCACCGTTTCGCCGATGCGCAGCGTTCCGGCATCGGGCTGTTCCTCGCCCATCAGCATGCGGAAGAGCGTCGTCTTGCCGGCGCCGTTCGGCCCGATCACGCCGACGATGCCGCCCGGCGGCAGCCGGAACGACAGATTGTCGAACAGCAGCCTGTCGCCGAAGGCCTTTCGCAGCCCGTCGGCCTCGACGACGACGTCGCCGAGACGCGGCCCCGGCGGAATGAACAACTCGTTGGTTTCGTTGCGCTGCTGCGTTTCGGTGGCAGCGAGTTCCTGGAAACGCGCAAGGCGCGCCTTGCTCTTCGCCTGGCGCGCTTTCGGGTTCGCACGCACCCACTCCAGCTCGGCCTGCATCGCGCGGATGCGTGCCGATTCCTGCTTCGCCTCGACCTCGAGCCGCTTCTCCTTCTGTTCGAGCCACGACGAGTAGTTCCCCTGCCAGGGAATCCCGTAGCCGCGGTCGAGCTCGAGAATCCAGCCGGCGACGTTGTCGAGGAAGTATCGATCGTGCGTGACGGCGATCACCGTTCCCGGGAAACGCTCCAGGAACTGTTCGAGCCACTGCACCGACAGCGCATCGAGGTGGTTCGTCGGCTCGTCGAGCAGGAGCATGTCGGGCTCGGACAGCAGCAGCCTGCACAACGCGACGCGCCGCTTCTCGCCGCCCGACAGCTTGCTCACGTCGGCATCCCACGGAGGCAGGCGCAGCGCGTCGGCGGCGACTTCGAGCTTGCGTTCGATTTCCCATCCGCCGCTGGCGTCGATTCGCGATTGCAGTTCGCCCTGCCGTTCGAGCAGGCGCGTCATTTCGTCGTCGTCCATCGGCTCGGCGAAACGTTCGCTGATCGCGTTGAACTCGCCGAGCAGCGCGAGCGTCTCGCCCAGCCCCTGCTCGACGTTGCCGCGAACGTCGAGCGCCGGATCGAGTTGCGGTTCCTGCGGCAGGTAGCCGATGCGCAGGTTCGGCATCGGCGTCGCCTCGCCTTCGTACTCGCGGTCGACGCCGGCCATGATCCTCAGCAGCGTCGACTTGCCCGAACCGTTCAGGCCGAGCACGCCGATCTTGGCGCCGGGGAAGAAGCTGAGCGAGATGTCCTTCAGGATCACCCGCCTGGGGGGCACGACCTTGCCCACCCGGTTCATCGTGTAGACGTACTGGGCCATTGCGCTCACTCTGGGGAACGCCCCGATTATGCCTGTCGCGCCCGCGCGGCCCATTGCGCCCGGCGACCCGGCGGGGTCATCGGGCGCGCACGATCAGGAACCAGGGCCGCGACAACGTGCGGATCGCCCGGCCGTCCGAGGTCAACGGCAGGCGCGTCATCGCGACGCTGTCGGCCACGTTGCCGCCGATCGCGCGTGCTTCGCGCTTGCGCGGCCGCAGTTCGACGACGAGGTCGCAGTGCGACGACGTGAGGCGGCGCAGATCGTCGAGTTCGTGCATGCGCAACAGGGTTACGCGATCCGGCTGCCGCGAGACGTTCCTCGGCGCGCAGACGAGGTCGCCCACCCGAAGCGGTTCCTCTTCGGCCAGCAGCAGCGCGAACTGCGATTCCTCGTCGTCCTGCCGCACGTGCATTGCGCGCAGGTACTCGGAATGCGCCGCGTCGAAGGCAAAAGCCGGCGCCGAGAGCCCTACCTGCTGCATCAGCCAGGAAACGAACGCGGCGGACCACGGAGGCGAATGGCGCCGCCGGAGCGGATCGTCGGCGAGCGGGTCGACCCGCGCCGTGGTGTCGGGTACTGCGCTCCAGTAGCGTTGCACGCGCGCGCTCGCGTCGAACGGACGCCGGTTCGGTGCGCCGGGTGCGATCCAGTGCGTGTCGGTTTCGCGCGCGCCCTGGCGTTCGACCCGGCTGCGGCCGTCGGTCGTGTCGACCAGCGTGCGTCCCCAATCGCGCCATTCGCGCAGCGCCACCGATACCAGGTGTTCGGCAACCTGGCCGCCGGGCAGGCGGCGCGCTTCGGCGGGCTGCGCCGAAGCGGGGGCGGCAGCGAACGCGACGGCGACGGTGAAGGCAATGGCGACGGCGACGGCGACGGCCTTGCCGGCGGATCTGTCACGGACCGCGCGAACTGGATGCCGCTGCGCTGCATTCCCGATCCGCTTCGGCGCGCTCGCCGTCATCGCTATATCCTCCGATCGGTCTCCGGGGCCGATCGCCGCCAACACGCACATGCCAGCGCCTGCCGATCCGATCTACCGCGTGCGCAATCTCACGCGGACCTTCCGCATCGGCGACGTCGAGATCCATGCGTTGCGCGGCGTCGACCTCGAACTGTACGCGGGCGAGTTCGTCGTGCTGCTGGGTGCCTCGGGGAGCGGGAAATCGACGCTGCTCAACATTCTCGGCGGACTCGATCGCGCGACTTCGGGGCAAGTGCTCTATCGCGACGACGATCTCGGGCGCGCCGATGCCGATGCGCTGACGGACTTCCGGCGGCGGCACGTCGGGTTCGTATTCCAGTTCTACAACCTGATCGCCAGCCTGACGGCGCGCGAGAACGTCGCGATCGTGACCGAGATCGCCGAGAATCCGATGGACCCGGACGAAGCGCTGCGGCTCGTCGGCCTTGCCGAGAGGATGGACCACTTTCCCGCGCAGCTCTCGGGCGGTGAACAGCAGCGCGTAGCGATCGCCCGCGCGATCGCGAAGAACCCGTCGATCCTGCTGTGCGACGAGCCGACCGGCGCGCTCGACTCGAAGACCGGCGTGCTGGTGCTCGGCGTGCTCGCCGATGTCAATCGCAGCCTCGGAACGACCACGGTGGTCATCACGCACAACGCCGTGATCGCCGACATGGCCGATCGCATGATCCGGCTGAGCGACGGGCGCGTCGTCGACGTGCGCGCGAACGAGCGCAAGGTCGCCGTCGCGGATCTGCACTGGTAGATGCGCGCGCTCGACCGCAAACTGCTGCGCAACCTGTGGTCGATGAAGGCGCAGGGCCTGGCGATCGCACTGGTCGTCGCCGGCGGCGTCGCCACGTTCGTGATGTCGCTCGCCGCGGTCGATTCGTTGCGGCGCACGCAGGCGGAGTTCTACCTCGAGCAGCGGTTCGCCGACGTGTTCGCCGACCTGAAGCGCGCGCCGGAGTCGCTCGCCTCGCGCCTGCGCGAAGTTCCGGGAATCGCCGCGCTGGAAACGCGCGTGCGCGCGCCGATCCGTCTGCAGCTTGCCGGTTTCGACGATCCGGTCACGGGACTCGCGATCTCGATTCCCGATGGCGAACAGCCGGCATTGAACCGGCTGTTCCTGCGCGCCGGCACGCTGCCCGAGGCCGCCAGCGACGACCAGGTCGTCGTCAGCGAGGCGTTCGCCGAAGCGCACGCGCTGCGCCCCGGTGCGCGGCTCGGGATGGTCGTGAACGGCAGGTTGCAGCCGCTGGTCGTCGTCGGTATCGGACTGTCGCCCGAGTACGTCTACC
Organism: uncultured Limnobacter sp.; assembly: GCA_964481165.1. Lineage (GTDB taxonomy): Bacteria > Pseudomonadota > Gammaproteobacteria > Burkholderiales > Burkholderiaceae_E > Zeimonas. The sequence continues at coordinate 23,493 of CAYZYC010000004.1, read as the reverse complement.
AGATCCGCCCCGGCGATCTCTTTCCCGATTTCGCGCGCTACGCGGTGCTCTGGATGAACCGCAGCGCGCTGGCCGGCGCGTTCGGCATGGACGGCGCGTTCAACAGCGTCGTGGCCAGCCTTTCGCCGGGGCAGTCGCCGGCGCCGGCCATCGAGGCGATCGACCTGCTGCTCGGGCCGTGGGGCGGACTCGGCGCGATCGACCGCGAAACGCAGACCTCGCATCGGTACCTCGAGCAGGAACTCACGCAACTCGATGCAATGGCGCGGTTCGTTCCGATGGTGTTCCTCGGCGTGGCCGCGTTCCTGCTGAACGTCGTCGCGGCCCGGATGATTCGCACGCAGCGCGAGCAGATCGCGGTGCTCAAGGCCTTCGGTTACGCGGACGCGACGGTGGCTGCCCACTATCTGCTGCTGGTGCTCGCGGTGGTCGCTGTCGGCTCGCTGATGGGAGTGATCGCCGGGGCTTGGCTCGCCGAAGGGCTGGCCACGCTGTACCAGGAGTTCTTCCGTTTTCCCTGGTTGCGCGTTCGCGTTCGACCGGTCGTAGCCGCGACGGCCGTCGCGATCGCAGGCGCGGCAGCCGCGCTCGGCGCCCTCGGGGCGGTTCGCGCGGCGTTCCGCCTTCCGCCGGCCGAGGCGATGCGACCCGCGCCGCCTGCGACGTACCGGCGAACGCTGGCCGAGCGGATCGGCATCGGGCATCTGCTCGGCCAGCCGACGCGCATCGTGCTGCGCAACATCGAGCGGCAGCCGATCCGCTCGGCGCTCTCGGTGCTCGGCATCGCGCTGTCGGTGGCGATCCTGGTCCTGAGCGGTCTGCAGGAGGGGGCCGTCAACCACATGATCGACGTGCAGTTCCGGATAGCGCAGCGGCAGGATCTCACCGTGACCTTCGACGAAGCGCTTTCGCAGCGCGCCGTGCACGAGATCGAGGCGCAGCCGGGCGTGCGCCGCGTCGAAGGTTTCCGGATCGCACCGGCCGTGCTGCGCTACGGCAACCGCGAGTACCGCACCGGCCTGCAGGGTTACCGCGAAGACGCCGTCCTCTCGCGCGTGCTCGACGAGCGCCTGCAGCCGATCCGTCTCGTCGACGGCGGCGTGATGCTCACCGACCATCTCGGCGCGCTGCTCGGGATCGGTCCGGGCGACCTGCTGCAGGTGCAGGTCCTCGACGGGCGTCGTGCACGCCTGGAAATCCCGGTCGCCGGTCTCGTCACCGAGTACGTCGGTGTCGGCGCCTACCTGACGCAAGCGACGCTGAACCGGTTGCTGCACGAAGGCCCAAGCGTGAACGCGGCGTTCGTCGCAGTCGACCCCGACGCGCTCGCCGCGCTGGCGGGGCGCCTCGAACGCATGCCGCGCGTGACGAGCGTGACGCTGCGCGAGCGCACGATCGGCGCGTTTGCCGAACTGATGGGCGAAACGATGCTGGTCTACGCGTTCTTCGTCATCGTGCTCGCCGGGTCGATTGCGTTCGCGGTGGTCTACAACAACGCGCGAATCGCCTTCGCGGAGCGTAGCCGCGAACTGGCGACGCTGCGCGTGCTCGGATTCACGCACGGCGAGGTCGCCTACGTCCTGCTGGCCGAACTCGCGCTGCTGACGCTGCTGGCGATCCCGCCGGGTTTCGCGCTCGGTGCCGGCTTCGGATGGCTGCTCACGCTCTCGCTGCAGAACGACCTCTTCCGGATTCCGCTGGTGATCGAGCCTGCCGCGTTCGCGACGGCAGCGACCGTCGTGATCGGATCGGCGCTGTTGTCGTCGCTGCTCGTCGGGCACAATCTGCGCCGGCTCGACCTGGTCGACGCCCTGGAAGCCTCGGAGTGACCGTCTTTGTCAGGAACCGCCTGGATCCGCCGCCGCAGTGTGCTGCTGGGCCTGCTCGCCGTGCTGCTCGCGCTGTTGCTGGCCTGGGGATTCCGCGAACCGCCGCCGCGCGTGGACGCCGCCGAGGTGGTTCGCGGGCCGTTTCGCGTGACTTTCGAGGAGGAAGGGCGCACCCGCGTGAAGGATCGTTACGAGGTGTCGGCGCCGCTCGCGGGCCAGTTGTCGCGCGTTCGCCTCGAACCCGGTGACCGGACCGCACGCGGCGATCTCCTGTTCACGATCGCGCCTTCGTTCGCGGCGCCGCTCGATGCCCGGGAGCACGCGCAGGCGGCGGCCGCGGCGGCGCGCGCCGAATCGGCGCTGCAGGCCGCAGGCACGCAACGGTCGGCAGCGCAGGCACGATCATCGCTCGCCGACCGCGAGGTCGAACGACTGCAACCGCTGGCCGACAGCGGCCACGTATCGGCGCTCGCCCTCGATCGCGCGCTCAGCGAAGCGCGCAGCGCCGCCGCGCTGCTGCGATCGGCGCGATTCGCCGTCGATGTCGCGCGCCACGAACGCGACATGGCGCAGGCGATGCTCGCGGTCAGCGGGCGGGAGCGCGCGCCGACGACCGTCGACGTCGTTTCTCCGCTGGATGCGACGGTGCTGGCACGTCATCGCGAAAGCGAAGGCGCGGTGCAGCCGGGCGCTCCGATCGTGACGCTCGGAGACGTCGACAGCCTCGAAGCGGTTGTCGACGTGCTCTCTCCCGATGCGGTGCGTCTCGAGCCCGGGATGCCGGTGGAACTCGAGCGTTGGGGCGGCGAAGCGACGCTCGCCGCCCGCGTGCGACGCGTCGAGCCCGCGGGATTCACGAAAGTCTCGGCGCTCGGCGTCGAGGAGCAGCGCGTCTGGGTGATCCTCGACTTCGAGAGCGATCGAGAGAGCCGGCGCGCTCTCGGCGACGGCTACCGGGTGCTCGCGCGCTTCATCGTCTGGCAGGGCGACGACGTGCTGCAGGCGCCGGCCGGCGCGCTGTTTCGCGAGGGAGAGCGCCAGGGCGTGTTCGTGCTCGACGGCGATCGCGCGCGTCTGCGCCGCGTCGAAGTCGGCAGGCGAAGCGGATTGCTGGCGGAAATCGTTGCTGGCCTGCAGCCCGGGGAACGCGTGATCCTGCATCCGGGGCAGCAGATCCGGGACGGCGATCGCGTGCGCGTGCGCTGAGCGCCCGGTCGGTCTGGGCGGCAGTCGGCCTGCGGTCGGCGGCGCGGCGACCGAACCGCAGTCGGCCGCGCGGCACCCGACTGCGCTCGTGGCCAACCGGCGGTGTTGGTGCTTGCTTTCGTGATCCCCGGCGCCTGTCCAGGGAAGCGGCGGGTCGGCGGCGCGCCGCGCGGCTGTGCGGAATCGCGAGGCGCGCTCGATAGATAGACCCTATGAAGAAACCGTCGGTATTGACTGTCGGCGGAGCCCACGAACGATTGATTCACATCAAGTGTGCCGAGGTGAAACGGCCACCGGAGTTGCCCGGATTCCTGCCAATAATGGTAAAACGGTACCGGAATACCGGAGGTCCCGTTCCATGACCATGCACATCGTCGTCTGCATCAAGCAGGTGCCCGACTCGAGCCAGATCCGGGTACACCCGGTGACGAACACGATCATGCGCCAGGGGGTGCCCGCGGTCATCAATCCGTACGACCTGATCTCGCTGGAGGAGGCGCTGCGGTTGAAGGACAGCCTGGGCGCGCGGGTCACCGTGCTGAGCATGGGACCGAAGATGGCGGTCGACGCGCTGCGCAAGTGCGTCTCCTTCGGCGCCGACGACGCGATCCTCATCACCGATCGCGTGTTCGCCGGGTCCGACACGCTGGCCACTTCGTACGCGCTTTCGTCGGCGATCCGCACGATCGGCGGCGACAAACCGGTGGACATGGTCTTCTGCGGCAAGCAGACGATCGACGGCGACACGGCGCAGGTCGGCCCCGGAATCGCGCGACGGCTCGGCCTGCAGCAGCTGACCTACGTCTCGCGCATCGAGGGCGTCGATCGCGAGCGGCGCGAGATCACCGTCCATCGTCGCGCCGAGGGCGGCGTCCAGGTGCTGCGCACGAAGCTTCCGTGCCTGGTGACGATGATGGAAGGCGCGAACACGATCCGCTTCGCCGGAATGGACGACATGTTCCGTGCCGCGCGCTGCGATGTCGTCGAATGGGATCACAAGGCGGCCGGAATCCCCGAGCTCGCGCGTTGCGGACTGAAGGGTTCGCCGACCGTCGTCAAGAAGGTGTTCGCGCCGCCGCCGCGTGCGGTGAAGGCGGAGATCGTCGAGGCAGCGAACGCCCGCGAAGCGGTCGATGCGCTGCTCGCGAAGGTTTTCGAACGTCATCCCGAGCTCGAGAACGAGGTGGGCCGATGAGCAACTCCGAGGAAACATCCGCCGCGGCGCAGGCGCCGGCGGCAGCCGCGGCACCCCGTCGTGCCGACGGCGTCGACCTGGGCACCTGGAAAGGGGTATGGGTCAACGTCGAACTCGAACGCGGCCGCGTGCATCCGGTGTCGTGGGAACTGCTCGGTGAAGGCCGCAAGCTCGCCGACCACCTCGGCGTGCCGTTGTCGGGCGTCGTCCTCGGCCCGGACGATGCAGGCACCGACGAGGCGTGCGCCGAGGCGTTCCGCCACGGGGCCGACAACGTCTACGTCGTGCGCGATCCGGTGCTCGCGCACTACCGCACCGACCCGTACACGAAGGCGCTGACCGAACTCGTCGAACGCCACCAGCCCGAGATCCTGCTGCTCGGCGCGACGACGCTCGGCCGCGACCTCGCCGGAGCGGTGGCGACGACGCTGGGCACCGGGCTCACCGCCGACTGCACCGAACTTCGCATCGACGACGAGACGCGCAGCCTCGCCGCTACGCGCCCGACCTTCGGCGGCACGCTGCTGTGCACGATCCACACGCTCGAGTACCGGCCGCAGATGGCCACCGTGCGTCCGCGCGTGATGGCGATGCCGGCGCGCGACGGGAATCGCGACGGCGCGATCTTCCGCGAGGAAGTCGCGCTGCGCGAAGACGACGTCGTCACGAAGATCCTCTCGTACATCCCCGATGCCGATACCGACAAGGCGCAACTCGCCTATGCCGACATCGTCGTCGCCGGCGGACGCGGACTGGGCAAACCCGAGAATTTCCGGCTGGTCGAGGAACTCGCCTCGGTGCTCGGTGGTGAGTTCGGTGGTTCGCGACCCGTCGCGCAGGCCGGCTGGATCGCGGGCGACCGCCAGATCGGCCAGACCGGCAAGACGATCCGCCCGAAGCTGTACATCGCGGCAGGCATCTCGGGGGCGATCCAGCACCGGGTCGGCGTCGAGGGCGCCGACGTGATCATCGCGATCAACACCGATCCGAAGGCGCCGATCATGGACTTCGCCACCTACGGCGTCATCGGCGATGCGCTGCAGATCCTGCCGGCACTGACCGAAGCGCTGCGCGAGCGGATCGCGAATCGCCAACCTGCCTGAAGGAGCGGACATGGCAGAGAAATTCGATGCGATCGTCGTCGGCGCGGGACCCTCGGGCAACTCCGCCGCCTACCTGATGGCGAAAGCGGGAATGAAGGTCCTGCAGATCGAGCGCGGCGAATACCCGGGATCGAAGAACGTGCAGGGCGCGATCATGTACCCGGATGCGCTCGAGTCGGTCATTCCGAACTGTCGCAAGCAGGCGCCGCTCGAGCGCGCGGTCGTCGAGCAGCGCATGTGGCTGATGGACGACCACTCGCACGTCGGCTCGCATTTTCGCGGATCGCCCGAAGGCGACGAACTGCCGACGCGCTACACGGTCATCCGCGCGAACCTCGACAAGTGGTTCTCGAAGAAGGTCCAGGATGCGGGCGCGTTGCTGATCTGCGAGACGACGGTCCTCGAATTGCTGAAGAACGGCAATCGTGTCGTCGGCGTTCGCACCGATCGCGCCAACGGCGAGGTGCACGCCGACGTCGTCGTGCTGGCAGACGGCGTGAATTCGCTGGTGGCGACGAAGTCCGGGCTGCGGCCTCCGGTGAAGGCGCACGACGTCGCGCTCGCCGTCAAGGAGATGCACTTCCTGCCGAAGCACACGATCGAGGAGCGCTTCAACATCTCGGGCGACAACGGTGTCGTCATCGAGATGTACGGGAAGATCACGAAGGGGATGGTGGGCACCGGTTTCCTGTATACGAACAAGGAATCGATCTCGCTGGGCATCGGCTGCATGGTCGAGGACTTCAAGTCCGCGCGCGTGAGCCCGTACCAGCTGCTCGAGGAGATGAAGAATCATCCGTCGGTGAAACCGCTGATCGCCGGATCCGAGGTCAAGGAATACTCGGCGCACCTGATCCCCGAGGGCGGCTACAACGCGATTCCCGCGATCCACGGCGACGGCTGGGTGATCTGCGGCGATTCGGGCGGCTTCGTCAACGCGGTGCACCGCGAGGGATCGAACCTGGCGATGACCACGGGCCGGCTCGCCGCCGAGACGATCATCCAGTTGCGCGACGAGGGCAAGAGCTGCAGCGCGGCGAACCTGAAGCGCTATCGCAAGGCGCTCGAGCAGAGCTTCGTCATGAAGGACCTGAAGAAATACCGCGACGTGCCCGACATCCTGCACGTCAACCGGCAGTTCCTCACGACGTACCCCGAACTTCTCACGCGCGCGGCGCACACGCTGTTGAAGGTCGACGGCGTCGACAAGCTCTCGAAGGAACGGGAGATCAAGCGCGACTTCCTCGACAAGCGCTCGCGCTTCGGGCTGTTCGGCGACGCAATCAAGCTGATGAGGGCCTTCCGATGAGCAAGGTGGAAGAGAAGCTGTTCGAGAACCGGTACCGGGTCGACGAAGGGCGCCCGCACATCTCGATACGCAACCCCGACGTCTGCCGCGACGATTGCGAGGTCCAGGCGTGTACCTGGTCGTGTCCGGCCGCGTGCTATACCCGCGAAGACGACGGCAGCGTGGTGCTGTCGACCGACGGCTGCCTCGAATGCGGAACCTGCCGGCTGGTGTGCAGCGAGAACGTCGAGTGGTCGTACCCGCGCGGCGGATACGGGGTGCTGTTCAAGTTCGGTTGATGCTCCGCGAGGGCGCGCACGCGCCGCGTAGAATCGGACGATGTCCGATGACGCGGCACCGTACGCCCGCCTCACGCCCGACCGCATGCTCGACGCGCTCGAGTCGGTCGGGCTGCGCGGCGACGGCCGCTTCCTGGCGCTGAACAGCTACGAGAACCGCGTCTACCAGGTCCGGCTCGAAGACGGAAGTTCGGTAGTCGCGAAGTTCTATCGTCCGCAACGCTGGAGCGACGAGCAGATCGTCGAGGAACATGCGTTCGTCGCCGAACTGGCCGAACGCGAGATCCCGGTCGTCGGCCCGATGCGGCTCGAGCCGCGCGCGGCCGATGCGCCGCCGCCCGACCGCATCGCACCGACGCTGGCACGCTTCGACGGATACCGTTTCGCCGTCTATCCGCGCCGGGGCGGCCGCGCCCCCGAACTCGACGACGGTGACACGCTCGAACGGATCGGCCGCTTCGTCGGGCGCATCCACGCCGTCGGGGCGCGAACCCCGTTCGTGCACCGGCCGGCGCTCGACGTCGCATCGTTCGGCGAGGAGCCGCGTGCGTGGCTCCTCGCGCATGAGTGGATTCCCCCGGACCTCGTCGCCGCATGGAGCGGCATCGTCGCCCAGGCGCTCGACGCCGTGCGACACGCTTTCGATCGCGTCGGAGCGGTGCGCGCGTTGCGCCTGCACGGCGACTGCCACGCGGGCAACGTCCTGTGGACCGACGACGGACCGCATTTCGTCGATTTCGACGACGCGCGCAACGGTCCGGCGGTCCAGGACCTCTGGATGTTGCTGTCGGGCGATCGCGCATCGATGACGCGGCAGCTCGGCGACGTTCTCGCCGGCTACGAGGACTTCGCCGATTTCGACCGGCGCGAGCTGCAGCTGATCGAGCCGCTGCGCACGCTGCGGCTCATCCACTATTCCGCGTGGCTCGCGCGCCGCTGGAACGATCCGGCGTTTCCGGCCGCGTTTCCGTGGTTCGGCACGCAACGTTACTGGCAGGACCGCGTGCTGGAGCTGCGCGAGCAGGTGGCCGCGATGCAGGAGCCGGCGATCGAAAGCGCCTGAATCGGCGCTCGTTCGCCGATGCGCACTAGAATCCGGGCAGCGCGTGCACGCGCGTGACCGACCGCATCGAAAGGAGTCCACGATCCGATGACCCGAGCCCCCGCCGTCGCCCGCCGTTTCCTCGCCTGCCTCGTCGCCGCCACCGCCGCGTCGCTTTGCATCGTTTCCCCGGCGCAGGCGCGCCAGATGGTGAGCGTCGACCGCTCCGAGATCAACATGCGAACCGGACCGGGAACAGAATACGAGAGCCTGTGGCTGCTCGCGCGCGGCTATCCGCTCATCGTTCTCGCGCGCAAGGGCAACTGGCTGCAGGTGCGTGACTTCGAGGGCGACAACGGCTGGGTGTACCGACCCTTGACCGATCGCACGCCGCACATGGTCGTCAAGTCGAAGACCGCCAACATACGCAAGGGGCCCGGGACGCGGCACAAGATCGTCGCGAAGGCCGAATACGGCACCGTGCTGCGCACGCTCGGCCACCGCCAGGGATGGGCGAAGATCCGCAACGAAGCCGGCGTCGTGGGATGGGTCGCCCGCCGCCTGCTGTGGGGCTGGTAGGCGCCTCTTCGCGTCCCGGTTCGCCGTCCGGGTCCGGCATCCCGGTTCAGAACACGCGGTTGAACCAGAGCATCGACAGGAGCGCCGAGACGACGGAGAGCGCCGCGGCGACCGCGGCGAACAACGCGGTGATCTCGGTGTCGCGCGTCTCGAAAACGAGCTTGCTGGTGAGCGACTGGTAGATCGACTTCAGCTCCGGCGCACTGCCCGCGTAGAAGTATTCGCCGTGCGTCGTTCGCGCGATCGCCTTCAGCGCATCCTCGTCCAGGCGCACGCGCATCGACCAGCCGTCGCCGATCAGGATCTCGCCGTTCGGCGTTCCGATCCCGACGGTATAGACGCGCACGCCGCGGTCGGCCGCCAGGCGCGCCGCCTCGAGCGGGTCGGGTCCCGTCGTCGTCTGCCCGTCCGACAGCAGGATGATCACGGCCGACGTGTACGAACCGGGCGGAACCGGTGGAGGCGGCTCGGGCGCGCGGGCGCGACCGGGATCGAGCGATGCGGCGCGCTGCGCGCGCCGCGACTCCTGCGACGGAACCTCGAACTCCTGGTCTGGAAACAGCGTCTTCAGCGACATCAGGATTCCGCTGCCGACGGCGGTGCCGCGCTGCAACTCGAAGCGGTCGATCGCGGAGAGGATTTCCTCGCGCTGCTGCGTCGGCGGCTGCACCAGCGCGGCGCCGCCGCCGAACGTGACGACGCCGATCCGGGTGCTGTTCGGTTGCTCCTCTACGAACGCGCGCGCCGCGATCTGTGCGGCGGCAAGCCGCGTCGGCGCGACGTCGGTGGCGCGCATGCTGCCCGACACGTCCATCGTGAGGACGACGGTTTCGTGCTTCGAGGGCAGGGTCATCACCGCGGTCGGTCGCGCGACCGCGAGGAGCAGCGCGACCAGCGCGAGCAGGAACAGCAGCGGCGGCACGTGACGGCGCCAGCGCTGGCGGCTGCCCATCGCCTCGCGCACGAGATCCAGCCCTGCGTAGCGCACCGCGACCTTCCTGCGGCGACCGAGCACCCAGAAATAGACGCCGACGAGCAGCGGCACGGCGAGCAGCATCCACAGCAGTTGCGGCCAGAGGAAACCCATCACCGTGTCCCCCCCATCGCGGTGTTCCGGTTCGCAGCGAGCACGCCGGCGGCAGCGAAACGGCTGCGACGCCTGCGCAGGTCGGCGAAACGCAGCACAGCGTCGACCAGATCGCCGTCGGTCGAAAGCTCGAGCACGTCGACGCCGGCCGCGCCGAAGGCCGCGCGCAGCTCGTTCTCGTGCCGTTGTGCAGCGGCTGCGAAGCGCCGGCGGAACACGGCATCGTGCGTGTCGACGAACAGTTGTTCGCCGGTTTCGGCGTCCTGCATCGTGATCAGCCCGAGGTCGGGCAGGCGCTGCTCGAGCGGGTCGAGCAGGCGTACCGCGACGACCTCGTGGCGTTGCACCAGCTGCGCGAGCGGCGCGGCCCAGCCGGGAACGCTGAGGAAATCGGACACGATGAAGACCATCGATCGCTTCCGGATCATCTGCAGCGCGGCGCGCAGCGGCTGCCGCAGGTCGGTGCGCTGCCCGCGCGCGCGCCCCGCGACGCGCTCGGGCGTTCGCGCCATCGTGTGAAGCAACTGCAATACCTGCTGTCGGCCGCCGCGTGCCGGCAGTACCGCCTCGACGCCCTCGCGATGGAGGATGGCGCCGATCCGGTTGCCGTGGCGCGTCAGCAGGCGCGCGAGGATCGCGACGAAGTCGCGCGAAACCGATTGCTTCGTGACGTGCTGCGACCCGAAATCGATCGACCCGCTCAGGTCGAGCAGCATCCAGGCGGCGATCTCCCGCGATTCGGCGTACTCGCGCACGTACGGCGTCTGCAGGCGCGCGGTCACGTTCCAGTCGATGTAGCGCACGTCGTCGTGATGCTGGTATTCGCGCAGGTCCGCGAGGTCGAGCCCGCTGCCGCGAAACAGCGTCCGGTAGTCGCCCTGCAGCAGGCCGTCGAGCCGGCGCAGCACCGTCCATTCGAGGCGGCGCAGCACCTCGTCGGCGGCATGCGGCCGGGCCGCCGATTCAGGCGTTGGCCGTGGCGTCGACATGCGTATCCAGTGGCCGTTCCGGCGCGGGTACCGCCGCCAGGATGCGGCGAACGATCTGGTCGGGGGTGATCGCTTCGGCAAGCGCCTCGTACGACAGCACGAGCCGGTGACGAAGAACGTCGGGCACGAGGTCGGTCACGTCTTCGGGCAACACGTACGGGCGCCCGCGAAGGCAGGCCAGCGCGCGAGCGCCTTCGATCATGTGGATCGTTGCGCGCGGGCTCGCGCCGAAGGTCAGGAATCGTTCGAACTCCTCGAGACCGCAGCGTGCCGGATCGCGGGTCGCCGAGACCAGGCGCACCGCGTACTGCACGAGCGACGGATCGACGTAGACCTGGCGGCATGCGCGCTGCAGCGCCACGAGCCGCTCGGTGTCGGTGACCGCGCCGACCGCGACATCGCTGCCGGTGACGCGTTCGACGATGACGAACTCCTCTTCCTCGCTCGGATAGCCGACGAGCACCTTCATCATGAACCGGTCGACCTGCGCTTCGGGCAGCGGATACGTGCCTTCGGTCTCGATCGGGTTCTGCGTCGCCATCACCAGGAACGGTTCCGGCACGTGGTGCGTGCGGCCGGCGATCGTGACCTGTCGTTCCTCCATGACCTCGAGCAGCGCGCTCTGCACCTTTGCCGGCGCACGGTTGATCTCGTCGGCGAGCAGCAGGTTCGTGAACACCGGGCCGAGCACGGTCGCGAACTCGCTGTCCTTCTGGTTGTAGACCCGCGTGCCCACCAGGTCCGCCGGAACCAGGTCGGGAGTGAACTGGATGCGTCGGAAGTTGCCGCGGATCGTTCGTGCCAGCGTCTTCACGGTCAGCGTCTTCGCGAGGCCGGGCACGCCTTCGACGAGCAGATGGCCCTGCGCGAGCATCGCCACCATCACCCGCTCCAGGAAACGATCCTGCCCGACGACGATGCGCTTGACCTCGTAGAGGACCCGCTGCATCTGTGCGGCGATTTCGGAGTCGGGGTCGATGGTCGGTCTCGGCTCGTCGTGGGGCATGGATCTCTTCCGGTCGATGGATCGTTTCGGTGGATGGATCGTTTCGGGTCAGAACGGCGACATGCCGGCCGACGCCGCGGCGGTCTCGATCGGTACCGCGAACCCGATGCCGATGAAGACCCGCTGCTCGGTCGGGTTCATGATCGCGGTGACGATGCCGATCACTTCGCCTTCGGCGGTGACGAGCGGCCCGCCCGAGTTGCCGGGGTTTGCCGCCGCATCGAACTGGATCAGGTTCGTGAGCAGGCGCTGGCCTTCCGGGGATCGGAACTCGCGTCGCAGTCCGGAGATCACGCCCGCGGTGGCGGTCGGGCCGATCCCGAACGGAAAGCCGACCGCAACGACGTGTTCGCCGACCGACAGATCGTCGGTCGTGCGCATCGTCGCCGGCTTCAGGTCGTCGGGGATTGTCTTCGCCTGGAGTATCGCGAGATCCTGCGCGGGTTCGAGGCCCGAGATCGACGCCTCGGAGAGCGAGCCGTCGGCGAACTCGACTTCGAGGCGCGGCGCGCCGGCGACCACGTGAAGGTTCGTCAGGATGATCCCGGTGTCGACGATGACGACCCCGGTGCCGACGTTGCGTTCGATGTCGGTGCCGTCGGGCTGCCGCGCCTCGAGCGCGCGCACGCGAACGACCGAAGGGCGAATGACCTGCCATGCCCTGGCCCCCGGCGCCGGCAGCGCGTTGTTCTGCAGCGCGTGCAGGACCGCGGCGTCGATGTCGTGCTGCGTCAGCGGGCGCTGCGCACCGTCGCGCATCGCCGAAAGCATTGCGATCCCGAGCGCGGCGCCCAGCAGCGCCGCCAGCAGCACGCGCCGATGCGAGCGTATCGCGATGAAAACGGGACCGAACGCGCGATCGCGCCATCTGCGCGACTCCGCGGCAGGCGCCTGCGACCCGGTCGCGGGCGGCGCCTTCGCCGCGGGCGGCGCCTTCGATTTTCCGGCGTCCCGGGATCGGCGATGCGCTTCGGCGGCGCCACGAGCGCCGCTCTGCGACGACGGACGCGTTGCACCGGGCGCTGCCCGCCGGGTGTCATCTCGGGACGAACTGCTGTAGAGCGGCGCGCGACGCATCCGGCACCCCCTTCACGTCAATGCATATCGTACGTCGGAGTGCGCACCGCTGCTGAAAGACTCTCGTTGTCGCGCCGCGTCGTCCGCGGCGTGCGCGTTGCGTACGGTGCGAGGACTCCCGCAAGCGACATGCCACCGCCGTGCAGGGGCGGCGGGGAGTGCCCGCTCGTGTCGCGCAGCTGCCGCTCGGCTTCGGTGCGATACAGGCACCCCGATTGCGCCGCGCGGCTCTCGCCGAAGGAGCATCGATGGCCAGGAACGACGGCAAACCGGATCCCGAGCCCAGGGCGCCGGATCCCGAGCCCAGGGCGCGGCCGGGTACCGGGAAGCGTGCCCCGCGCCGCGCGCGCAGCAGCGGCGGTGCAGACCGCGCGCGCCGCAGCGGCGCAGACGATTCGGCGCCGCGCCTGCCGCACGAGCGGGATGCGTCCGCCGACAGCCAGTACACCGAGCCCCGGCGCGTGCTGAAGCAGGCGCACGACGACATCGAGCAGGGACAGCAGGACACCGATCGCCGCGGAGTGCGCGGCTACGAGAAACCGGAGAACCGGCGCACGAAGCCGTAGGGCGACGTGCGCGTCCCCGGCGAAAGTCTCAGGCGCGCTCTTGCGGAGCGAGCACGTGCACGGCGAAGCCGGTGCTTTCGTCGATCCAGCCGGTACGGTATTCGAGCCCCGATGCACGCGCCAGCGACTCGACGGAAGCCTGGTCGTACTTGTACGAGTTCTCGGTGTGGATCGTTTCGCCCGCCCGGAACGCGAACGTGCGATGCAGGACTTCGACGCTCTGTTCGCGAAGGCTGACCAGGTGCATTTCGATGCGATGCAGGTCGCGGTCGTAGCGCGCCTCGTGGCGGAAGGCTGCGACGTCGAAGGTGCCGCCGAGTTCCCGATTGATGCGCTCGAGCAGGTTTCGGTTGAACGCAGCCGTCACGCCGGCGGCGTCGTCGTACGCCGGCACGAGCACTTCCTCGTTCCGGTTTCCGTCGGCGCCCAGAACGAGCAATCCGTTGCCGGCGCAGAGTTCGCCGAGCCGGGCGAGGCAGGCGACCGCGTCCTCGGGCGTCAGGTTGCCGATCGTCGATCCCGGAAAGAAGACGAGTCGCGGCGCGCGCGCCGGCGCGAAGCGCAGCGCGTGCGGCAACTGCACCGATCGCTGGAAATCGGCGACCACCGGCAGGATGCGCACGTCGGGGAAACGCCCGCGCAGCAGCGCGGCCGAATGCATCAGGAACGCCCCCGAGATGTCGACCGGCACGTAGGCATACGGACGCTTCAGTGCCCCGAGGAGCAGCGGCGTCTTTCGGCTCGATCCGCTTCCGATCTCGATCATCGTCGCGTTTGCGCCGACCGATTCGGCGATCGCGGGCGCGCACCGGCGAAGCAGTTCGATTTCGGTGCGCGTGGCGTAGTACTCGGGCAGTTCGGTGATCGCCTCGAACAGCTGCGAACCGCGCTGGTCGTACAGCCACGTCGGCGGGATCGACTTCTGCGCACGCGAGAGTCCCGAAAGGACGTCGGAAGCGAAACGCGGGTCGTAGGCGGTCCAGGCATCGGTATCGAGGCGCGCGGCGTGCGCGCGCAGCGCGGTGGCGGCCGTGCTGTCGAGGGCCGAGCGCACCGAACCGAATTCGCCGGGCGGACGCAGCAGTGGTCGAGGCGAACGAACGTCGACGCCGTGCGTCGTGCGATTGGACTCCGTGCTCATGAACGGTCCTCGGCGAGGCGCACGCCGGAAAACTGCCAGCGCGCATGGGGTGGAAAGAAGTTGCGATAGGTAGATCGAACGTGTCCGCGCGGCGTCGCGCAGGAACCGCCGCGCAACACGTACTGTCCGCACATGAACTTGCCGTTGTATTCGCCGACGGCGCCGGCGGCAGGGCGGAATCCGGGATACGCCGCGAAGGCGCTCGAAGTCCATTCCCAGACGTCGCCGAACATCTGGCGCAGGTGTCCCGGCTGCGCCGCAGCCGCGGGTGCCGGTTCGAATCGCTCGGTTTCGGAGAAGTTGCCCGAACGGATCGGCTGCTCGTCGTCGACATCGTTTGCGCCGCTCGCGCGCAGCGCATGTCGTGCAGCCGCTTCCCATTCGAACTCGGTCGGCAGGCGCCTGCCGGCCCAGCGCGCGTAGGCGTCGGCTTCGTAATAGCTGACGTGCGCCACGGGCGCCGCCGGATCGGGCGCGCGTTCGCCGTGCAGCGTCATCGTGCGCCATCCGTCGCGATCGTCGAGGCGCCAGTACAGCGGAGCTTCCCACGACTCGAGCCGCACGCGATCCCAGCCGTCGGAAAGCCACAGCAGCGGCGTGCGATAGCCGCCGTCCTCGATGAAATCGCACCACTCGGCGTTGGTGACCGGCCGGTCGGCGATCGCGAACGGCAACAGCAGCGTCTCGTGGCGCGGGCCCTCGCAGTCGTAGGCGAAACCGTTGCCGGAGTGTCCGGCGGGGTACCGGCCCCCTTCGAACGCGACGTAACGCGCCGCGGAGGCCGCAGCCACGCCGCCCGCGTCGTTCGCCGTTCGAGCCACCGGCCGGTATGCCGGAGCGAGGGGGTTGCGCGAGAAGAGATGCAGCAGGTCGGTGAGGATCAACTCCTGATGCTGCTGCTCGTGCTGGATACCGAGCTCGATGCGTTCGTACAGCCGGCCGGCAGCCGCGGGACCGTGCGAAGCGGCGTTCGACAGCCAGCGTTCGACGGCGCGATCGACGTGCTCCCGGTAGCGCAGGATGCTGTCCATGCCGGGGCGCGTGAGCATCCCGCGCTGCGGGCGCGGGTGGCGCGCGCCGATCGTCTCGTAATACGAGTTGAACAGGTAGTCGTAGCGCTCGTCGAAGGGCACCGCGCCCGGCTCGGCTTCGCGCAGCACGAAGGCCTCGAAGAACCACGTCGTGTGTGCCAGGTGCCATTTCGCCGGGCTCGCGTCGTTCATCGACTGCACGGTCGCGTCGGCATCGGAAAGGCCGTCGGTCAATGCAACGGTACGGCCTCGACATTCGGCAAAGGCGTCGCGCAGGGCCGCGGCATCGCCGGCACGCCGGGCGCGATGCGTGGAGTCTTCGCGCAGTTGCAGGGAATTCTCGCGCATCGCTCAGTCGTCCGAGGACGGGTGTCCCGCGGCGTGAGCACGTCGCAGCTTCATGATCGAACTCCCTGGATCGGTGACCCGGTGCGGCAACGTGTGCACCGACAGCCGGGCCGGGTGAGCAAGCTGCGTGCCTGTCGGTGCCGCCGGGGCGGCACGACGGTCACGGCATCTCAGGGTACTCCCGAAGTCTCAGGGTACTCCCGAGGCATGCCGCTTGCGCGATTTCTTCCAACGCAACGCAAGTTCACTACGCCGTGTCCCAGGAAACCCCCGCACCGATCGGCGATCCGGTTCCCGAACCGATCGGCGATCCCGCGCCGCCGCCGCTTCCGCAACCCCCGCCTCGGGAGCCGCCGCGCGAGCCGCCTCCCGATCCGGAGATTCCGCCGCCTGCGCCCCCGCCGCGCACCCGGATGCCGGCGCGCGGGCACGGAACGTGCAGCGGACACGGCCATGGGGCCATTCCGCGAGGTGCAGCATGGGATACGGCTGCGCGTTCTCACCGTGAACACGCACAAGGGATTCTCGGTCTTCAACCGGCGCTTCGTGCTGCACGAACTGCGTGAAGCGGTGCGTTCGATCGGGGCCGACGTCGTCTTCCTGCAGGAAGTGCTCGGCGAGGCGGCGGCGCCGCGCCGTCGCCATCCGAACTGGCCGACGACTTCGCAGTACGAGTTCCTCGCCGATGCGATCTGGCCGCAGTTCGCGTACGGCAAGAACTCGATCCACCGCGGAGGGCATCACGGCAACGCCGTGCTGTCGAAGTTCCCGATCGTGCGCCACGAGAATCGCGACGTGTCGGTGTACGGCAGCGAGCGGCGCGGGTTGCTGCACTGCGTGCTGTCGGTTCCCGACAGCCAGGTCGAGGTGCATGCGATCTGCGTGCATCTCGGGCTGGACGAGGCGCAGCGGCGCTGGCAACTCGAGCGCCTGTGCCACCTGATCGACGACAAGGTACCTCCCGAGGCGCCGCTCGTCGTGGCGGGCGACTTCAACGACTGGCGACTGCGGGCGCACTCCCGACTGGAACACTGCGCGCAGCTGGTCGAGGTGTTCGTGCAGGAAACCGGATCGGCGGCGCGCACCTTCCCGGCCCGCTGGCCGGTGCTCAAGCTCGACCGGATCTACGTGCGCAACCTGCGCGTCGTGCATCCGATGCTGCTGCACGCGCGTCCGTGGACGCATCTGTCCGACCACGCGCCGCTTGCCGCGGAGCTCGAAACATGAAGGGCGGCTGGGTCGACGGCAACCGCACGGAACTCATCGAGAACGGCGAGGAGTTCTTTCCGCGCGTGTTCGAAGCGATCGGTCGTGCACGCGCCCAGGTGCTGGTCGAAACCTTCATCGTCTTCGAGGACAAGGTCGGCGAGGCACTGCAGCGGGCGCTGATCGAGGCGGCCGGCCGCGGCGTCTCGGTCGATCTCACCGTCGACGGATACGGCTCGGCCGAACTGACCGAACCGTTCCTGGCGGCGCTTGCGGCAGCCGGCGTTCGGGTGCACGTGTTCGACCCGAAACGAAAGATCTTCGGGTTCCGGCGCAACGTGTTCCGCCGCATGCATCGCAAGCTCGTCGTCGTCGATGCGGAACTCGCGTTCGTCGGCGGGATCAACTACTCGGCCGACCATCTGGCCGACTTCGGTCCGATGGCCAAGCAGGACTACGCCGTCGAGGTGCGCGGCCCGATCGTCGCCACGATCCACCGTTTCGTCGAAGGCGCCGTGTCCGGCCGCGGTGGCGAACCGCGAAACGGCGGCGTCCGCTCGCTGGTTCGATCGTGGAGCAGGCGGCCCCTGCGGCTTCCCGCACCGGCAGCCGCGAAAGGCGGCGCGGCGGCGCTGTTCGTCACGCGCGACAACAGCCGGCATCGAACCGACATCGAGCGCCAGTATCGGCTCGCGATTCGTGCCGCGCGTTCGCATGTCTACATCGCCAACGCGTATTTCTTCCCGGGGTACCGGTTGCTGCGCGACCTGCGCAGGGCCGCGCGCCGGGGCGTGCGCATCCACCTGATCCTGCAGGGCGAACCCGACATGCCGATCGTGCGCATCGCCGCCCGGATGCTCTACGAGCACCTGCTGCGTGCCGGTGTCGCGATCCACGAATACTGCGAGCGACCGCTGCACGCGAAGGTCGCGATCGCCGACGACGAGTGGTCCACCGTGGGGTCGAGCAACCTCGACCCGCTGAGCCTGTCGTTGAACCTCGAGGCGAACCTGATCATCCGCGATCGCGAATTCGGCCTCGAACTTCGCCGCCGCCTCGAGCGATTGATCGAACGTCATTGCCGGCAGATGGAGCGCGGCGTCGGGCGCAACCCCGGCCTGTGGCGTTTCGTTCCGGGATTCGTCGTCTTTCACGTACTGCGCCGGTACCCGTACTGGGCGCAATGGCTGCCCGCGCACCGGCCGCAGGTGGACACGATCCGGCACGAAGAGCCCGCGGAGGGTGCGGACGATGTTGCGGCGCAGGCCGCCGGCCAGCCGCACGCGCTGCATTGAACGAGGCGCGCGCGAGAACAGGACTTTGCGATGAAGCAGAAACGATCCGTCAAGACGCTGCCCCCGCAGAAGCAGGACCGGCAGCCGGGGCTGCAAAGCGACATGCGTCCGCAGCCGACCAGCGAACGACCCGACTACCAGGGCAGCGACAAGCTGCGCGGCCGCGTCGCGATCATCACCGGGGGCGACAGCGGGATCGGACGCGCGGTCGCCGTCGCCTATGCGCACGAAGGCGCCGATTCGCTGATCGCGTATTTCGACGAACACGACGACGCCCGCGAAACGGTTCGGCTGGTGGAAGAAGCCGGCCGGCGCTGCATTGCCGTCGCCGGCGACATCGGCGAACCCGATACCGCCGCGCAGCTGGTCGCGCGTGCGCTGGAAGCGTTCGGACGGATCGACATCGTCGTGAACAACGCAGCCGAGCAACACCTCGAGGCCTCGATCGAGGACATCGACGCGAAGCAGGTCGAGAAGACCTTCCGCACCAACGTCTTCGCGATGTTCCACCTGTCCAGGGCCGCGCTGCCGCACCTGAAGCGCGGCGCGTGCATCGTCAACACGGCATCGGTCACCGCGTATCGCGGCAGCCCGAAGCTGCTCGACTATTCGGCGTCCAAGGGAGCGATCGTCTCGTTCACGCGTTCGCTGTCGCAGCAACTGATCGAGCGCGGCATCCGCGTCAACGCGGTCGCTCCGGGGCCGATCTGGACACCGCTGATTCCCGCGTCCTTCGATGCGGACGCCGTCTCGGAGTTCGGCGGCGACGTGCCGATGAAGAGGCCGGGGCAGCCGGCCGAAGTCGCGCCGTGCTTCGTGTTCCTCGCCAGCCAGGATTCGAGCTACATGTCGGGGCAGGTCCTGCATCCGAATGGCGGCGAAATCGTCAACACCTGATCTGCCGGCCGCTGCCGGGCTGCCGGCGTGGCGCCGGCCCGGCGTGCGGAAGTGGATCGGAAAGGCCCTGCTCCTCGCGTTCTTCGCCGCCGTCGCGTATCTCGTCGTCCGGCAGGCGAAGACGATCGAATGGGACGAGGTCATCGCGACGCTGCGCGCGTATCGCGCCTCGACCCTGATCGGCGCCGGGGCGCTCGTCGCATCGAGCTACGTCGTCTACGGCTGCTTCGACGTCCTGAGCCGCCGGTACGTGAAACGCGATCTGGCGAACTGGCGCACGATCGCGATCGGTGCCGTCAGCTACGCGTTCAACCTGAACCTCGGGCCGATTCTCGGCGGCGCCGGATTCCGCCTGCGACTGTACTCGGCGGCCGGTCTCGGGCAATCGACGATCGCGGCGCTGATGCTCTTCAGCGTTCTGACCAACTGGCTGGGCTATTGCGTGGTGGCGGGGATCGTCTTCGCGCACGGCGGCGTCGCGTTCCCCGAGGGCTGGAAAGCCGGTGACGGCGCGATGCGCGTGATCGGCGCGGTCATGCTCGTCGTCGCGTTCGGTTACCTCGCCGTATGCCACTTCTCCACGCGTCGTTCGTGGATCGTGCGCGGCGTCGATTTCGTCCTGCCGTCCTCGGGCAAGGCGCTTCGACAGCTCGTGCTCGGCGCGACCAACTGGCTTCTCATCGCGGGAGTGATCTACCTGCTGCTCGGACGGCAGGTGGCGTACACGCAGGCGATCGCCGTACTCTGCGTTGCCGCCATCACCGGCGCGATGTCGCACATTCCCGGCGGGCTCGGCGTGCTCGAGGCCGTGTTCGTCGCGATGCTCGGATGGAAGCTCGGCACCGGACCGGTGCTCGGCGCGGTGATCGCGTATCGGGCCCTGTACTACCTCGCCCCGCTGGTGGTCGCCGGCGTGGTGTTCGTCCTGCTCGAAGCCTACGCGCGCCGGCATCCGCACGGTTCGGCGGCCCGGTACCGGTAAAGGCGAGCGCGGGATCTCCTGGATACGAAAGCACGAAGCGCCTGCCCGCGTGACGGGAAGCAGTTTTGCGTTCATCCTCGTGGCTTCGACAGTCGGGTGATCCACACCGGCACGACGATCGTCACGTTCCTCATGGTCTTCCTGATCCAGCAATGATCGACTTCGCCGACGTCCAGGCCGCCGCCGCGCGCATCGCCGGGCAGGTCGAAAGAACGCCGCTGCTGCACTCGCGCACCCTGTCGGAGATCACGGGTGCGCAGGTCTGGCTGAAGTTCGAGAACCACCAGTTCACCGCGTCGTTCAAGGAGCGCGGCGCGTTGAACCGGCTCGGGCAGCTCGCGCCGGCGCAGCGCGCGCGCGGCGTGCTCGCCGTTTCGGCAGGCAACCACGCGCAGGGCGTGGCGTGGCACGCAAGGCGGCTTTCGATCCCCGCGACGATCGTCATGCCGGCGTTCACGCCGTCGGTGAAGATCGCGCGAACCCGCGAATTCGGCGCGACCATCGAACTGCACGGCGAACGATTCGACGAAACGCATGCGCGCGGCGCCGAACTCGCGGCCGAACGCGGGCTGACGCCGATCGATCCCTTCGACGACGACGCGGTGATCGCGGGGCAGGGGACCGTCGGGCTCGAGATGCTCGACGCGCAGCCGGATCTCGACGACCTCGTGGTGCCGGTGGGCGGCGGAGGGTTGATTGCGGGCATCGCGACGGCGGCCCGGCACCTGCGCCCGGACATCCGCGTCGTCGGCGTGCAGAGCGAGCGTTTCGCGCTGGTGCACGACGCACTCGAAGGTGGCCGGCACGAAGTCGGAGCGAGCACGATCGCCGACGGAATCGCGGTGAACCGGCTCGGCGAGCGCACGCTGCCGATCATCCGCAAGTGCGTCGACCGCGTCGCGGTGGTCGGCGAAGCGGAGATCGAGAAGGCGATCCTGTTGCTGCTGGAGGTCGAGAAGACCGTCGTCGAAGGCGCGGGGGCAACCGGGCTGGCCGCGCTGTTGAGCGACCCCGAACCGTTCCGCGGGCGCCGCGTCGGACTCGTGCTCAGCGGCGGGAACATCGATCCTCTGCTGCTCGCTTCGATCATCGAGCGCGGCATGGTGCGTTCGGGACGGCTCGCGCGCCTGTACGTCGACGTGCGCGACGCGCCGGGGGCGCTCGCGCAACTCACCCGCCTGCTCGCCGACGAACGCGCGAACATTGAGGAGATCCGCCACGAACGCGCGTTCGGCACCGTGGGCACGCAACGCGTCGAGATCGAGATCGTCGTGCAGACCGAATCCGAAGAGCACGTCGCCCGCATCCTCCGACGCCTCGGCGAGGCGGGATTCGCCGCGCGCACCCGTTGAGCGGCGGGACACTGGATAGAATCGGGCTCCGATCCAGCAACGACAGGGACCCGAGCATGGCCATCCAGACCGTAGGCATCATCGGCGCCGGCACCATGGGCAGCGGCATCGCGCAGGCGTGCGCCGTCGCCGGCATTGCCGCCGTGATGCAGGACATCGACGAAGCCGCCACGCAACGCGGCGTCAGGGCGATTACCGGTTCGCTCGACCGGCTGGTGAAGAAATCGTCGATCGACGAGGCGAAGAAGACCGAAATCCTCGGGCGCGTGCGCACGACGACGCGCGCGGAGGATCTCGCGTCGGTCGACCTCGTCATCGAAGCGGCCACCGAGAACGAGGCGTTGAAGGAGAAGATCCTGCGCAACGTCGATGCGATCGCGCGGCCCGGAACGATCATCGCGACGAACACCTCGTCGATCTCGATCACGAAGCTGGCGGCCGCGCTGAAGGATCCCGAACGTTTCGTCGGGATGCACTTCTTCAATCCCGTTCCGGTGATGGCGCTGGTCGAGATCATCCGCGGACTGCGCACTTCGGACGACACGGTGCGCAGCGTCACCGATCTCGCCGAGCGCCTGGGCAAGACGCCGATCGGCGTGAAGAACAGCGCGGGTTTCGTCGTCAACCGGATCCTGTGCCCGATGATCAACGAAGCGATCTTCGCGCTGCAGGAAGGACTGGCGAGCGCCGAGGAGATCGATGCCGGCATGAAGCTCGGCTGCAACCATCCGATCGGTCCGCTCGCGCTGTGCGACCTGATCGGACTCGATGTCGAACTCGCGGTGATGGAAGTGCTCTACGGCAACTTCAACGACCCGAAATACCGTCCGGCGCCGCTGCTGCGCGAGATGGTCGACGCCGGGATGCTCGGGCGCAAGGCGGGCCGCGGCTTCTATCGGTACGACGGGAGTTGACGCGGAGATGAGCGCCCCGCCGCGCGGCGGTCCGACGAGGGCGTTCTGGCAGGAACGCTTCGAGTCGCAGTCCATGCCGTGGGACCGCGGCGAGCCGAATCCGGCGCTCGCGCCGTTGCTCGCGCAGGGCATCGTCCCGGCCGGCGCGCGCGTGCTGGTTCCGGGATGCGGTGCGGGCCACGAGGTGGCGCTGCTCGCCGCCGCCGGCTACCGCACGATCGGAGTCGACTACGCGCCGGCCGCGGTCGGCCTGACCCGCGAGCGACTCGAACGCGCCGGCCTGGACGCCGAAGTGATCGAAGCCGACCTGCTCGAATGGTCGCCCGCGGATGCGCTCGACGCGGTCTGGGACCAGGCCTGCCTGTGCGCGTTGCACCCCGACCTGTGGGTCGCGTACGCGCACAGGCTCGCTTCCTGGGTCGCGCCGGGCGGCACGCTGATGCTGATGGCGGTACAGACAGAACGCGCCGGACGGCGGGAAGGACGCATCGAAGGTCCGCCGTATCACTGCGACGTCAACGCGATGCGCGCGCTGTTCACGTCGGCGCACTGGCACTGGCCGCGACCGCCGTATGCGCTGCATGGGCATCCGGGCGGCGGGTTCGCGGAACTCGAGATCGTGCTCGGGCGGGCGGGGTAGGCGGCTGCTTGCGTGACGTCGGCGGCGCGTGATGTCGGCGCGTGATGTCGGCGCGGGCAAAGGCGCGGGCCGTGTGCGGCGGGTGCGCACGGTGCTTGCCGCCGCTGCGCGGCGGTTCCCTGCGATGCTCCCCGCGCCGGCTGGCGCCGCGAAACTCACTGCGCGAGCTGCGCTCGCTCCGTTCGAACAATCGCGGCGAGAGTGATTACGACGCGCGCTTCGCGCGCGCGCCGGCGCGGGTCCGCTTCTCGGCTGCGCACAGGCGCACCCGCCGCACACGGCCCGCGCCTTTGCCGACAACAGGGTCTGTGCTCGCGCCCGACGCGGTCGTCGAGTTGGTCGTCGTGCTTGTTGTCGTGTCGCGGTCATGGGCGCCGATCTCCTTGCGCCCGGGCATCTGCGTCACATCCCTGAATGCTCG
>CAYZYC010000003.1:7704-55929 GCA_964481165.1 uncultured Limnobacter sp. | reverse complement strand
CCAACCCGGCGATCTCGTTCTGGGACACGCGCCATCTGGTCGAGACGATCGCCGGCTTTCCGTTCATGGTTTCGTTCGCCTACACGGTGGACGAGACCAACTGGATGGCCGACGTGCTGCTGCCCGAGGCGACCGATCTCGAGAGCACGCAGCTGATCCGCCTCGGGCGATCGAAGTTCGTCGAGCAATACTGGGCGCACGAAGGTTTCGTGCTGCGCCAGCCGGCGATCGAGCCGCTGGGAGAGGCGCGCGATTTCACCTGGATCAGCGGCGAGCTGGCGCGACGCGTCGGTCTGCTCGAGCGCTACAACGAGGCGATCAACCGCGGGGCCGGCGGCGTTCCGTTGCGCGGCGAGGGCTTCGACTTCGCACTGGATCCGACGCGCACCCACGCGGTCGACGCGGTTTGGGATGCCCAGTGCAAGGCCGCCACCTGGTCGGTCTCCGGCGGCGAGGACGTGCACGATCTCGCCTGGTTCAAGGAACACGGCTTCTACGCGCGTCCGTACTCGCAACGCGGCTGGTACCTGTATCCGGCGATGGTCGAACACGGTCTGCGCTTCGAGCTGCCGTACCAGGAGCGGCTGATGCGCTCGGGGCTCGAGCTCACGCGCCGCCTGCACGAGCAGGGGATGCACTGGTGGGACGAGCAACTCTCCGAGTACCAGTTCCTGCCCGCCTGGGACGACGTGCCGAAGCGCTGGGAGAACGCGATCGCCCACGCCGGACGCGACCCGGCCGAGTTCCCCTTCTGGCTGCTGACGACCAAGAGCATGCAGTTCCACGCCAGCGGCAACGTGTCGATTCCGCAGATGCACGAAGTCGCGGGGAACGTGCGCGGCCATCACGGCATCCTGATCAACCGCGAGACGGCGCGCTCGATGGGTATCGCCGACGGCGACGAGCTCGAGATCGAGTCGCTGGTCAACGTCACGCGCGGTCCCGCGATCCTCGCCGCCGGCATTCGTCCCGACACGCTGCTGATGATCGGCCAGTTCGACCACTGGGCGACGCCGTACGCGAAGGAGCTGCGCGCGCCGAGCCTGAACACGGTGGCGCTGATGAGCCTCGAGCTCACCGACGCGACCGGATCGGGCTCGGACATCGTGCGCGTGTCGGTGCGCAAGTCCGGTTGAGGCGCGCGCCATGGATCCCGACCGCATTCCCGGCATCGTTCCCGTCGCAGCTTGCCGCCTCGGCGGCGGCCAGGCGATCGAGGACGCGTGCTGGGTCATCGAAGAGGAGCCGCTCACGATCGACGTGCGCGGCATCGGCACCTACACGCTGATGTGGACGCCGGCCGGGCGGAGCGATTCGGCCAGTGCATTCACTCCGGCCGACGGGCTGCTCGGCGACGCCCCGGGCAGCGACGCGATCGCGCTCGCCGCCGGCTTCGCGTACACCGAAGGCCTCTTCGACGAGATCCCGGACATCGAGTCGATCGCCGGCTGCGAGAAGACCCCGGGCGTCGTTCGAATCGTTCTCGTCGATCCGGCGCGGGCGCGCGTCCGGCGCCGCGACGTCGTGGTCGGCTCGAGTTGCGGAATCTGCGGCAGTCGCGAACGCGTCGACGACCTGCTGCGCGGCATTGCGCCGGTGCGCGCGACGATGCGTTTCGCGCAGGAGGGTTTCGGCAGCGTGATGCACGCGATGCGTCGCCGCCAGGCGGTATGGCTCGCGACCGGCGGTGCTCACGCGGCGGCGATCTTCTCTGCCGACGCGGAAATTCTCGAACTGGCCGAAGATCTCGGGCGCCACAACGCGCTCGACAAGGTGATCGGACGTCGTCTGCTGGGCGGTCGGTCGTTCGCCGGCTGCGGCGTCGCGCTGAGCAGTCGGGTCACGCTCGAAATGATCGCCAAGGCGGCGCGCGCCGGATTCGAAGTCGTCTGCGCCGTCTCCGCGCCGACGTCGCTGGCGATCGACGTCGCGCAGGCGCTGGGCGTCACGCTGTGCGGCTTCGTGCGCAACGGGCAGGCAACCGTCTACACGCATCCGCAGCGTTTGGAAGCCGAAGCACCCGATACGCCGCGGCCTGTCGTCGACGGAATGCGCGCGTAGGGACCGTCCCTCGGGGCGGACCGTCCTTCAGGCGAGGTCGGAGGCCAGCGAGGCACGCACCGGCTCGGGAACCGGATCGGTCACGTGCAGGTAGTTCTCGTGATCGACCCCCATCGCCAGCGAGGCGCCGCGCTTGAGCGCCTGCGCCATCGCCTCGTCGAGTTCGAAGCGCAGGAAATGCACGGCCGAGGTCTTTTCGTCGTTCTCGCGATCGAGGTCCTCGTCGGCGATCGCGTAGACCTTGTCGTGGCCCGCGACGCGGATCCAGGTCCGGTCCTCGACGCCGATCAACCTGGCGAGTTCGCGCCTGCGAACGTCGACGTCCTCGTACTCGATCAGCATCGTCGCCTTCAGGTTGCGCCCGTCGGGAACGAGCGGGTTGTACGCGTCGAGTTCGTGGGCGATCGGCTCCTCCTCGAAGATGCGCTCGATGCGAAGCATCTCCTGCACCTGGTAGCGCACCGTGGTCTCGTCCTCGAACAGCAGCGTCATGTGTTCGCCGAGCGGGACCTTGCGGTTCTTCTTGTGCTCGAGCACCTTCGCGCGAAATCCGGGTCGCGCCTTCGCGTAGGCTTCGAGAGACATCAACGAGTCACGCGTGATTCTTGCCATCGGATACCCCGTCTTCGTCGACCGTCGTCGATCCGTGTCACTGCAATCCGTATGCCATGCGAAGCAGCGTCAACGGATGCGCGAGCCTGCGCTGCGTTTCGCTGCCGGATGGGCCCATTCCCTGTTCGATGTGATGGCCCGCGAGCTGGCAATCGGAGGCGATCCAGTCGGGCGCACCCTCCGGATGCTCTCCCATCTGGCGAAACACGGGGCGGCCGATCTTCATCGCCGTCTCGTGGAACTCCTTCTTCACCCCCCACGTGCCGGCGTGGCCCGAACAGCGCTCGACGGTGCGCACGTTCGTCCCGGGGATCGACTCGAGCGTCTCGCGCGTCTTCTGCCCCACGTTCTGCACGCGCATGTGGCATGCGACGTGGTACGAGACGTTGCCCAGCGCAACCGGGAAGTCGGTCCGCAGCAGGCCGTCCTTCGCCCGCAACGCGAAGTACTCGAACGGGTCGAACATCGCATCGCGCACCGCGAGCACGTCGGCCTCGTCGGGAAACAGCAGCGGCAGCTCCTGCTTGTACATCAGCGCACACGACGGAATCGGCGCGAGGATCGCGTATCCGTCGCGTGCGAGCTTCGCCAGCGCGGGGATGTTGCGGTCCTTGAGTTTCTCGACCGACTCCAGGTCGCCGAGTTCGAGCTTGGGCATCCCGCAGCACGACTCCTTTTCGGCGAGCACGTACGGAATCGCATTGTGGTCGAGCACCTTGAGCAGGTCGTGCCCGATTCCCGGCTCGTTGTAGTTCACGTAGCAGGTCGCGTAGACGGCGACCTTTCCCGGGGTGCGCTCGCCGTCGCGCACCGGGTGCGGCTTCGACGGAGCCGCGTATGCGCGGAACTTGTCGCTCGTGAACTCGGGAAGCCAGGCCTCGTGGTGCACGCCGAGGTTCTTCTCGAGGACGTTGCGGAACGTCCTGTTGCGCGTGAGGCGGTTGACGACCTGCACGACGACCGGGATTCCCGCGAGCGTGCCGTTGCGATCGGTCGACGACAGGGCGTTGTCGCGAAACTTCGTCGGCGTGCCCTTGCGGAACTGGATCGCCTTGGCGCGCAGCATCACGTGCGGGAAGTCCAGGTTCCACGGATGCGGCGGCACGTACGGGCACTTCGTCATGTAGCAGACGTCGCACAGGTAACACTGGTCCACCACCTTCCAGTAGTCGGCCCGATCGACGTCGACGACCTCGCCGCTGGCCGATTCGTCGACCAGGTCGAACAGCGTGGGAAAGGCGTTGCACAGGCTCAGGCAGCGTCGGCAGCCGTGGCAGATGTCGAAGACCCGCTGCATTTCGTCGAGCGCGGCCGTTTCGTCGTAGAACTGCGGGTTCTTCCAGTCGAGCGGATGCCGGGTCGGCGCTTCCAGGGAACCTTCTCGTACGGTCATCGTCACGGTCCTGAAAAAAGGGGGAGCGTGCAGCTCCCCCCGTCGATCGTCGAGCGGCCGCCCGGGCAGGGCGGCCAGGTGCGGCTCGCGCCGCTCAGGTCAACGACTCGAGGGCCTTCGCGAACTTGTTGGCATGCGAGCGTTCGGCCTTCGCAAGCGTCTCGAACCAGTCGGCGATCTCGTCGAAGCCTTCGTCGCGCGCCGCTTTCGCCATGCCCGGATACATGTCGGTGTATTCGTGCGTTTCGCCGGCGACCGCGGACTTCAGGTTCTTCTCCGAGTTGCCGATCGGCAGGTCGGTTGCCGGATCGCCGACCTCGGACAGGTAGTCCAGGTGACCGTGCGCGTGGCCGGTCTCGCCTTCGGCGGTCGAGCGGAACAGCGCCGCCACTTCGGGCTGGCCCTCGACGTCGGCCTTGTTCGCGAAATAGAGGTACCGACGATTCGCCTGGCTCTCGCCGGCGAACGCCTCCTTGAGGTTCTGATGTGTCTTCGTGCCTTTCAGCGCGGCCATGGGGCAGTCTCCTGTTCTGCGTTACGGAAGGAATGGCGCGGTTGCGCGTCTGTCGCGGGGCGCGCGGGGTTCGCCGCGCCGCTGCAGCGACTCTAGCAAAGACCGATTGACAACTCCAATTGACATCCAATATCCGATTGATTGTACGAGCCTATCGAACCGGTGCCGGACGGTAATCGGGCAACTGCAAGTCTGCCGCAAGACCGCCCCCCGGTGCATTGGCCAGTTGCAGGCGACCGCCATACCGACGCGCGAGACGTTCGACGATCGCCAGACCGAGCCCCGAGCCGCCGCTTTCGCCGCGCTCGCGGTCCCTGCGCGCGAACGGCCGCAGCAGCCGCTCGCCGTCTTCCGGTGCGATGCCCGGACCGTGATCGCGTACCGCGAGCCGGATGCCGTTGCGCACTGCGCGCGCCTGCAGTTCGACCCGTGCCGGCAGATCCGGTTCGCTGCGCCCATAGTGCAGCGCGTTGTCGATCAGGTTCGAAAGCGCGCGCTGCAGGTCGGTCGGATCGCCGATCCAGCGCTGCGCGTCGCCGCCGTCGATCGAGAGTTCGAGGTCGCCGTTGTCGATCGCCGACCGGTACGCGTGTGCGATTCCGGCCAGCACGGCCTGCACGTCGACGTCTTCGGCGCGCGGCGGCTGCGCTGCCTGCGCGTACCGGATGAACTGGCCGACGATCCGGTCGATGCGTTCGATGTCCTCGGCCATCGAATCGCGTTCTGCCGACGCGACATCGGCCATCTCGATCTGCATCCGAAGGCGCGCCAGCGGATTGCGGATGTCGTGCGAGATGCCGGCCAGCGCCAGCGAGCGGTCTTCGTCGAGCCGGGCGAGATCGCCAGCGAGGCGGTTGAAGCGCCGGTTCACCGCCGCGATCTCGGTGGGGCCGCGCTCGCTCAGCGGCACCGGCGTGCCTCCGCGGCTGAGCACGTCGATCGCACCGGCGAGATGCGCAAGCGGCCGGTTCACCAGCCGCGAGATCGCCAGCGCGCCGACCAGCGCGAGCGACGACGCGATGAGCCCGAGCACCCCCAGGCTCGCGCCGAACTGACGTTCGACGCGGTCTCGCGGGAGGATCAGCCAGTACTCGTCGTCGTCGATCTCGAAGCTGATCCACACCGCGTCGATGCCGTTCACGCGGCCCGCGACGCGCGTCGACGCGCCCAGCAGCGCGCTCAGGCGCGGTTCCAGCGCGCGCAGGTGCGGCGCCGTCACCGGATCGTCGATCCGGTCGGTTGGTTCCTTCGGCAGGATGCGCACCTCTTCCTGTTGTGCGAGCTCGTCGAGCAGCTGCACCCTGCGATCCGGCTCGGCGCTCACCAGCGCTGCGCGCGTGATGTTCACGACCGAGGCGATCTCCCACGCCAGCCGCTGCTCGGGCGGCGCGCGTTCGAGCAGGCGCGCGATTCCCAGCGTCGCGCCGAAACTGAGCGCGATCAACAACGCGATCAGCAGGAACGTGCGCCAGAAGACGTTGATCGGGCGCGCGCCCGCGGTCGCGCTTTCGCGGTCCGCGCCGGCGACCGTGGTCATTCGCCGTCCGGCACGAAGACGTATCCGACTCCCCAGACGGTCTGGATCAGCCGGGGCTGCTGCGGATCGGTCTCGAGCAGCTTGCGCAGGCGCGAGACCTGCACGTCGAGACTGCGATCGTAGGCACCGTATTCGCGGCCGCGCGCGAGCGCCATCAGCTTCTCGCGCGACAGCGGCGTGCGGGCGTGCTGCACGAGCACCTTCAACACGGAAAATTCGCCGGTGGTCAACGGCACCGGTTGGCCGTCGCGTTCGAGCTGCCGCGTGGCCAGGTTCAACGTGAACCGGCCGAAACGCACCTCGATCGCCTCGGCAGTCGGCGCTCCGGGCAACTCGGCCGGCGGCTGGCGGCGAAGCACTGCATGAATCCTGGCGAGCAGTTCGCGCGGATTGAACGGCTTGCCCAGGTAGTCGTCGGCGCCGAGTTCGAGGCCGACGATCCGGTCGACGTCGTCGCCCCGGGCCGTGAGCACGACGATCGGCGTACGGTCGTTGGCCGCGCGCAGCCTGCGGACGATCGACAATCCGTCTTCGCCGGGCAGCATCAGGTCGAGCACGATCAGGTCGAAGGGCTCGCGAAGCAGCAGACGGTTCATCGCGGTCGCGTCCTGCGCCACGCTGACCTCGAACTGGTTCTCGCTCAGGTAGCGACGCAGCAGTTCGCGCAGTTTCGGGTCGTCGTCGACGACCAGCACTTTGCGGGGTGCGTGATTCATGGCCGCGATCATAGCCGCAGGCGCGGCGCATGCGGCGTCGCATGCGCGTGCTGGCGGTGCGGCGTTACCGGCTGTTACATCGTTTACCCCTGCCGGCACTGTATCGATCGCCGCACGCCACTAGAATGCGCGCATGCACGCCGAGGAAGCCGCAGGAACGAACGCCGCGACGAACACCGAAGTACGGGTGCTGTCGCGCCGGCGCGCGCTCGTCGCGCTGGCGCTCGGCTGGTTCGCGCTGTCCGCTGCGGTCCCCGAGGTTTCGGCGCAGTCGCGCAACCGGATGGACCCCGGCGAACGCGAACGGCTGCGACGCGAACTTCGACAGCACGACGAACGGCGGCGCGGCGACGACGGCGCTCGTCGCGCAGGCGACGAGCGCCGTCGAGACCGCGACGATGCGCGCCGTGGGAACGACCCGCGGCGCACAGACGATGCGCGCCGCGGCGACGGCGGGCGCGATCGCAATCGGCTGAGCACGCCCGAACGCGAGGAACTGCGCCGCCAGTTGCGCGATGCGCGGCCCGACGAACGCCGCGGTCGCGCAAGGCGTTGAGCCGGCCGCCGGCAGCGGTGCCGGCGGCTTCGCCTGGCATGCGGCGCCCGGCGCGAAAGCACTAGAATCGTCCGGTGAATGCGAACCGAGCAGCACACGGCGAGGCAGCCCCGGAGGATGCGGGCGATGCGCTCGCGCGCACCGTCCAACTGCTCGCACTGGCTACTTCGGGGCGATGGTGCTCGGTGGCGCTTTACCGGCGTGGTGCGGGAGTCGACGAGAGCGACTGCCTGTCCGAGCCGCTCGGCGAACGACAGTCGTCGAACATCCTGCGCATGGTCGACGAGCTCTGCACCGGTGCTGCGATCGACCTCTCGCAGCTCGATGCGATCGCATTCGACGCCGGACCGGGATCGTTCACCGGACTGCGCGTCGGATGTGCCGTCGCGCAGGGCCTGGGCCTTGCGCTCGACCGCCCGCTGCTCGCCGTCGACTCGCTGCAGGCGCTCGCCTGGCAGCGGCTGCGCACCGCCTCGCATCGCGACGCGATCGTGCTGGTGGCCAACGACGCGCGCATGGACGGGTTGTACGTTGCCGCGTATCGGGTGCACGATGAGCCGGCGCGCGACGCAGGTCCCGGACACGACGTGTTCTCGCCGCCGGTCGTCGAGCCGCTCGTCGAGCCTTGCCTGATCGGCGTCGGTCGATTCGTCGACGAGATCGACGCGCGGTTGCGCGACCGCGGCGCGCCGATCGACCCGGCTGCCGTGTTGTTCGCCGGCGATGCATGGCAGGCACTGCAGCTCGGCCGAAGATGGGCCGATCGTTTCGGGGTGCGTGTTGCGGCAGCGCCGGCTCCCGACGAGGTCTACGTCCACGCCGACGCCATCGCCGAGCTCGCGCACACGCGGTGGGTTGCAGGTGGCGCGATCGACGCCTCCGCGGCTGCGCCACGATACCTGCGCGACAAGGTCGCCCTCGACCGCGACGAGCAACGGGAGTTGCGCGCCCGCCGGGACGCGCGTTCGCAACCGTGATGCAGGTGCGCGCGATGCGGCGGGGCGACCTCGACGCGGTCTCCGAGATCGAGCGAACGATCTATCCGTTTCCGTGGACGCGCGGAAACTTCGCCGATTCGCTGGTGGCCGGGCACGATTGCTGGATCTTCGCGCTGTCCGACGAACCCGCGCCGATACTCGGCTATGCGGTGTCGATGTGGATGCCCGACGAAGTGCACCTGCTGAACCTGAGCGTCGAAGCGGCGCGACAGGGCAGGGGCTTCGGCCGTTCGATGCTTCAGTGGCTGATGCACGACGCCGCGACGCGCGGAGCCAGCGGAATGATGCTCGAGGTGCGGCCGTCGAACGAGCGCGCGCTCGCGCTGTACCGCTCGACGGGTTTCGAGCAGATCGGCTTGCGCAGGCGGTACTACCCGGCCGAGTACGGACGCGAAGACGCGCAGGTGCTGTTCCGGAGGCTCGCACAGTGAACGAGTCGCAGCGGCGTGCCTGGGCGGCGCTCGGCGTCGGCCCGCCATGGCGGTTGCGCGCACCGCATGCGGCCGACGGCCCCGACGAGGCGCATCGCGACGAAGCGCACGCCGGCGTGGCGTCGATGGACTGGCCGGCATTGCGCGAGTCGGTCGCCGGGTGCCGCGCCTGCCGGCTATCGGAGGGCCGCACGCAGACGGTGTTCGGCGTCGGCGACACCGCGGCGAGCTGGTTGTTCGTCGGCGAGGCGCCGGGCGAGGAGGAGGATCGTCGCGGCGAGCCTTTCGTCGGCAAGGCCGGACAGCTCCTCGACCGGATGCTCGCAGCGCTCGGAATGACCCGCGAGCACGACGTGTTCATCGCCAACGTGCTCAAGTGCAGGCCGCCGCACAACCGCGATCCGCTGCCCGAAGAGCGCGCGCGCTGCGACCCGTACCTGCGAAGACAGATCGATCTGCTCGCGCCGCGCGTGGTCGTCGCGCTCGGGCGGATCGCGGCGCAGGCGCTGCTCGATACCGAAGCGTCGCTGGCGAGCCTGCGAGGCCGCGTGCACACGCTGCGCATCGGCGATCGCAGCTTCCCGGTCGTCGTGACCTACCATCCGGCGTACCTGCTGCGAACGCCGGCGGACAAGGCGCGTGCGTGGGCCGACCTGTGCCTCGCCCGCGACGTGCACGCCGGAACGGCCTGAGCGCCGGCGCACGCCGGAGCGTGTGGCGCCTGCGCGGCCGCGTGCGCGGCCGCGCTCAGTGCTTGCTCTGGCCGATCAGCGAGACCGAATCGAAGACGCGCTGGTTCGCCTCGTGCAACCGGATCACCGCGATCATCGCCAGCGCGACGAACGCGCCGAAGACGACGATCACGATGTTCACTCCGAGCTCCAGCCGCAGGAGCAGCGCGTACAGGCCGAGCATCAGCAGGATGTTCAGGTTCTCGTTGAAGTTCTGTACCGCGATCGAGTGGCCGGCGCTCATCAGGACGTGCCCGCGGTGCTGCAGCAGCGCGTTCATCGGCACGACGAAGAACCCGGCCAGCGCGCCGATCAGCACCAGCAGCGGAAATGCGACCCAGTGCGACGAGACGAGCGTCATCATCGGCACGACGATGCCCATGGCGACGCCGACCGGCAGGATGCGCAGCGAATCGCGCAGGCGGACGACCCGCGCCGCGAGCATCGCGCCGGCGGCGATTCCCAGCGCGACGATCCCCTGGAGGATCGCCGCCCTGCTCAACGGCATGCCCAGCGCGTGCCTGGCCCAGTCGAGGACGATGAACTGCAGCGTCGCGCCTGCACCCCAGAAGAGGGTCGTCACGGCGAGCGAGATCTGGCCGAGCTTGTCGCGCCACAGCACGATGTTGCAATCGACGAAGTCGCGCATCAGGCGCAGCGGATTGCGCGGCTGGTGCGGATAACGCGCGCCGGTGTCCGGGATGCGCAGGTTGATCAGTGCGGCGAGCGCATAGCACGCGGCGATCGCGAGGATCGCCGCCTCTGCCGGTGTGTCGACTCCGGTGTCGATCCACGGGATGTCGATCGACAGCAGCACCCGGGAGATCGCCGGACTGATCAGCGCGCCGCCGAGCACGGTGCCCAGGATGATCGACCCGACCGTCGTGCCCTCGATCCAGCCGTTGGCCACGACGAGCTTTTCCGGGGGCAGCAGTTCGGTGAGGATCCCGTACTTGGCCGGCGAATACGCGGCCGCACCGAAGCCGACCGCCGCGTATGCGAGCAGCGGGTGCACGGTGAAGAACATCAGCATGCAGCCGACGATCTTCACCATGTTCGTCACGAACATGACCCTGCCCTTGGGCATCGAGTCGGCGAACGCGCCGACGAAGGGCGCGAGCATCACGTACGAGACGGTGAAGAAGAGCTTGAGCATCGGCTTCATCCACTCGGGCGCGTGCATCTCGATCAGCAGGGCGATGGCGGCGATCAGCAGGGCGTTGTCGGCCAGCGACGAGAAGAACTGCGCCGCCATGATCGTGTAGAACCCGCGCTTCATCGATCAGTTTGCCGGGAACAACTGTCTCTCCCTGGGATCGCAGCGTGTCGCGCAAGGGCGTGAGCCGGTGTTCCGGCGCCTTCGCGACCGCTCGCGGCTTGCCGCTGCGCAGTGCGGGTCGGTTTATACCATGATCGTGCGCCGCGCCCGCGAACGGACGACGCGTGTTCCGGGGGTGCGGCGATGCGCGATGTGTATAGTTCGTGCGTTCGTCCCGACGCACGATGCCGCGCCCGACCTACGCCTCCGTTTCGATAGCGGCGCTTCGCCACAACCTCGCCGTGGCGCGCGAACGCGCGCCCGGGCGCTTCGTCTGGGCGGTCGTGAAGGCCGATGCCTACGGCCACGGGCTGGCGAACGCGATGCGCGGTTTCGCGCAGGCCGACGGCCTGGCGGTGGTCGAGTTCGATCGCGCCGCGCAACTGCGCGCGCTCGGCTGGCGCGCGCCGCTGCTGATGCTCGAGGGCGCGTTCGATCGCGCCGACGTCGCGCAGGCGCTCGAGCAGCGGCTCTCGCTGGTCGTGCACGAGCCGCGACAACTCGAGTGGCTCGCAGCGGCGCCTGCCGCTCGGGCGGTCGACGTCTTCCTGAAGTTCAACAGCGGGATGAACCGCCTCGGTCTCGACCGTGCCGGCCTGCGCGCAGCCTTCGGGCGTGCGCGCGAACTGCCCGCGGTGCGCTCGATCACGCTGATGACGCATTTCGCCGATGCCGACCGCGACGGAGGAGCCGACGAGGCGCTCGATCGTTTCGTGCGGGCCGGCGCCGGGCTCGACGCGCCGCGTTCGGCGGCGAACTCGGCGGCGACGCTCACGCTGCCCGGATCGCACGGCGACGCGATCCGTCCCGGAATCATGCTGTACGGCGGCTCGCCGTTCGACGAGCGCGAGGCGGCGGAGTTCGGCCTTCGCGCCGCGATGCGGCTCGAGTCGCGCCTGATCGCGGTGCAGACGCTCGCCGCCGGCGACGCCGTCGGCTACGGATCCACGTTTCGCGCGCCGCGTGCGATGCGCATCGGCGTCGTCGCCTGCGGCTACGCCGACGGCTATCCGCGCCATGCTCCGTCGGCGACCCCGGTCGCGGTGGCCGGCGTGCGCACCGGCACCGCGGGACGCGTGGCGATGGACATGCTCACCGTCGACCTCGATCCGGTTCCCGAAGCGGATGTCGGCACTCCGGTGCAACTCTGGGGAGACCAGGTGCCGATCGACGCGGTCGCGCGCGCTGCCGGCACGATCGGATACGAACTCATGTGCGCGATCGCCCCGCGCGTGGCGCGCCGCGTCGACGACGCCGCGGACTGAGCGAATCGATGGCGCGAGCGCGCACACGGCACGTCTGCAGCGAATGCGGCGGCACGACGGCGAAGTGGCAGGGGCAGTGTCCGCACTGCGACGCGTGGAACACTCTCGTCGAGACGGCCGACGACGCGCGCGCCGCGCATCGGTACCAGCCGCTGGCGCCCAGCGCGGAAATCGTCACGCTCGACCAGGTCCCGCTGGTCTCGATCGCGCGCATCGCCACGGGCATCGACGAGTTCGACCGGGTGCTCGGCGGCGGCATCGTCGAGGCTTCGGTCGTGCTGATCGGCGGCGACCCCGGAATCGGGAAGTCGACGCTGCTTCTGCAGACGCTCGCGCACCTGTGCGCGACGCGCGAAGTCCTGTACGTGAGCGGCGAGGAATCGGCATCGCAGGTGGCGCTTCGCGCGCACCGGATGGGCGCCGAAGCGGTTCGCATGCCGCTGATGGCCGAGATCGAACTCGAACGCATCGTCGCGGCGATCGAAGCGCGACGCCCCGCGGTGGTCGTCGTCGATTCGATCCAGACGCTGTATTCGTCGCAGCTGCAGTCCGCCCCCGGATCGGTTGCGCAGGTGCGCGAGTGCGCGGCCCAGCTGACTCGCCTGTCCAAGCAGCTCGGCGTGGCGATCGTGATGATCGGGCACGTGACGAAGGAAGGCACGCTCGCCGGTCCACGCGTTCTCGAGCACATGGTCGACACGGTGCTGTATTTCGAAGGCGATGCACATTCGTCGTACCGCCTCGTGCGCGCCTTCAAGAACCGCTTCGGCGCGGTCAACGAGCTCGGCGTCTTCGCGATGACCGATCGGGGGCTGCGCGGCGTGGCCAATCCGTCGGCGCTGTTCCTGTCGACGCACGCCGAAGGCGTCCCGGGTTCGTGCGTCAACGTGACGCAGGAAGGCACGCGTCCGCTGCTGGTGGAGATCCAGGCGCTGGTCGACACTGCGCACGTGCCCAATCCGCGACGCCTGTCGGTCGGGCTCGAGCAGCCGCGGCTCGCGATGCTGCTCGCGGTGCTGCATCGGCACGCCGGAATCGCCTGCTACGACCAGGACGTATTCGTCAACGCGGTGGGCGGCGTTCGCATCGCCGAACCGGCGGCCGATCTGGCGGTGCTGCTCGCGATCGTTTCGTCGCTGAAGAACCGCGCGCTTCCGCGCGCGGTCGCCGCCTTCGGCGAGATCGGCCTCGCCGGCGAGATCCGGCCGGCGCCTCGCGGGCAGGAGAGGCTGCGCGAAGCCGCCAAGCTCGGTTTCGGCCGTGTCCTGATCCCGCGTGCCAATGCGCCGCGACGACCGATCGACGGCGTCGAAGCGATCGCGCTCGATCGGATCGATCAGGCGATCGAAGCGGCCTGGGGCTGAGCGGCCGCGATCGCGCGGGCGACGCAGCGCCCGCTGCGCACCGCGGCTTCGAGCGTGGCCGGATACTCGGGGTCGACATAGTCGCCGGCGAGCCAGATGCCGGGCAGCGTGCCGGAGAACGCGTCGAAGCCGATGCGCGGGCGATCGGGAGTGCAGCGGAACGTGGCCCGTTTCTCGGTCACGGTGCGGTGCGCTGCCGGCGGCGGCAGTTCGAGTTGCCGCGAGACCTGCATCGCGATCCCCTCGGCGATCGCCTGCGGCGCATCGCCGCTGAGCCGACCGCGGGCGCTGACGACCGCCGCGGCGACGCGATATCGGTTCAGGTTGCCGCGATCGAACAGCCACTGTCCGTAGTGTCGCTGCGGCACCGACTCGCGCAGCATGATCCATCGCGGCAGCGGCAGCGCCTGCGAATCGGGCCACGCGAGGTACACGGTAGCGATCGCGTCGTACTCGAAACGGTCGAGCGCCCGCGCGCGCGCGTCCAGCGGCGCGAGCAGGCGTGCGCTGACCCAGGCGGGTGTCGCCAGCACGACCTGCGCGCAGCGCAGCGATGCGGCCGAGGTCCGCAGCTGCCAGCCGTCGTCGTCGCGCGCCAGCGCGCGCAGCGTCGTCGACGGAAACAGGCGCGCACCGTGCGCGCGCAGCCAGCGCCACGCCGGATGCGCGAGCGCGTCGCCCAGGGTCGTGCGCGGCAGCACGAAATCGGACGCCTCGCGTGCGGCACCGATCGTGTCGCGCAGCACGCGGGCGAAGACGGCCGCGCACGCGACCTCGATCGCCGTGTTCAGCGCGGCCACGCACAGCGGGGACCACAGCCGCTCGACGAGCGCAGCGGGCTGCCGGTGGCGCGCGAGCAGGTCGGCGACGGTTTCTCCGTCGCCGACGCGCCAGCCGCATGCGCGCAGCGCCGAGGCCAGCCGGATCGCGGCCAGGCGCTGCGCGACGTCGACGCCTCGCCCGAACAGCAGCGCCGCGAGCAGGTGCCACGGCGCCGGCAGCGAAGCGCTTTCGATGCGCAGCCCGGAGGTGTCGCGCAGCGCCATCGGAAAGCGTTGCAGCGGCGTTTCTCCGCCGTGCACGACTGCGGCGAGCTCGAGGCACTCGCGATACGCGCCGACCAGCAGGTGCTGGCCCGCATCGAGCACGGTGGCGCCGCCGCCGAAATCGATGTGCGCCTCGCGCGCGCGCCCTCCGGGCCGGGCCGCGCTCTCGAGCAGGTCGACGCGAAACCCGGCCTGCGTGAGCCGAACCGCGGCGGAGAGTCCCGCCCAGCCTGCGCCGACGACCGCTATCCGGTCGTGCATCGATTCGCGTCGCTGCGACCCGAAGTGCCGCACTGCGACGTGCGCACGCGCCGGGTCACGCGAACGAGCGGGCACCGAAGCCCCAGGTGCGCGACGCGATCCACAGCTTGCGCAGCGGAGTCAGCGAAGTGCGATGCGTCAGGACGCGGAACCCGTCGCGCTCGATCTCTTCGAGCAGCGTCATGTAGATCGCGCCCATGATCAGGCCTGGACGTTGCGCCCGGCTTTCCTCGGGCTCGAGCAGCGCGAGCGCCTGGCGATAGTGCGCGCGCGCGCGAGTCGCTTCGAAGCGCATCAGTTCGACGAAGCCGTCGCCGTGCCGGGACGCGAGGATGTCCTGCACGCCGACGCCGAAACGCTCGAGATCCTCGATCGGCAGGTAGATCCGGTTGCGGCGCGCATCCTCCCCGACGTCACGGATGATGTTCGTCAGTTGCAGCGCGAGGCCGAGCTCGTCGGCGTAGCGCAGCGTCGATTCGCGCCGCGCGCCGAAGATGCGCGCCGCGAGCAGGCCGACGACGCCGGCGACGCGATGGCAATACAGGCGCAGCCCCTCGAAGTCGACGTAGCGGTTCTGTTCGAGATCCATCTGCATGCCGTCGACGATCTCGATCAGGCGAGGCCGCTCCAGCCGGTACTCGAGCAGGTGCGGCGAGAGCGCGCGGGTGACCGGATGCTGCGCGCCGCCCTCGAACATCCGGTCGATCTCCCCGCGCCACCAGTCGAGTCGCGTGCGCGCGAGACCCGCGTCGGTGGATTCGTCGACGATGTCGTCGACCTCCCGGCAGAACGCATACAGCGCGGTGATCGCGCGACGGCGCGGCGGCGGCAGGAACAGGAAGCTGTAATAGAAACTCGAACCGCTCTGCGCGGCCCGGTCCTGGCAGTATTCGTCCGGAGTCATCTTGCGGGACCGGCGCCGACGAGCGACAGGCGCACGAGCGCCGGAGCATCGCGCCAATCGAGGCTCGGGCGCAGGGCGATCGGGTCGTAGCCGGCGGTGCGCAGCCGTTCGGCGATGCGCAATCCGCCGGCGACGATGGCGCGCAACTCGAGGCCGAGCCGCCACGGAACGTCGCCGGCCAGCGGTCGCCCCGAGACCAGCAGCTCGGCGGCCGACCGCGTTTCCGAACCGAGCAGCGCGGCGAGTCGATCGCCCGCGCGGCCGCGCGCCACTGCGTGCGCGACGTCATCCTCCGACAGCGCCGCGGCGCGCAGCGCATCGAGCGGCAGGTACAGGCGTCCGCGTTTCCAGTCGATCGCGAAGTCCTGGACGAAGTTCAGTCGCTGCAGCGCGCTGCATATGGCGTCCGACCGCGCGCGCGTCCGGGGGTTCCAGGCGTCGAACAGGCGCAGCACCAGTTCACCGACCGGATTCGCCGATCGGCTGCAGTAGTCCATCACGCTGGCCGTATCGGCGTGGCGCAGCGCGCGGCCGGTGGCCGCCGCGTCCTGTGCGAAGGCCGACAGCAGCGCGTGAAACGGCTCCAGCGGAAGGCCGTGCGCGTCGATGTGCGGGCGCAACTGCGCGACGATCGGCGAGGGCGCGCGTTCGCCGCGCAACTCGTCGCCGAGCGCGCGCAGCGCCGCGACGCGCTGTGCAGCCGCCAGGTCGCCTTCGTCGGCGACGTCGTCGGCA
This sequence comes from uncultured Limnobacter sp., assembly GCA_964481165.1. GTDB lineage: Bacteria > Pseudomonadota > Gammaproteobacteria > Burkholderiales > Burkholderiaceae_E > Zeimonas. The sequence continues at coordinate 39,487 of CAYZYC010000003.1, read as the reverse complement.
TGACGCGCGAAACGATAGATCGCGACCACCGCGGGGCGCAGGCGCGCGGGCACGAGGACCGAAGCGACCGGAAAGTTCTCGTAGTGATCGACCCGGGTCACGACCATGGGACGCAAGGGCAACGACATCGCCGCGCATTGTATGCGGCGGGCGGTGCGTCCTGAATGCGTTGCCTGCGGGCAGGGCCCGTTCGGGCTTCGCACGGAGCGGGCCGTTTGACTGCACGGACGCCGGCGCGTAGATTACGCGCCGCTACTGACCCGTGCGTCATTTACTGCTCGTTGCTCCCTCGCTCTCCCATCCCGATCGCTCCCGCGAACGCCGAATGAATCTTCGTAACGCGCTGGCGTTGTTCGTGGCAACCGCGCTGCTCGGAGCCTGCGGCAGGGCGCCCGCGCCACGCGACGAGCGGCCCCGCCCTGTGCGCTACGTCACCGTCGCGCAGCAGGCGTCGACCGTCGCGCTGACGCTGCCGGCCGCCGTGCAGGCGCGCGTCGAAACGCGGTACGGTTTTCGCGTCGGCGGAAAGATCGCTTCTCGCGGCGTCTCGGTCGGCGATACGGTCGTTGCCGGACAGGTGCTCGCGCGGCTCGACCCGCAGGACCGCGAGCCGGCCCGGAACGCCGCTCGTTCGCAGGTCGACGCCGCGGAAACGGAACTGCGCCTGGCGCGCGTCGAGATGGAGCGACTGAACGGTCTCTTCGATCGCGGCTATGTCAGCCGGGCGCAGGTCGATCGCCAGCGCGCTGCCACCGACGCGGCCGAGGCCCGCGCACGCGGCGCGGCTGCGCAGTGGAAGCAGGCCGCCAACGACGTGGCGTTCCAGACGCTGCGCGCCGACACGGCCGGAGTCGTCACGGCGATCGACGCCGAGGAAGGACAGGTCGTCGCCGCCGGGCAGAGCGTCGTGCGCGTCGCGCGCAGCGGTGCCTGGGAACTGCTCGTCGACGTACCCGAGCGCGAACTCGCCGTCGCGCGCGCCGCCGCAACCTGGCAGGTGCGCATCCCCGCGCTGGGCGACCAGACGTACTCCGCCGCGATGCGCGAACTCTCGCCGCTCGCCGATGCGTCCTCGCGCACGTTCGCGATGCGCCTCTCGTTGCAGTCGCCCGTGCCGGGAATCGCGCTCGGCATGAGCGCATCGGTGAAGGCGCTTCGCTCGACGACTCCGGCGTTCGAGCTGCCGCTGACCGCACTGCACTCGCGCGACGGCAACCCTCGCGTCTGGCGCATCGGTGTCGATGACCGCGTCGAGCTGGTCGATGTCCGGACCGCCGGTTTCCTCGACGAATCGGTGCGCGTCGTCGACGGACTCGCCGAAGGCGACCGCATCGTGACCGCCGGCGCCAACCTGCTCGTCGCCGGGCAGCAGGTGCGCGTGCTCGAGATCCCCGAAGGCGGAGACGCGCGTTGACGCAGCCGCCCGCGCAGGCCGGCGGATCGCGGCTGAACCTGTCGGCCCTCTCGCTGCGGTATCCGCAGCTGACGCTGTTCCTGATCCTCGTCGTCGCGATTTCCGGCGCGCGCGCATACCTGGAACTCGGCCAGCGCGAAGACCCCGATTTCACGTTGCGCCTGATGGTGATCCGCACGATCTGGCCCGGCGCGACGACGGCGCAGGTCGACGAGGTGATCACCGACCGTCTCGAACGCAAGCTGCAGGAGACGCCGTACTTCAAGCTCACGCGCAGCTATTCGAAGCCCGGCGAATCGCTGATCCTGCTCGAACTGAAGGACACCGCGCCGCCTGCGCAGGTGCCGCACCTCTGGTACCAGGTACGCAAGAAGATCGGAGACATCCGCGACAGCCTGCCCGAGGGCGTCGTCGGCCCGTACTTCAACGACGAGTTCGGCGACGTGTTCGGAACGATCTACGCGTTCACCGGCGACGGCTTCTCGATGGAGGAGCTCCGGCGCACCGTCGAGGCCGTGCGCCAGGAACTGCTGCGCGTGCCCGACGTGCAGAAGGTCGAACTGTTCGGCGTGCAGCAACAGCGCATCTACGTCGAGATCTCGCCGGGCGCGATGGCGAAACTCGGAATCGACGCGCAGCGGATCGCCGAGCAACTGCAGCAGCAGAATCTCGTGGCGCCCGCCGGCACGGTGCAGGGCGCGAGCCGCGCGGTTCCGCTGCGCGTGACCGGCCAGTTCGACTCGGTTCGCGAGGTCCAGGAGCTTCGACTCGAGGTCGGCGGGCATGTCGTGCGGCTCGGCGACGTGGCGCGCGTGTTTCGCGGTTACGCCGACCCGCCGGTATACACGATGCGTTTCGGCGGCAGGCAGGCGCTCGGGCTGGGCGTTTCGATGGCCACCCGCGGCGACGTGATCAAGCTGGGCGAGAACCTCGAGCGGACGATGCAGCGCCTGCGCGCCGACCTGCCGCTGGGGATCGAATTCGCCAAGGTCTCGGACCAGCCCAGGGTCGTCGGCGACGCGGTCGGGCTGTTCATGCGCGTGCTCGCCGAGGCGGTCGCGATCGTGCTGCTCGTGAGCTTCCTGAGTCTCGGATTGCGCGCGGGCGCCGTCGTCGCGCTGACGATCCCGCTCGTGCTCGCGGGAACCTTCGTGGCGATGCGCTGGTTCGGAATCGACCTGCATCGCGTGTCGACCGGCGCGCTCGTGATCGCGCTGGGGCTGCTCGTCGACGACGCGATGATCGCGATCGAGATGATGTCGCGCAAGATCGACGAGGGACTGGACCGCTTCTCGGCGGCGACCTTCGCGTATCGCAGCACGGCGTTTCCGATGCTGACCGGGACGCTGATCACCGCGTCCGGATTCCTGCCGATCGCAAGCGCGAAATCGAACTCGGGCGAGTACGCATTCAGCATCTTCGCCGTGGTCACGATCGCGCTGCTCGTTTCGTGGGTCGCCGCGGTGACCGTCACACCGTTCCTCGGCAGCCGGCTGCTGCGCGAGCACCCCGGGGAATCGCACGAACTCTACGACACGCGCTTCTATCGCGCGCTGCGCGCGCTGATCGACCGATGCATGCGCCATCGCTGGTTGACCATCGCGGTGACGCTGGTCGTGTTCGCCCTCGGCATCGTCGGGATGCAGCGCACCGAAAAGCAGTTCTTTCCGTCGTCGAACCGCGCCGAACTCATCGTGGAGATGTGGCTCGACGAAGGCTCGAGCCATCGCGCCACCGAGGAGCAGGCCCGGCGCCTGGAGGCGCGGCTCGCGCAGGATCCCGACATCGAGACCTTCGTCGGCTACGTGGGCAACGGATCGCCGCGCTACTACCTGTCGCTCGATCAGCAGCTGTTTCGCACCAACTTCGCGCAGTTCGTGATCCTCACGCGCGATGTGCAGGGACGCGACCGCGCGCTGGCCCGCGTGCGCGAGACGCTGCACGCGGAGTTTCCCGGCGTTCGCGCGCGTGCCTTCCGCACGCCGCTGGGCCCGCCGGTCTCGTACGCCGTGCAGTTCCGCGTGATGGGCGAGGACGCCGCAACGCTGAAGGCGATCGCGGCGCAGGTGGCCGACCGCATTCGTGCCGACCCGGCGACGGTCGACACGCACCTCGACTGGGGCGATCGCACTCCGGCGGTGCGCGTCGACGTCGACCAGGACAAGGCGCGCGCCATCGGCCTGAGTTCGGCGCGCGTCGCGCGCGCGCTCGGCGCCGCGATCTCCGGCGCGCCGGTCGGACAGTTGCGCGAGGACGACCAGTTGATCGACGTCGTACTGCGTGCGCCGCCGGGCGAACGCTCGTCGCTCGCCGGCCTGCGCGACCTGCAGATTCCGACCGCATCGGGGCGTTCGGTGCCGTTGTCGCAGGTCGCGACGATCCACGAAGTGCTCGAGGAGCCGATCGTCTGGCGCCGCAGCCGCGTGCCGGTGATCACCGTTCGCGCCGACATCGTCGAGGGCGTGCAGGCGCCCGACGTCGCGGCGCGCATCGACCCGACGCTCGCCGGACTGCGGGAGCAACTGCCTGCGGGCTACCGGATCGAGGCGGGCGGTCCGTACGAGGACAACGCGCAGGCGCAGGGGTCGATCCTCGCCGGCATGCCGACCCTGCTCGGGGTCGTCCTGATGCTGCTGATGCTGCAGTTGCGCAGCTTCTCGATGACGGCGATGGTGCTGATCACGGCGCCGCTCGGCGTCATCGGCGTTGCCGCTGCGCTGCTGCTGTCGGGCCGGCCCTTCGGCTTCGTCGCGATGCTCGGGCTGATCGCGCTCGCCGGCATGATCATGCGCAACACCGTGATCCTCGTCGACCAGATCCGCCAGGACCTCGAAGCCGGGCGTTCCCGCTGGGAGGCGGTGCGCGAGTCGACGGTGCGGCGGTTCCGGCCGATCACGCTGACCGCCGCCGCGGCGATGCTCGCGATGATTCCGCTGTCGCGCGACGTGCTCTGGGGGCCGATGGCCGTCTCGATCATGGGCGGCCTGCTGTTCGCAACGGTGCTGACCGTGCTGTTCGTTCCGGCGCTGTACGTCGCGTGGTATCGCGTGCCGAGCCAGGCGCCGTCGGCGATGCGCGGCCCGGCCACGGGCATCGTTTAGAATGTCGCCGTCGTTCGCGGCCGTGGCGGAATTGGTAGACGCACCAGGTTTAGGTCCTGGCGCCGAGAGGCGTGAAGGTTCGACTCCTTTCGGCCGCACCATGCCGCAGGCGGCGTCGGTTCACGTCGCCGAAGTCGCGCAAGGGCAACCGCGCCGGCGACACGCAATCACGCAAGCACTGGATCACTTCGATGGCAACCCAACTGGAATCGACCGGCTCGCTCGAGCGCAAACTGGACATGGCGGTGCCCGTGTCCGAGGTGAATCGGCAGGTCGGTGAGCGGCTGCGCAAGCTCGCGCGCAACGTGAAGATGCCGGGCTTTCGCCCGGGCAAGGTGCCGATGAAGATGATCGAGCAGTCGTACGGGCCGCAGGTGCACGCCGAAGTGCTGGGCGACGCCGTGTCGAAGAGCTTCGGCGACGCGGTCACCGAACACAACCTGCGCGTCGCCGGCCAGCCCCGGATCGAGTCGCGCGAGGGCGCGCCCGAAGACCAGCTCGGCTTCACCGCGGTATTCGAGGTGTACCCCGAGATCACGCTCGGCGATCCGGCGGACATGCAGATCGAGCGCGTCGTCTCGCCGGTCGGTGACGCGGAGATCGACCGGACCATCGAGATCCTGCGCAAGCAGCGCGTGCGCTGGGTGGAGGCCGGGCGTGCGGCGCAGGACGGCGACCGGCTGACCATCGACTTCGTCGGCACGCTCGACGGCGTCGCCTTCGACGGCGGAACCGCGAACGGTTTCGCGTTCGTGCTCGGCGAAGGCCGCATGCTGGCCGACTTCGAGAGCGGAGTCCGTGGCGCCGGCGTCGGCGAGAAGAAGGCCTTCCCGGTCGCGTTCCCGGCCGACTACGGTTCCACCGAACTCGCCGGCAAGACGGCGCAGTTCGAGGCGACCGTCACCCGGATCGAGGCTCCCGAACTGCCCGAAGTCGACGAGCAGTTCGCGCGCCAGCTCGGCGTCGCCGACGGCGACCTCGCGCGCATGCGCGACGACATCCGCGCGAACCTCGAGCGCGAGGTCGGGCAACGCCTGCGCACGCGAACGAAAGCCAACGTGATGGATGCGGTGCTCGGCCTCGCGCAGTTCGACCTGCCGAAGGCGCTGGTGGACGCCGAGAACGAAGCGCTGACGACACGCGCGCTCGACGACCTCCAGTCGCGCGGCATGGACCCGAAACAGCTGCCGCCGATCCCGCCGGACACCTTTCGCGAGCAGGCCGAGCGGCGTGTGCGGCTCGGGCTGATCGTCGCGGAGATCGTGCGCCAGAACGCGCTGCAGGCCAAGCCCGACCAGATCCGCAGGCAGATCGAGGAGTTCGCGCAGGCATACGAGAATCCGGGCGAGGTCGTGCGCCACTATTTCAGCGATCGCAACCGGCTCGCCGAGGTCGAGGCGATCGCAGTCGAGCAGAACGTCGTCGACTGGGCGCTGTCGAAAGCGAAGGTCGGCGAACGCACGCTCGGGTTCGACGAACTCATGGGCGCGCGCTGAGACAGCGGACAAGGACAGCGGACAACGCAGGCAACGGAGCGGTACATGACTTTCAACAGCATCGTCGAGGACCTGGTCAACGCGCACCTCGCGCACCGCCAGGAGCCGCAGGGGCTCGGCATGGTGCCGATCGTCATCGAGCAGAGCGGGCGCGGGGAACGCGCCTACGACATCTACTCGCGCCTGCTTCGCGAACACGTGATCTTCCTCGTCGGCCCGGTAATGGACCAGACGGCGAACCTGGTCGTCGCGCAGTTGCTGTTCCTCGAATCGGAGAATCCCGACAAGGACATCTCGTTCTACATCAACTCGCCCGGCGGTTCCGTTTCCGCCGGACTGGCGATCTACGACACGATGCAGTTCGTCAAGCCCGACATCAGCACGCTGTGCATGGGGATCGCCGCGAGCATGGGCGCGTTCCTGCTGGCTGCGGGAACGAAGGGCAAACGCTACGCGCTGCCGAACGCGCGCATCATGATCCACCAGCCGTCGGGCGGCGCGCAGGGGCAGGCCTCCGACATCGAGATCCACGCGAAGGAGATCCTGTACACGCGCGAACGCCTGAACCGCATCCTCGCCGAGAAGACGGGCCAGCCGATCGAGCGGATCGCCACCGACACCGACCGCGACAACTTCATGTCGTCGGAAGATGCGGTAAGCTACGGACTGATCGACAAGGTGATGGCCAGTCGGGGAGAAGCGGGCTGAAGACGCCGCGGTACGTCGATCTGTCCGGGCGGTCGGAGCGAACATGACGGACAAGAAGGGCTCGAGCGAGAAACTGCTGTACTGCTCCTTCTGCGGCAAGAGCCAGCACGAAGTGCGCAAGCTGATTGCCGGGCCGTCGGTGTTCATCTGCGACGAGTGCATCGAACTGTGCAACGACATCGTTCGTGACGAGACGCAGGCCGAAAGCGCCAACGGCAAGCAGAAGGGCGGCTTGCCGACTCCGGCGGAGATCTGCGGCATCCTCGATCAATACGTGATCGGCCAGGAGAGCGCGAAGAAGATCCTGTCGGTCGCCGTCTACAACCACTACAAGCGCCTGCGCCACAAGGGCCGCAAGGACGAAGTCGAACTCGCCAAGAGCAACATCCTGCTGGTCGGGCCCACCGGCTCGGGCAAGACGCTGCTCGCGCAGACGCTCGCGCGCCTGCTGAACGTGCCCTTCGTGATCGCCGATGCCACGACGCTGACCGAAGCCGGCTACGTCGGCGAGGACGTCGAGAACATCATCCAGAAGCTGCTGCAGAACTGCAACTACGAGGTCGACAAGGCGCAGAGCGGCATCGTCTACATCGACGAGATCGACAAGATCTCGCGCAAGTCGGACAACCCGTCGATCACGCGCGACGTCTCCGGCGAAGGAGTCCAGCAGGCGCTGCTGAAGCTGATCGAGGGCACCATCGCGTCGGTGCCGCCGCAGGGCGGGCGCAAGCACCCGAACCAGGACTTCGTGCAGATCGACACGACGAACATCCTGTTCATCTGCGGCGGGGCGTTCGACGGACTCGAGAAGGTGATCCGCAACCGTTCCGAACGCGCGGGAATCGGGTTCGGCGCGCAGGTGCGGAGCGCTTCGCAACGCGCGGTCGGCGAGGTGCTCCGCGAGGTCGAGCCCGAAGACCTCGTGAAGTTCGGCCTGATCCCGGAACTCGTCGGCCGATTGCCGGTCGTCGCCACGCTCGACGAACTCAACGACGACGCGCTCGTGCAGATCCTCACCGAGCCGAAGAACGCGCTGATCAAGCAGTACCAGCGGCTGTTCTCGATGGAAGGTGTCGACCTCGAGATCCGCCAGGCCGCGCTGCAGGCGATCGCGCGGCGCGCGCTCAAGCGCAAGACGGGCGCGCGCGGGTTGCGCTCGATCCTCGAGCAGACGCTGCTCGACATCATGTTCGACCTGCCGAGCCTGCAGAACGTGCAGAAGGTCGTGGTCGACGAGAACGCCATCGAAGGCGACGGCAAGCCGCTGGTCATCTACGCCGACGCGCCCCGCGTATCCGGCTCGAACTGACGGTTGCTACGCGAAACCGCGCCGCGCGCCTGCCGCGGCGCGTGTCGCGATCCCGCGTGTTGCGCTTTGACCCCACGGCCTCGCCCTGCGCACCGGGGCGCGCGGGTCTTTCAGCGTATGCTCGGGAGTTGTCCTTCCGCAACGCGGCTTGAATTTCCGGCGCGTGACGCAACATCGCCGGGGAGGACCCAACGGAGATCCGAATGCCCAAAGACACACCGAGCCTGCAGTCGCTGCCGCTGCTTCCGCTGCGCGACGTGGTGGTGTTTCCCCACATGGTCATCCCGCTGTTCGTCGGGAGACCCAAGTCGATCAAGGCGCTCGAGGCGGCGATGGAGCTCGGCAAGAGCATCATGCTGGTCGCGCAGCGCAACGCCTCGAAAGACGAACCGGTTGCCGAAGACATCTACGAGATCGGCTGCGTCTCGAACATCCTGCAGATGCTGAAACTGCCTGACGGCACGGTCAAGGTGCTCGTCGAAGGTTCGCGCCGCGCGCGCATCGTCAGCATCGACGACGACGGCGCGCACTTCGCGTGCGAAGTCGCCGCGATCGAGCTGCCCGCGGGCGAGAGCGCCGAAGCCGAGGCGCTGCGCCGCGCGATCCTGGCGCAGTTCGACCAGTACGTGAAACTGAACAAGAAGGTGCCGCCCGAGATCCTCGCATCGCTGAACGGCATCGACGACGCAGGGCGCCTGGCCGACACGATCGCCGCGCACCTGCCGATCAAGATCGAGCAGAAGCAGAACATCCTGGAGACCAACGACGTCTCCGAGCGGCTCGAGAAGCTGCTCGCGCAGATCGAGACCGAGCTGGACATCCTGCAGGTCGAGAAGCGCATCCGCGGCCGCGTCAAGCGGCAGATGGAGAAGAGCCAGCGCGAGTACTACCTGAACGAGCAGGTCAAGGCGATCCAGAAGGAGCTCGGCGAAGGCGAAGACGGCGCCGACATGGACGAGCTCGAGAAGAAGATCAAGGCCGCGCGCATGCCGAAGGAAGCGCTGAAGAAGGCCGAGAGCGAGCTCCGGAAGCTCAAGCTGATGTCGCCGATGTCGGCCGAGGCAACGGTCGTGCGCAACTACATCGACACGCTGATCGGCTTGCCGTGGCGCAAGAAGAGCAGGGTCGACAACGACCTCGAGAAGGCCGAGCGCGTGCTCAACGAAGACCACTGGGGACTCGAGCGCGTGAAGGATCGCATCCTCGAGTACCTCGCGGTCCAGCAGCGCGTCGAGAAGGTCAAGGCGCCGATCCTGTGCCTGGTCGGACCGCCCGGGGTCGGCAAGACGTCGCTGGGGCAGTCGATCGCGCGCGCGACGAACCGCAAGTTCGTGCGCATGGCGCTCGGCGGCGTGCGCGACGAAGCCGAGATCCGGGGCCACCGCCGCACCTACATCGGTTCGATGCCCGGCAAGATCCTGCAGAACCTCACGAAGGTCGGCGTGCGCAACCCGCTGTTCCTGCTCGACGAGGTCGACAAGATCGGGATGGACTTCCGCGGCGATCCTTCGTCGGCGCTGCTCGAGGTGCTCGACCCCGAGCAGAACTCGACCTTCACCGACCACTACGTCGAGGTCGAGTATGACCTCTCCGACGTGATGTTCGTCGCCACCGCGAACACGCTGAACATCCCGCCGGCGCTGCTCGACCGGATGGAGGTGATCCGCCTGTCGGGCTACACCGAGGACGAGAAGGTCAACATCGCGCAGCGCTACCTGCTGCCGAAGCAGATGCGCAACGCCGGCCTGAAGGACACCGAACTGGTCATTGCCGAGACGGCGTTGCGCGACATCGTGCGGTACTACTCGCGCGAGGCCGGCGTGCGCGCGCTCGAACGCGAGATCAGCAAGATCTGCCGCAAGGTCGTGAAGATGCTGCTTCTGAAGAAGCAGGAGAAGCGCATCACCGTCAGCTCGAAGAACCTCGACAAGTTCCTCGGGGTGCGCCGGTACAGTTTCGGCATCGCCGAGAAGGACAACCAGATCGGCCAGGTCACCGGTCTGGCGTGGACCGAAGTCGGCGGCGAGCTGCTCACGGTCGAGGCCGCTGCGGTTCCCGGCAAGGGAAAGACGACGTTCACCGGCAAGCTCGGCGACGTGATGCAGGAATCGATCAAGGCCGCGATCACCGTCGTGCGCCGGCGCGCGCAGCGCCTGGGCGTGCGGCCCGATTTCTACGAGAAGTACGACCTGCACATCCACGTTCCCGAGGGCGCGACGCCGAAGGACGGCCCGAGTGCCGGCGTGGCGATGACGACCGCGCTGGTTTCGGTTCTCACCGGCATACCGGTGCGCGCATCGGTCGCGATGACCGGCGAGATCACGTTGCGCGGCGAAGTGCTTGCGATCGGCGGCCTGAAGGAGAAGCTGCTCGCGGCGCAACGCGGCGGCATCAAGACGGTGATCATCCCCGAAGAGAACGTGAAGGACCTCGCCGAGATTCCCGACAGCGTCAAGAACCGGCTCGAGATCGTTCCCGTGAAGTGGGTCGATCGCGTGCTCGAGCTGGCGCTCGAGCGCGAGCCCACGGCGACGCCCGAAGAGGAATCGGCGCGACCCGACGGAACGGTCGGCACCGAGGCGCCGAGCACCGGCGGCGATCTCGTCACGCACTGATCGCGATGCCGTCGCGGCATGGCGCCGCGACGGCTCGCGACAACGCACGAACTCGCGCGAACGCGCGCCGGCACGCAGATCCGTCGGCTTGACACTGGCAGTACGCGGCGATTTAATACGGCTCCCGTTTTCGCCTCACCGCACGGCGCACTGCGTGCCGCACCATGGCGACTCTGCCGCTCGATCACGGTGTACTTGCGGGATGTGCGACCCTACAAGAATCGACGACCCGAGGGGGACTCAGTGAACAAGACCGAAATGATCGACCACATCGCTCGGCAGGCGGACATCTCCAAGGCTGCGGCCGGGCGCGCGCTCGATGCGCTCGTGGGAGCGGTCCGCACCACCTTGAAGAAGGGCGGAACGGTGACGCTGGTCGGTTTCGGTACCTTCGCCGTGGGCAAGCGCGTGGCGCGCAGCGGCCGCAACCCGCGCACCGGCGAAACCATCCGGATCCGCGCCGCCAAGGTGCCGAAGTTCCGGCCCGGCAAGGCGTTGAAGGACGCGATCAACTGAATTTTTCCGGGTATAATCCGGCGTTTCGCAGCGCGTCAGAGCGTACGGAACGGGCAGGGCCGGACGTCGCGGGCAACGATGCCGCGGTGTCCCGCGAGGGTGCTTAGCTCAGCTGGTAGAGCGGCGCCCTTACAAGGCGTAGGTCGGGAGTTCGAACCTCTCAGCACCCACCACTCGCTCCGGATGCCCACGCCGCGCTGGCGGTAGAGAAGCGATGGAGTGGTAGTTCAGTTGGTTAGAATACCGGCCTGTCACGCCGGGGGTCGCGGGTTCGAGTCCCGTCCACTCCGCCAACACCCAGGGCGAACGCACGTGCGCCCGTCCTGACCGCAAGGGCGAACGATCCGTTCGCCTTTTTTTTTCGCACAGGTGTGCTGCATGTTCGAGTGGATCCGCAACCACCAGAAGCTGATGATGGCTCTGTTGCTGTTGCTCGTCTTTCCGGCGTTCGCGTTCTTCGGGATCCAGGGTTACGACCAGATGTTCTCCGACGACGGAGCGGTTGCGAAGGTCGGCGACTCGAAGATCACCCGGCAGGACTTCGAAGCGGCGCAGCGCCAGCAGCACGAGCAGCTGCGACAGCAACTCGGCGATCGCTTCGACGCCGAACTGCTCGACACGCCCGAGGTACGCAACCAGATCCTCGACGGGCTGATCACGCAGCGCGCGTTGCTCGCCCAGGCGATCTCGCATCGCATCGCGGTTCCCGACGAGAAGCTTCGCGAGACGATCCGGGGAATTCCGGGCCTGACCGACGCCGACGGCGCCTTCGACCTCGACCGGTATCGGCAGTTGCTGCGCGCACAGGGCAAGAACGAAGCGATGTTCGAGTCCGAGGTGCGGCGCGACATCGCGCTGCAGGCGCTGCCCGAAGCGATTGCGCAGACGACCTTCGTGCCGGCATCGCTCGTCGACCGGCTCCTCGCGATCGGCGAGCAGACGCGCGAAGTCCGCGAGACGATCGTCCGGCCTGCCGATTTCGTCGACGCGATCTCTCCCACCGACGAGCAGCTCGCCGCGTACTACGAGCGCAACGCGGCGCAGTTCGAGGAGCCCGAAAACGCGCGCGTGCAGTATCTCGTGCTGTCGGCCGACGCCGTCGCGGGGCAGATCGAGGTCAAGGCCGAAGATGCGCGCGCGTACTACGAGCAGAACAAGGCCCGCTTCACGACCGCCGAACAGCGACGCGCGAGCCACATCCTGGTGCGTGTCGACGAAGGCGCCGACGAGGCGCAGCGCGAGGCCGCGCGCAGCAAGGCCGAGGCGATCGTCGCGAAGCTGAAGGAGGGCGCCGATTTTGCGGCGCTTGCGCGCGAGGAGTCGCAGGATCCGGGATCGGCCGCTTCGGGTGGCGACCTCGGCTTCTTTTCGGCCGACATGATGGTCAAGCCGTTCGCCGACGCGGCGTTCGCGCTCGGCGAGAACGAAACGAGCGGCGTCGTCGAGACCGAATTCGGTTTCCACGTCATCCGGATCACCGACGTGCGTCCGGGAACCCAGCGCAGCTTCGAGTCCGCGCGCCCCGAGATCGAGAGCGAGATCCGCGCGCAGCAGTTGAGCAGCCGATTCGCCGAGGCCGCCGAGACCTTCAGCAACCTCGTCTACGAGCAGCCCGACTCGCTCGAGCCGGCCGCAAAGCGTTTCGGGCTCGAGGTGCAGACCGCCGACAGCGTGCTGCGCGGCGGCGCGCCGCAGCTGCCGCGCGAAAGTCCGCTGAATCACCGCCGGCTGCTGGCCGCGTTGTTCAGCTCCGATTCGATCGAGAGCAAGCGCAACACCGAAGCCGTCGACGTCGGCAACAACACGCTCGTGTCGGCGCGCATCGTCGAGCATCGTCCGTTGCAGCGAAAGCCCTTCGAATCGGTGAAGGACGAAGTGCGTGCCCGCCTGATCGGCGAGGAATCCCGGCGCCTCGCAGCCGAGGCGGGCGAGAAGAAACTCGCCGCGCTGCGGGCCGGCGAAGCGCCGGACGGATTCGGCGCGGCGCGCACGGTCGGGCGCACGCCGACCGAAGGGTTCCCTCCTGCGGCGGTCGAGGCGGTGTTCCGCGCGCCGTCCGATCCGTTGCCGGCGTACGTCGGCGCCGACCTCGGCGAGAAGGGATTCGCGATCTACCAGATCACGCGGGTCACGCTGCCCGACGAGAAGGTCACGGCCGAGCGGCGCGACACGTACCGCCAGCAGCTGTCGCAGGCGTACGCGCAGCAGGTGCTGGTCGACTACCTCGCGTCGGTGCGCCAGCGCTCCGACGTCGTCACGTATCCCGCAAGGCTCGCGCAGTCGGAAGATCGCTGAGCGCGGCCTCGGCGATGGCCCGCGCCGCATGCCCGAACGCGGCGCCATCGGCCGATTCGAGGCGCACGCTCTTCGCATCGTCGACGCGCAGGTAGTTGCGCCCGATCGAACGCTCGTAGGCCGGGTCGTAGTGCAGCGACAGCAGCGACTCGACGAACTCCTGCCAGCACCCGGCCGACGCGAGTTTCTTCCAGCCTTCGATGCGTTCCCGCCCGTGCAGCACGACGAGCCGGTCGAGTCGTTCGAAGAGCAGCGCGGTATCGGCCGTGAAATGCCGGTATTCGTGCAGCAGCAACGACGCGCGAACCGCGGTCGACGCGTCGATCCGGATGCAATCCGCATTGCGCATCGAGTCGATCAGCGTGTCGGGAACGTGGCACCGACCGACGCGCCGGCTCTCCGATTCGACGAACACCGTGCGCTCGGCGTCGAAGCGGCGCAGCACATCCCATATCGCGGTCTCGAACGCCTTCTGCGAAGGCTGCGGCGAATCCGGAAGCCCGCCGAGCACCGATCCGCGATGCCGGGCGATTTCCTCGAGATCGAGAACCTGCTCGCCTCGCGCAGCGAGTTGCCGCAGCAACTCGCTCTTGCCGCTGCCGGTGCGGCCGGCGAGCACGCGCCAGCGCAGCGTGCGGGGCAGGCGTTCGAGGTCCGCGCGCACGCGAGCGCGAAACGCGCGATACCCGCCTTCGAGAATCGAGGTCCGCCATCCCACGCGCCCGAGCACCGTGGCCAGCGCGGACGAGCGGTTGCCTCCGCGCCAGCAGTAGACCAGCGGGCGCCAGCCGGGCGGGCGATCGGCGAAGTCGTGCTCGAGGAGCGTGGCGATGTTGCGCGAAACGATGGCCGCGCCCATGCGCCGGGCGAGAAATGCCGACTGTTGCACGTAGACCGTTCCCACGAGCGCGCGTTGCGCATCGTCGAGCACCGGGGCGTTGATCGCGCCGGGCAGGCGATCGAGCGCGAACTCTGCGGGGCTGCGCGCGTCGACGATGGCATCGAAGCGATCGAGCTGCGCGATCGCCTCGTCGACCGGAAGGACCTGCGGTTCCTTCATCGGGGGCGTGGCGTCGGCGCGCGCCGGAAAGCCGTACAATCGATGCTGGAAATGAACCCATGAAAGTATTCGATCTCGCCTGCGGAAAAGGGCATCGCTTCGAAGGCTGGTTCCGGTCGGCCGACGACTACGACACGCAGCTCGAAGGCGCGCTGATCCGTTGTCCCGTGTGCGAAGCGACCGACATCCGCCGGACGCCGAGCGCGCCGCGCCTGAACCTCTCGGCCGCCGGGGATGCGCGTTCCGGCACGCCCGACGGCGGCGCGCGCGAAGGCGCGCAGCCGACCGCGATGCCGACGACCACGCAACTGCAGGCGATGTGGCTGAAGGCGGCCCGGCACCTGATCCGCAATACCGAGGACGTCGGCGAGCGCTTTGCCGACGAGGCGCGCCGCATCCACTACGACGAGGCGCCCGAACGCGGAATCCGCGGCACCACGACCGCCGACGAGCGTGCCGAACTCGAGGAAGAAGGCATCGACGTGTTCAGCTTTCCGATGCCCGACTCGATCGAGGAACCGCTGCAGTAGTCGCATCCGCGAGCGCCCGGTGGCAGTGCCCGAGTGCGGGCGCTCAACCGGCCCGCGCCTGCCCGTGGCCGAACAGCGTTTCGTGTTCCCTGTCGCTCAGGGAAGGCTTGCGCCGATCGGCGAGCACGGTGATCGCGCGCTGCACCGGCATGCGCGCGCCGATGGTATCGAACCAGCGTTTCACGTTGGGAAAATCCTCGAGCGCGATCCCCTGGTTGCCGTGCGAACGGATCCACGGCCAGGTCGCGATGTCGGCGATCGAGTATTCGCCGGCGGCGATCCAGCCTCCGCCCTTGTCGAGCTGGCGATCGAGCACGCCGTACAGGCGCACGGCCTCGCGGCTGTACCGTTCGATCGCGTAGTCGACCCGCTGCTTCGCGTACTTCCGGAAATGATGCGCCTGCCCGAGCATCGGGCCGATGTGCGCCATCTGGAACATCAGCCACTGCAGCACGTCGTATCGCGCGCGCGTGCCGCCCGGCAGGAACCTGCCGGTCTTCGTCGCCAGGTAGACCAGGATCGCTCCGGACTCGAACAGCGTGATCGGCTCTCCGCCGGGTCCGTCCGCATCGACGATCGCGGGGATCTTGTTGTTCGGACTGATCTCGAGGAATCCGGGCGAGAACTGGTCGCCGGCGCCGATGTCGATCGCGTGCACTGCGTAGGGCAGGCCGCATTCCTCGAGCATGATGTGCAGCTTGTGGCCGTTCGGCGTGGGCCAGGTGTAGACGTCGATCATCGGCGCTCCTTTTTTCGTACCCGCTGGGCAAGGCGCCAGCCGAGTTCGCCCAGCGGCCGCGCACGCTGGCCCGCTTCGAGCGCCTGCGCACTCGAGGCGGTGCCGTCGAGCGCACGCTTGCGGATTCCCTGCAGGATCGCCGCAAGGCGGAACAGGTTGTAGGCGAGGTAGAAGTCCCAGTGCGCGAGCGTGGCGTCGACGTCGCGGCCGGTGCGGGCGCAATAGGTCGCGACGTAGTCGCGCTCGTCGGGGATGCCGAGCGCGGCGTGGTCGAGTCCGGCGATTCCGCGGAATTGCCCCGGCTCGATGTGCCAGCCCAGGCAGTGGTACGAGAAATCGGCGAGCGGATGGCCGAGCGTCGACAGTTCCCAGTCGAGGATCGCCCGGATGCGCGGCCCGGTTTCGTCGAAGACCAGGTTGTCGAGCCGGAAGTCGCCATGCACGATCGTGGTCTCGTCGCCGACGGGCACGTGCGCCGGAAGCCATTCGATCAGCCGATCCATCGCTTCGATCGTCTCGGTCTGCGAGGCCTGGTACTGGCTGCTCCAGCGCGCGATCTGTCGCGCGAAATAATTGCCCGGCCTGCCGTAGCCTTCGAGCCCGATCGCGACGGGGTCGACGCCGTGCAGCGCCGCGATCACGCGATTCATCTCGTCGTAGATCGCGCCGCGTTCGGCAATCGACGACTGGGGCAGCGACTGGTCCCACAGCACGCGGCCCTCGACGTGCTCCATCACGTAGAACGCGCGCCCGACGACCGATTCGTCCTCGCACAACGCGTATACGCGGGGCACCGGGATGTCGGTTGCCGCAAGCGCGTCGAGCACGCGGAATTCGCGCTCGATCGCGTGCGCGGACGGCAGCAGCCGCGCCATCGGACCGGGCTTGGCGCGCATCACGTAGTTGCCGCCGGGGGTGGCGAGCCGGTACGTCGGATTCGACTGCCCGCCGGCGAACAGCTCGACCGACAGGGGTCCGGAGAAACCGTCGACGTGCCTGCGCATCCACTGCGCGAGCGCTTCGACGTCGATCCGGTGCCGTTCCGGCACGGCGATCGTCCCGGTGTGCACGGAGCCCGGTTCGCTGCTCACCGCGTGCCCTTCATCGGGTGCGCCTCATTCGGTGCCCCTCGTTCGGTGCCGCTCATTCGGTGCCCGCCTCGCGCTCGAAGCGCGGCGGACGCTTGGCGAGGAACGCGTCGATGCCTTCGCGCGCGTCGTCGTGGAACAGCGCAGCGACGAAGTTGTCGCGCTCGCGCACCTGCTGGCGCGCGAGCGCGTCGCGCTCGCCGGCGGCCAGCAACGACTTGATGCGCCCCAGCGCGAACGCGGGGCCGTCGGCAAGCTGCGTCGCGCGCACGAGCGCCGCATCGAGCGCGCTGCCCGCAGCGACGATCTCGTTGACCAGTCCCAGCGCGTGCAGGCGTGCGGCGCCGACCGGCTGCCCGCAGGCGAGCAGCTCGTAGGCCACCGTATACGGCAGCCGGGTAGCGAGAAAGTGGCTCGAGCCGCCGTCGGGCGTCAGGCCGATGCGCACGTACGACATCGCGAAGCGCGCATCGTCGGCGGCGACGATGAGGTCGCAGGCGAGAACCAGCGAGAAACCGGCGCCGGCGGCCGCGCCTTCGACCGCGGCGATCACCGGCTTCGGGCAATCGCGGATCGCCAGCACCCAGGCATGCAGCAGGTCGATCGAAGCGGCCTGCACCGATGGTTCCTGCGAACGGTTCTCGCGCAGCCGATTCAGGTTTCCGCCGGCGCAGAAATGCTCGCCGTCGCCGGCGAGCACGACGGCGCGCACCGACGCGTCGGTCCCGGCCGAGGCGAAGGCCTCGACTCCGGCGCGGTAGATGTCCGGATGCAGCGCATTGCGCGCCCCCGGGTTCGAGATGCGCAGCAACCGTACCGCGCCGTGGCGCTCGACGAGCAGCTGCGCCATCGTCAGTCCTCGTGCAGCAGCGACAGCCCGAGCTGCGCGCGGCGGCGCAGCCACGGACCGGGCCGGTAGCGCGGATCTCCGGTGAGCGTGTGCAGGTTCCCGAGAATCTCGAGCACGGTCCGGGCGCCCAGCGCGTCGCCCATCGACAGCGGGCCGGCGGGATAGCCGAGTCCGATGCGCACTGCCGTGTCGATGTCGGCCGGCGATGCGATCCGCTGTTGCGCGATCTCGGTTCCGACCGAGACGATCATCGCGAGCACGCGTTGTGCGACGAAACCCGGACTGTCGCGCAGCATCGTCACCGCGACCCCGTCGGAGGCGAACAGCGCATGCGCGGCGTCGCGGTACTCGGCCAGCGTGGCCGGCGTGCACATCAGCACGCGACGCCGGCACGCGCCCGGCGCGATCGGGAACAGCGTGTCGATCGCGACGACGCGTTCGGCGGGAAGGCCGGCGGACGCCGCAGTCGCGTCGTGCCCGAGCGGCGCGACGAGGATCAGCGCGTGCGCGCCGGGCGTTGGCGTGTCCTGGACGACGCCGCCGAGCGCGCGCGCGGCTTCGGCAACCAGCGCAGCGCGCGGCCCGGGCGCGATCCACAGCGGGGGAAACACGCCGACGGCCGGCGCAGCCGGCTCGGCAGGCGCCTGCTGCCTGCCGGCCTCGTAGCGGTAGAAGCCTTCGCCGTTCTTGCGTCCGTACAGTCCCGCGGCCAGGCGTTGCGCACCGATCACCGACGGACGGAATCGCGATTCCTCATAAAACTGGCGATATATGGATTCCATCACCGGTTGCGAGACGTCGATTCCGGTGAGGTCGAAGAGTTCGAGAGGGCCGAGCTTGAAGCCGTTGCCGTCGAACGAAACCTGTTCGCGCAGGATCCGGTCGATCGACGCGACATCGGCGACTCCTTCGCCGAGCGCCTTCAGCGCCTCGGTGCCGTAGCCGCGCCCGGCGTGGTTGACGATGAATCCCGGCGTGTCCTGCGCGACCACGGGGCGATGCCCCGTCGTGCGCGTCAGCGCGACCAGCCGCTCGACGACGTCTTCGCCGGTGCGCATCCCGCGCACGACCTCGACCACCTTCATCAGCGGAACGGGATTGAAGAAGTGATACCCGGCGACGCGCTCGGGAAGCTTGCACGCGGCGGCGATCGCGGTGACGGACAGCGAAGACGTGTTGCTCGCGAGGACCGCGTCGTCGCCGACGATCGGCTCGAGCGCCGTGAACAGTTCGCGCTTGACGTCGAGGCGCTCGACGATGGCCTCGACGACCAGGTCGCAGCCGGCCAGGTCCTCGAGCGCGCCGACCGCCTGCAGGCAGTCGCGCGCGCGCTCGGCGGCGTCGGATGCGAGCCGGCCTTTCTCGACGAGGCGCGCGAACGTGTCGGCCAGCGCGGCGATCGCGGATTCGACGGCCGCGGGGTTGCTGTCGTACAGCCGCACTGCGATGCCGCACTGGGCGAACAGTTGCGCAATGCCGCGGCCCATCGCGCCGCTTCCGACGACGCCGATGCGCTGGAACGGGGCGGGTTTCGAGGTGCTGGTATCCATGGCCGGGATTCTAATGGATCGGCCCGAAGCGAACCGCGATTGCGACGTCGGGCACTGCGACGCCCCCGGGCGCCCGCCGTTTCAGCGTTGCGCGCGCTCGAATGCGTCGCGCGCCTCGTCGCGCGCCGTGCTGCGATCGAGCCAGCGCTCCTCGAGTTCCTCCTTCTCGCCGCGCAACGCCGCAGCCTCGCGGGCGAGCGCCGCCGCCGATCCCGGATCGGCGCGATAGAACTGCGGATCCGCCTGCCGTGCTTCGAGGCGCGTCAGCTCGCCGGAAACGTCGGCGAGGCGCTTCTCGATGCGGGCGATCTCGGCGTCGAAGGGCTGCAGCCGCTGCGACAGTTGCGCGCGGCGCTGTGCGGCAGCACGTCGATCGTCGCGGCGGGAAGCCGGGGCGGTGGACGCGTCGGCGGCGTCGGAGGCCTTCGAGGCGACGGCAGGCGAGGTTGCCGCATTCCCGGTGGCCGGGGTCGTACCGGACCCCGCACGCTGCAGCAGCCAGTTCGCGTAGTCGTCGAGGTCGCCGTCGAACTCGGCGACCCGCCCGTCGGCGACGAGCATCAGCGTATCGACCGTCGAACGCAGCAGGTAGCGGTCGTGCGACACGATCAGCAGCGCACCGTCGAAATCGGACAGTGCGTCGGCCAGTGCGTCGCGCGCCTGCGCATCGAGGTGGTTGGTCGGTTCGTCGAGCACGAGCAGGTGGGGGCGATCGTGCAGCATCAGCGCCAGCGACAGGCGCGCCTTCTCGCCGCCGGACATCGGCCCGACCGCGCGCGTCGCGTCGGCGCCGGAGAATCCGAATCGGCCGAGATAGTCGCGCAGCACCTGTTCGCGCTCCGCGGGCGCCTTGCGCTGCAACTGTCGCAGCGCCGATTCGTCGCTGCGCAATCGATCGATGCCCTGCTGCGCGAAGTAGCCGATGCGCACGGTGCGCGCGACGCGCAGTTCTCCTGCGAGCGCCGGCAGTTCGCCGACGAGCGTGCGGATCAGCGTGCTCTTGCCCGCGCCGTTGCGCCCGAGCACGCCGATGCGCGCTCCGCGGCGCACGGTCAGCGAGACGTCGCGCAGCACCACATGTTCGCCGTACCCCGCATCGAGGCGCTCGCACTGCATCAGCGGATCGGGCGAATCGCCCACCTCGTGCAGCACGAAGTCGATCCCGCGCAACGCGCGCACCGGCGCGACCTCGGCCATGCGCTCGAGCGCCTTGATGCGGCTCTGCACCTGGCGCGCCTTGGTCGCTTTCGCGCGGAATCGTTCGATGAACGCGTTCAGGTGCGCGGTGCGCGCCTGCCAGGCAGCGCGTTGCCGTTCGGCCTGCATCTGGCGTTGCGCTCGCAGCCGCTCGAAGGCGCTGTAGCCGCCCGCATAGCGCACCAGCCCGCCTTCGTCCAGATGCAGGCTCGCCGTGGCGACACGATCGAGGAAGTCGCGATCGTGCGAGACGATGACCGAGGTGCCGGGATAGCGCAGCAGCCAGCGCTCGAGCCACAGGATCGCGTCGAGGTCGAGATGGTTCGTCGGCTCGTCGAGCAGCAGCAGTTCGCCGGGAGCGAACAGCGCGCGGGCGAGGTTCAGCCGCATCCGCCATCCGCCCGACAGCTCGTCGACGGGTTGCGCGGCCTGTCGTTCGTCGAAGCCGAGCCCCGACAGCAGCGCGCGTGCGCGCGCCTGCGCACCCGGGCCTCCCGCGTCGTTCCATCGTTCGTGCGCGAGCGCGATCGCGATGCCGTCGCCGTCGCGCTCGGCACGCGCGAGTTCGTCGCGCGCGCTCGCCAGTTGCGCGTCGCAGTCGACGATGAAGCGCCACGCGGGCAACGCACTCGACGGCAGTCCCTGCTCGAGGCGGACCACCGCGCGCCACGGCTGTTCGATTTCTCCGGCGTCGGGCGAAACTTCGCCGGCCAGTGCGGCGAGCAGCGTCGTCTTGCCGGTTCCGTTGCGCCCGATCAACGCGACGCGTTCGCCCGGCCCGATCGTCGCATCGACGCGCTCGAGCAGCACGCGGCCGCCGCGCGACAGCGTCAGTCCCTTCAGCCGGATCACGGGCGGCGGCGCGCTTGGCGCGCGAGCTCTTCGGCTTCGACCAGCACGAGCAGGCGTTCGCCTGCGGAAACCGGCAGGTAGTGGAACTCGAGTTGCGGGAACGCTGCCTCGAAATGCCCGGCCTCGTGGCCGATCTCGACGAGCAGCAGTCCGTCGGGGTGCAGGTGCGCGGCGGCGCTCGCCAGCAGGCGTCGCACGAAGTCCATTCCGTCGCCGCCCCCGGCGAGCGCGAGCTTCGGCTCGGCACGGTACTCGGGCGGAAGGCGCTGCATCGACGCGTCGTTGACGTACGGCGGGTTGCAGACGAGCAGGTCGAAGCGGCGCGACCCGAGGCCGTCGAAGAGATCCGACGGCACGAACTCGACGCGTTCGCCCGCGGCGTGCAGGGCGCGGTTCTCTTCGGCGAGCGCGAGCGCTTCGAGCGAGATGTCGGCGCCGATGACGTGCGCGCCGGGGAAGCGGTCGGCCGCGAGAATCGCGAGGCTGCCGCCGCCGGTGCACAGGTCGAGGATCGTCGACGGCCAGTCCGGCGACGGCGGCGGCCGGTGTTCGAGCCATCGCGGCAATGCGTCGTCGAAGGCCTCGGCGATCGGCGATCGCGGAACGAGCGCGCGTTCGTCGCAGCGGAATGCGAGTCCGCCGAGCCAGGCTTCGCCGGTCAGGTACGCGGCCGGCCTGCGCGAGGCCACGCGGCGCTCGAGCAGTGCGATCAGCGCGCGCCGCTCGTCGCTGCACAGCGCGGCATCGAGATAGGGGTCGAGCCGGTCGGGTGGAAGGTGCAACGACCACAGCGCCAGCGCGACGGCCTCGTCCCAGCCGTTGTCGGTGCCGTGGCCGTAGGCCAGGCCCGCCGACTCGAAACGCGAGACCGCCCAGCGCACCAGATCGCGCAGCGTTCGCAGTTCCTGCAGCGCCGCCGCCGCGTCGGCGCAATGGCGTTCGGCGCTCATCGGCTCAGGCCGCGAGCAGCGCGGCGACGACGCGGCGGTAGATGTTCTTCAGCGGTTCGAGACACGCGAGTTCGACGTGTTCGTCGACCTGGTGGATGCTCGCGTTCGGAGGCCCGAACTCGATCACCTCGGGGCAGATCCGTGCGATGAAGCGACCATCCGATGTGCCGCCGGTGGTCGACAGTTCGACGCAGACCCCGGTTTCCTCGCGGATCGCGTCGCGCAACGCGTCCGAGAGCCGGCCCGGCGGCGTGATGAACGGCAGCCCCGACAGCGACCACTCGATCTCGTAGTCGAGGCCGTGTGCGCCCAGCAGCGCGGTGACCCGCTCCTGCAGCGATTCGACGGTGCTCGCCGTGGAGAAGCGGAAGTTGAAGTCGACGATCGCCTGCCCGGGGATCACGTTGCCCGCGCCGGTGCCGGCGTGCAGGTTCGAGACCTGGCAGGTCGTCGGCGGAAAATGTTCGGTGCCGTCGTCCCATCGCGTGGCGACCAGCGCCGCCAGTGCCGGAGCGAACAGGTGCACCGGATTGCGCGCGAGGTGCGGGTAGGCGACGTGGCCCTGCACGCCGTGCACGACCAGGCGCGCCGACAGCGATCCGCGGCGACCGTTCTTCGCCATGTCGCCGAGCCGCTGCACCGAGGTCGGCTCGCCGACGATGCAGTAGTCGAGCCGTTCGCGGCGTTCGGCGAGCCGTTCGACGACGCGGACCGTGCCGTCGGTCGCCGCGCCTTCCTCGTCGGAGGTGATCAGCAGCGCGATGCGGCCCGCGCCTGCGGCGCCCGCCGCGAGCGTTTCCTCGATCGCCACGACGAACGAGGCGATCGACGTCTTCATGTCGGCGGTCCCGCGTCCGTACAGTCGCCCCTCGCGCTCGGTCGGGACGAAGGGATCGCTGCGCCAGCGCTCCGGCGGCCCGGGCGGCACGACGTCGGTATGACCGGCGAAAACGAGCGTGGGACCGGGGCGTGCGGAATCGCGCAGCGCCCACAGGTTGGTGACTGCGCCGGCCTCGATCGTCTCGCATCGGAAGCCGAGCGGTGCCAGGCGCTCGATCAGCAGCTGCTGGCAACCGCGATCGTTCGGCGTGACCGACGGTTTGCGCACCAGCGCCTCGAGCAGGTGCCGGACGGCCTCGCTCATCGATCGCTCATCGGCCTGCAGCCGGCCCGCGCGTGCCGCCGTCGTCTTCCGGTCCGAAGACGCCGGCATACAACTCCTCGGAGAAACCGACGACGATCCGATCGTGCGCCTGCAGCACCGGACGCTTGACGAGCAGCGGATCGGCGAGCATCAGTTCGGCGGCGCTCGCCTGGTCGGTAACGCCCGCGCGACGCTGCGCGTCGAGCCTGCGCCAGGCGAGTCCGCGGCGATTGAGCAGCGAATCCCACGGCACGCGGCCGAGCCACGCCGACAGCCGTTGTGCATCGAGGCCGTCGCGTCGCAGGTCGTGGAACCGGTGCGCGACATGGTGCGCGCGCAGCCAGGCGCGCGCCTTTCGCACCTGGTCGCAGGTCTCGATGCCGTAGACGACGACCTCGGCCATCGTCAGACGTTGAGCAGGAACTCGGAGAACGACGACGAGCCGTCGGCCGGTTTCTGCGACTGGCCGTCGGCCGGGGCCGGCTTGTCGAGGGCCGCCGAGGCCATCGCCGGCGAGACCAGCGGTCCCGCGGCCTGCGGCAGCGGTTTCGGCGCCGCGTCGCGCGACGCCTCGTTCTCGAGCATCCACAGAA
The DNA here is from genome assembly GCA_964481165.1 of uncultured Limnobacter sp. Lineage (GTDB taxonomy): Bacteria > Pseudomonadota > Gammaproteobacteria > Burkholderiales > Burkholderiaceae_E > Zeimonas. The sequence continues at coordinate 15,480 of CAYZYC010000003.1, read as the reverse complement.
GGTTGGTCGCGGAATCGGCGTTGGCGAGCGCGTCTTCGCGCGCGATGCTGCCGCTGCGCACCAGTTCGGCGAGCGACTGCTCGAACGTGCGCGATCCGGGCGCGAGGCTCTGCTCCATCGCGTCCTTGATCTCGGTGATCCGCCCTTGCTCGATCATCTCGGCGATGTGGCGCGTGTTGAGCAAAACCTCGACAGCAGGGATCCTGCCGTCGGCTCCCGAACGAACGAGCCGTTGCGAGATCACCGCCTTCAGCGTCGAAGCGAGGTCCGAGAGAAGGACGCTGCGATTCTGCGGCGGATAGAAACTCACGATCCGGTTCAGCGCGTGATACGTGTTGTTCGCGTGCAGCGTCGCGAGCACGAGGTGGCCCGATTGCGCGTAGGCCAGCGCCGACGACATCGTCGCCGTATCGCGGATCTCGCCGATCAGGATGCAATCGGGCGCCTGGCGCATCGCATTCTTCAGCGCGATCTCGAGCGACTCGGTGTCGGTGCCGATCTGGCGCTGGTTGACGATCGATCGCTTGTTGCGGAACGTGAACTCGATCGGATCCTCGAGCGTCAGGATGTGCCCGGCCTTGTTCTCGTTGCGGTGATCGAGCATCGCCGCCATCGTCGTCGACTTCCCCGATCCTGTGGCGCCCACGACCAGCAACAGGCCGCGCTTCTCGAGGATCAGTTCGCCGAGCACCGCGGGCAGGTGCAGCTCGGGCAACGACGGGATGCTGCTCGGTATGAAGCGGATCACCCCCGCGCACGAACCGCGCTGGCGAAAGACGTTGATGCGGAAACTGCCGACGCCGCGCACGCCGTGGCCCAGGTTCAGTTCGTTGTCGCGTTCGAAGACTTTCCAGTGGCGATCGGGAACCAGCTCGTGCAGCAGCGCCTCGACGTTCTCCGGTTCGAGCCGTTGCTGGTTGACCGCGATCATCGTTCCGTCGATCTTCAGCTGGGCGGGAGAGCCGGGCGACAAAAACAGGTCCGAAGCCTTCTTCTCGGCCATCAGGCGAAGCAACCGTTCCATCATGCCGTTCTTCTCCTTCGCACGGCTGCAGGCTGCCGCCTTCGCCGTTTCAGTCCCCGCGCAGCAAATCGTTGATCGCGGTCTTCGCCCTCGTCTGCGCATCGACCCGCTTGACGATGACCGCACAGTACAGGCTGAACCTGCCGTCGTCCGAAGGCAACGAGCCCGGAACGACGACCGATCCGGCCGGAACGCGTCCGTAGTGGATCTCGCCCGTGGTCCGGTCGTAGATCTTCGTGCTCTGGCCGAGGAACACGCCCATCGAGATCACCGAGTTCTCCTCGACGATCACGCCTTCGACGACTTCGGAGCGCGCCCCGATGAAGCAGTTGTCCTCGACGATGGTCGGATTGGCCTGCAGCGGTTCGAGCACGCCGCCGATGCCGACTCCGCCCGACAGGTGCACGTTGCGCCCGATCTGCGCGCACGAGCCCACCGTCGCCCAGGTGTCGACCATCGTTCCTTCGTCCACGTACGCGCCGATGTTCACGTAGGAGGGCATCAACACCACGTTCCTGCCGACGAAGGCGCCGCGCCGCGCGACGGCTGGCGGTACGACGCGGAATCCGCCGGCCGCGAAGTCGGCCGCGCTCCAGCCCTCGAACTTCGTGCGCACCTTGTCGAAGAACTGCAGCGAACCCGCCTGCATCGGCGCGTTGTCCTCGAGCCGGAACGAAAGCAGTACCGCCTTCTTGATCCACTGATGGACGATCCACTGGCCGTCGCGCTTCTCGGCGACGCGCAGGCGGCCGTCGTTCAGTTGCGAGAGCACCGCGTCGACGGCTTCGCGCAGCGCCGCGGGCGCCTCGGTCGGCGAAAGCGTCGAACGGCGCTCCCAGGCTTCGTCGATCGTCTGCTGCAGTTGCGTCATGCTCGGTTGCGCTCCGCTACGTCGGTTCGTCGGTTCGGGTTGCTGCGAACTGCTCGATGCGCCTCGCGGCTTCGAGACAGCTGGCGGGGGATTCGACCAGCGCGATGCGAACGAAACCGCGCCCCGGATTGTGTCCGTCGCGCTCGCGGGCAAGGAAGCTGCCCGGCAGCACGAGGACATTATATTGGCCGTACAGCGCCCGACAGAAGGCGGTGTCGTCTCCGCCGGGAACCGCTGCCCACAGGTAGAACCCCGCCTGCGGCATCGCGGTGTCGAGCACGCGCGCGACGATCGGCGTCACTGCGTCGAATTTCTCGCGGTACAGCCGGCGGTTCTCGATCACGTGCGCCTCGTCGTTCCACGCGGCGATCGACGCCGCCTGGACCGGCGGGCTCATCGCGCTTCCGTGATACGTGCGGTACAGCAGGAAGCGCTCGAGGATCGACGCGTCGCCCGCGACGAAACCCGAGCGCAGGCCCGGCGCATTCGAGCGTTTCGACAGGCTGGAGAACACGACCAGGCGTCGCCAGTCGGTGCGCCCGAGCGCCTGCGCTGCCTGCAGCGCCCCGAGCGGCGGGTTCGTTTCGTCGAAGTGGATCTCCGAATAGCATTCGTCGGAAGCGATCGCGAAGCCGTGCCGGTCGGCCAGATCGAACAACGTGCGCCAATCGTCGAGCCCCAGCACGGCGCCGGTCGGGTTCGACGGCGAGCACGCGTAGACGAGCCGGGTGCGTCCCCACACCGCTTCGGGCACCGAACTCCAGTCGCAGCGAAAGCCGTTCGCGGCCCACTGGTCGACGTACCAGGGCTGTGCGCCGGCCAGCAGCGCGGCGCCTTCGTAGATCTGGTAGAACGGATTCGGACAGACGACCCAGCCTCCCTGCGACGGGTCGACGACCGCCTGCGCGAAGGCGAACAGCGCTTCGCGGGAACCGTTGACCGGGAGCACCTCGGTGCCTGCATCGATCGTGCGCAGCCCGTATCGGCGCACCAGCCAGTCGGCGATCGCGCTGCGAAGCGCCGGCGAGCCGATCGTCGGCGGGTAGTTCGACAGGCCGTCCAGGTGCGCGACCAGCGCGTCGCGGATCGGCGCCGGCGTCGGATGCTTCGGCTCGCCGATCGACAGGTTCAGCGGCGCATATCCGGGCGCAGCGGCGACACCTTCGAGAAGGCTGCGCAGCCGCGCGAACGGGTAGGGCTGGAGCTTATCCAGATTCCGGTTCAAGAAACCAACCTAACTTCTTGAAAATGAGGAGATTCGGCGGGTATCATTCGGTGGTGCTCGAACCGGGAGGGAAGATGCCGAGATCGACACGCGGCGCCGGTTTCCAGCCTTTCTTGCGATGCTCGGCCTGTACGGTCGTGAAGATCCCGCCGCGCACGTACCAGCGCGCGGTCAGCCGCAGGTATCGCGGAGCGAGTGCGGCGACGAGATCGTCGAGGATCCGGTTGGTGACCGCCTCGTGAAACACGCCTTCGTCGCGATAGCTCCACATGTACAGCTTGAGCGCCTTCAACTCGACGTTGCGCCGGTCCGGGATGCAGTCGATGACGATGGTCGCGAAATCCGGCTGCCCGGTGATCGGGCACAGGCAGGTGAACTCGGGCACTTCGATGTGCACGAGGTAGTCGCGTTCGGGTGCCGGATTCGGAAAGGTCTCGAGCTGCCTGGACGGCTTCGCTTGCTTGGGCGGCATGTTCGTGAGGAAGGCGCCGCGCGCGGCGTGCGCCGGCGGGGACTCGGGGGGCGGCTGTTATTATACGGAGCCTCGGAAGCCGCCCAGCGCGGCTTTTGCTTTTGCCCAGCGGCGAGCGGCCGGACCGCGGTCCGCGACCGGCGCCCGGCGATCACTGCATAGGGCTATCGGTGCGACTGAAACAGATCAAACTGGCCGGCTTCAAGTCCTTCGTCGAGCCGACCGCATTCGACGTTCCCGGCCAACTCGTCGGCGTCGTCGGCCCCAACGGGTGCGGCAAGTCCAACATCATCGACGCCGTGCGCTGGGTGCTCGGCGAGTCCAAGGCGTCCGAGCTGCGCGGCGAGTCGATGCAGGACGTCATCTTCAGCGGATCGTCCGAGCGCAAGCCCGCGGCACGCGCTTCGGTCGAGCTCGTCTTCGACAACTCGCTCGGGCGGATCGGCGGCAGCTGGAGCGAGTTCGCCGAGATCTCGGTGAAACGCGTGCTCACCCGGGACGGCCAGTCGAGCTACTTCATCAACAACCAGTCGGTGCGACGCCGTGACGTGCACGACATGTTCCTCGGCACCGGACTCGGGCCGCGCGCCTACGCGATCATCGGCCAGGGGATGATCTCGCGGATCATCGAGGCGCGTCCGGAGGAGCTGCGCGTCTTCCTCGAGGAAGCCGCAGGCGTCTCGAAGTACAAGGAACGCCGGCGCGAGACCGCCAACCGCCTCGCGGACACGCGCGAGAACCTCACGCGCGTCGAAGACATCAGCCGCGAGCTCGGCTCGCAGATCGAACGGCTGCAGCGCCAGGCCGAGGTGGCCCGCGAGTACCGCGATTTCGAGAGCGAGCGCGAGCGAAAGCAGCACATGTTGTGGCTGATCCGCCGCGACGTCGCCGAGGCCGAGCAGCAGCGCACGGCTGCGTTGTCGGCCGAGGCGCTCGTCGCCGTCGAGGCACGGCTCGCCGAGCAGCGTGCGATCGAGGCCGAGATCGAGACCGTGCGCGGCGCGCATTTCGCCGCCGGCGACGACGTGCACGCCGCGCAGGGACGCTATTACCAGGCCAACGCCGAGGTAGGGCGCATCGAGGCGGAGATCCGGCTCGTGTCCGAAACGCAGGGCCAGCTGCGCGAACGACTCGACAGCGTCGAGCAGCAGGCGCGTCGCGCGCACGAACAGCAGGAGCACGCGCGCTCCGACCGCGCGGGCGCGCAGCAGCAACTCGCCGAAGCACGCGTTCGCGCCGAAGATCTCGCCCGGGTCGTGATGTCGCAGGCCGATGCGCTTCCCGAACTCGAAGCGCGCGCGCGCGAGGCCCGCGATACCGTCGACGAGGCCCGCTCCCGCGTGTCGCAGACGCGCCAGGCGATCGAGCTCTGCGCGCTGCACGAGCGCAAGGCTGCCGAAGGCCTCGAGCAGGCGTCGCGGCGCAGGGATCGCCTGCGCGCCGAGTCCGACACGCTGCAGGCGTTCGATCCCGAGGAACTCTCGGCGGCCACCGAGGCGCTCGCTGCGGCCGAGGAGTCCGATCGCATCACGGCGGAAAAGCTCGCCGAGGTCGAGGCGCATTGGAACACGCTCGATGCGCAGCGCCAGCCGACGCAGCAGGCGCTGCGCGAGGCCGAATCCCGCCTTGCGCAGATCGATGCGCGGCTGCATGCGCTGCGCCAGCTGCAGGAACGCGTCGAGAGCCAGTCCCGGGTGCAACCGTGGCTCGAGCGGCACGGCCTCGACCGGTTGTCCCGGCTCTACCAGAAGCTGCAGATCGACGACGGATGGGAGAACGCCATCGAGTCGGTGCTGCGCGAACGCGTCCATGCGCTCGAAGTCGGCCGGCTCGAGAACGTCGCCGGACTGGTCGCCGACGCACCGCCTTCGAAGGTCGGCTTCTTCGCGGCGGTTCCCGAAGCAGCGCACGACACCGCTGCGCCCGGCCTGCGCCCGCTCGCAGGACTCGTTCGCACCGGCGACGCCGGAGTGCAATCGCTGCTGGCCGACTGGCTCGACGGCCACTACGCCGCCGATTCGCTCGAGGCGGCAATGGCGCAGCGTGCGCAGCTGCCGGTCGGCGGAAAGTTCGTCGTCGCCGCCGGCCATCTGGTCGGACGCCACTCGGTGTCGATGTACGCGGCCGACTCCGAGCAGGAAGGCGTGCTGGCGCGCCGCCACGAGATCGACAATCTCGCTCGCGCCCAGCGAGCGCAGCAGTCGCTCGTCGACGACGCGCGCAGCGCCGCGGCGCAGATCGAATCGGGCGCTTCGGCGCGGCTGTCCGAACTGATGGCGTTGCGCGAGGAGCACAACCGGCAGCTCAAGCAGATGGCGGCGCTGCGCCTCGATGCACAGCGGCTCGAACAGGAGCGCGATCGCACTGCGCAGAGCCGCGAGCGGATCGATGCCGAACTGGCCGAACTCGCCGTGCAGATCGACGCGCTCGAGACGACGATCGCCGAAGAGACGGCGCGTTTCGAACAGCTCGACGCGCAGCTCGGCGAGCACCAGCAGGTCGCCGAGGACCTGCAGCTGGCGCGCGAACAGGCCGAACGTTCGCTGTCGGAGCGTCGCGAAGAGCTTCGCGGCGGCGAGCGCGATGCGCAGGAGGCGTCGTTCGCGGTCCGTGCGATCGAATCGTCGATCGAGCGGCTCGAGGCGTTGATCGAGCAGGCATTGGCGATGGCCGAGCAGGCGGCCGGAGAGCGAACGACGCTGACCGCGAAGCTCGACGAACTCACCGACGCGACGGCACGCCAGGCGCTGCAGCAGGCGCTCGAGTCGCGCACCGACGCCGAACAGGCGCTGAGCGCCGCACGGCAGAAACTCGACGAGCTCGCGCACACGTTGCGCGGCCGCGAAGAGCAGCGGCTGGTCGCCGAGCGTGCGCAGGAGCCGCTGCGCCAGCGGGTCACCAGCCTGCAGCTCGAGGAGCAGGCTGCACGCCTGAGCCGCGAGCAGTTCGACCGGCAGCTCGCCGAGGCGAACGTCGACGAACCGGCGATCGCGAACCTGCGTGCATCCTTCGTCGACGCGCCGAAACCGTCGTGGCTGCAGGGCGAAGTGACGCGCCTGTCGAACGCGATCGCCGCGCTCGGTCCGGTGAACCTGGCCGCGCTCGACGAACTTGCGCAGTCCGAGGAACGCAAGGGCTTCCTCGATGCGCAGACGCTGGACCTGAACGAGGCCATCGCGACGCTCGAGGACGCGATTCGCCGCATCGATCGTGAAACGCGCGAACTGCTGCAGCAGACCTACGACACCGTCAACGCGCAGTTCGGCCGCCTGTTCCCCGAACTGTTCGGCGGGGGCGACGCGCGGCTGATCCTCACCGGCGACGAGATCCTCGACGCCGGGATCCAGGTAATGGCGCAGCCGCCGGGCAAGCGCAACACCTCGATCCACCTGCTCTCGGGCGGCGAGAAGGCGTTGACCGCGATCGCGCTCGTATTCGCGCTGTTCCAGCTCAATCCGGCGCCTTTCTGCCTGCTCGACGAGGTCGATGCGCCGCTGGACGACGCGAACACCGAGCGCTATTGCGAGATGGTTCGCCGGATGTCCGACCAGACGCAGTTCCTGTTCATCACGCACAACAAGATCGCGATGGAACTGGCGCAGCAGCTCGTCGGTGTCACGATGCAGGAGCGTGGTGTCTCGCGCATCGTCGCCGTCGACCTCGAGGTCGCCGCGAGCTATGCGGAGGCTGCATGAGCAGCCTGGCGGTCAGCCTGCTCCTGCTGGTCGTCGTCGCCATCGCGCTGGCGCTCTTCTACAACCTTCGACAGGCGCCGCCGCCGCACTGGTTCGACTCGCTGCAGCGCTCGGTGCGACAGCGGCTGTCCGCGCAGCGCGACCCGGCGACCCGATCGCCCGGAAGCGGGTCGCCGGTTTCGGGGACTGCGGGACGAACCGCCGATCGCGGCGAACCCCGGCTCGACGGATCGCGCCGCGGTGCGGATGCGCACGCCGCCACCGGTGCCCCCGCCGACGTCGATGTCGACGCGGAGGTCGACTTCGACGCGGCGCTCGAGCCGGCGGAGCGCGCACGCGACGACGCTGCGGCCGGCACCGGCCCGTTGCCGCGCGGCGGACTCGGCGGCGCGACGCCGCAGGCTGCGACCGAAGGATTCGATACGCCCGATGCCGCCGCAGCGGCTCGCACCGGCACCGGCGCTGCGGCGTCCGCTGGCGCTGCGGCCT
>CAYZYC010000003.1:0-7604 GCA_964481165.1 uncultured Limnobacter sp. | reverse complement strand
GCCGCAGCGGCTCGCACCGGCACCGGCGCTGCGGCGTCCGCTGGCGCTGCGGCCTCCGCTGGCGCCTCCGCTGCGCCGCGGCAGGCAACGCCCGCTTCGGAATCGGCTCCGGCAGCCGCGGAATCGGCCGCAGCGGCTCCCACTGCATCGGCGACAGCGCCGTCGCAGCGCCTGTCCGAGGTCTGCGACTGCATCGTCGAGATCGCGCTGTCGGCGGGTTGCAGCGGCGAGCGGCTGGTGCCGATCGTGCAACGCTTCCGGCGTGCCGGTTCCAAGCCGGTAGCCATCGAAGCGGCCGATGCCGAGCCGGGCGAATGGCAGGCGCCGGCAGGCGGTCGCCACTACGAACGGTTGCGCGCCGGAATCCTGCTCGCGAATCGCCACGGCCCGCTGAACGCGATGGAGTTCTCCGAGTTCGTCACCGCGGTGCAGGCGATCGCCGAAGCGTTCTCCGGAAGCGTGGCGATTCCGGCGATGGGCACGGTGCTCGCGCGCGCACGCGACCTCGACGCAACCTGCGCGCAGCTCGACGCGCAGATCGGCGTGAACGTCGATGCACCCGAAGCGATCGACCCGGCGCGGCTCGCCGCGATCGCCCCGAGCCTGTCGATCATCGAACGCGGAAGCCACCGCTACGTGCGGCCGGGTTCGCAGGGCGAAGCGGTCTTTTCGGTGTCGTTCTCCGATGCGCCCAATCGGCTCACCTTCCTGCTCGACGTGCCGCGTTCGCCGCCGACGCTCGACCCGTGGGTGCAGATGATCGAATGCGCGAGCGATTGCGCGAAGCGACTCGGCGCGCGCCTGGCCGACGACGGCGGACGCGACCTGAACGCTGCCGCTCTTGCGCAGATCGGACGCCAGCTCGAACAGCGGTACGAGTCGCTCGACGCGATCGGCTTGCCCGCGGGCTCGGCTTTTGCGCTGAAGGTCTTCAATTGAACGACCCGCGGGCGCGACGCCGTACGGGCCGCTGACCGGTCGCGCGCGGTGCAGGCAGCGGCGAAACGGGCGGCGGATCTTCGCAGCCTGCTGGCACGATACGACCACGAGTACTACGTGCTCGATGCACCGAGCGTGCCGGACGCCGAATACGATCGGCTGTTCCGCGAACTCCAGGCACTCGAGGCGTCGGATCCGGCGCTCGTCGTCGCCGATTCGCCGACGCAGCGCATCGGCGCGGCGCCGAGCGCCGCATTCGCCGGAGTGCGTCACGCGGTACCGATGCGTTCGCTCGCGAACGCACTCGGCGACGAGGAGGCGCTTGCCTTCGACCGGCGCGTGCGCGAACGCATGCGCGAGGCCGGCCTGCCCGAGAACGCGCTGCGCTACTGCGCCGAACCCAAGTACGACGGGCTCGCGATCAGCCTGCGCTACGAGCGCGGCGCGTTCGTGCGCGCGGCGACGCGCGGCGACGGCACCACCGGCGAGGACGTGACGGCGAACGTGCGAACGATCCGCGCGGTGCCGCTGCGGCTGATCGGAGCGGCACCCGAGGCGCTCGAGGTGCGTGGCGAAGTGCTGCTGTACCGGCGCGACTTCGAACGGATCAACGAGCGCCAGCGTGCCGCCGGAGAACGCGAGTTCGTGAACCCGAGAAACGCGGCGGCGGGCAGCCTGCGCCAGCTCGACCCCTCGGTCACGGCAGCCAGGCCGCTGCGATTCTTCGCCTACGGTGTCGGCGAAGTCGCCGGGGTCGAGCTGCCCGACACGCATTCCGGTTTGCTCGACTGGCTCGCCGCCGCGGGGCTTCCGGTCAGCGCCGAGCGTACGATCGCCGCGAGCGCGCAGGAGCTGCTCGACTTCCATCGAACGATGCTCGCGCGGCGCGCGCAACTGCCGTACGACATCGACGGCGTCGTCTACAAGGTCGACCGGCGCGACTGGCACGATGCGATCGGCTACGTCGCGCGCGCGCCGCGTTTCGCGATCGCGCACAAGTTCCCTGCCGAGGAGGCGCTGGGCGAGCTCGTCGACATCGAGGTGCAGGTCGGTCGCACCGGCAAGCTGACTCCGGTAGCGAAGCTGCGCCCGGTCTTCGTCGGCGGCGTCACCGTCACCAGCGCGACGCTGCACAACGAGGACGAGATCCGCCGCAAGGACCTGCTGATCGGCGATACCGTCGTCGTGCGGCGCGCCGGCGACGTGATACCCGAGATCGTTCGAGCGATCGAGGACCGGCGAAACGATCCGCCGCCGCGCCGCACGTTCACGATGCCGCGCACCTGCCCGGTGTGCGGATCGGCGGCGGCGCGCGAGGAAGGCGAGGCCGACTGGCGCTGCGTCGCCGGGCTATGGTGCCCGGCGCAGCGCAAGCAGGCACTGCTGCATTTCGCGCAACGGCGTGCCATGGACATCGACGGCCTGGGCGAGAAGGTCGTCGACCAGCTCGTCGAGTCGGGGCTGGTTCGCACGCCGGCCGATCTCTACGGGCTCGACGCGCAGACCCTTGCGGGGCTCGATCGGATGGGCGGGAAGTCGGCTGCGAATCTCGTTGCCGCGATCGCCCGATCGCGCGAGACGACGTTCGCGCGCTTCCTGTTCGCGCTCGGAATCCGGCACGTCGGCGAGGAGGTCGCCCGGATACTCGCCGCGCACTACGCCGACTTCGATGCGCTGATGCGCGAGGACTGGTCGGCACTGGCCGAGCGAAAGTCGACGATCCAGAAGGAGAATGCGCGCCGCCGCGCGCGGGGCGAAGCGGCAATGGCGGTTCCGCTCGAGGGCGTGGGACCCGAGATCGTCGCTAGCGTGCAGCGTTTTCTCGCCGAGGCGCACAATCGCGACGTGATCGCCGCGCTGCTCGCAGCGGGAATCCACTGGCCCCGGCAGCCGAAGTCACCGGCGGGCGGGGCGCTGGCCGGGCGCACGCTGGTCGTGACCGGCACGCTGCCGACGTTGTCGCGCGACGAGGCGCAGGAACTGATTCGCCGGCACGGAGGCATCGCCGCCTCGTCGGTTTCGCGCAGGACCGATTTCCTCGTCGCCGGCGAGGCCGCCGGAAGCAAGCTCGCACGCGCGAACGAACTGGGCATCACGGTCATCGACGAGGCGGCGCTGCTGCGCCTGGTCGGGCAATCGGCAATGGATCCGGAGAACTGACGCATCATGCTGGCGATCATCGGCGGTACCGGCCTCGCGAGACTCGCAGGCCTGGAGGACACGCGACGCGAAGTGGTTCGCACACCGTACGGCGACCCGTCGTGTGCGTTGACCTTCGGAGCGCTCGGCGGCAAACGCATCGTCTTCCTTGCCCGCCACGGCTACGGGCACACGATTCCTCCGCACGAGATCAACTACCGCGCCAACATGTGGGCATTGGCCGAAGTCGGCGTGGAGGCGATCGTCGCGGTGGCCACGGTCGGCGGCATCCGCGCCGACTGCACCCCTGGAGCGCTGGTCGTTCCGAACCAGATCATCGACTACACGCACGGTCGCATCGGCACCTATTTCGAAGGCGCCGAGCAACCGGTGATGCACATCGACTTCACCGAACCCTACGACGCGCGGACGCGCGGGCGGCTTCTCGCGGGCGCGACGCGCGCCGGCGTCGAGATCCTGGACGGCGCCGTCTACGGCTGCACGCAGGGGCCGCGGCTCGAAACGGCCGCCGAGGTGCGCCGACTCGAACGCGACGGCTGCTGCATCGTCGGAATGACCGGGATGCCCGAAGCGGCGCTCGCCCGCGAGCTCGAGGTGCGCTACGCGGCGCTGTGCGTCGTCGCCAACCACGCCGCGGGCAGGGGCACGAGCAGGGACGCGATCTCGCTCGAGCAGATCCGGCACGTGCTCGATGCGTCGATGGCTTCGGTGCGGCGCGTGCTCGAGGAATCGATCCGCGGCTGATCGGCGCTGCCGCGTCGGTCCGCACCGCCTCGTGCGCGGACGCGGGTCAGGCGCGCAGCGCCGTCAGCAGGTCGGTCTCGAACTGCAACTGCTGGCGAGGGCGCTGCAACGCGTCGCCTTCGATCAGGAACACGTCCTCGACGCGTTCGCCGAGCGTTGCGATCCGCGCCGTGTGCACGCTCAATCGATAGTGCGCCAGGACGCGCGCGATGCTGTAGAGCAGCCCGGTGCGGTCGTGCGCGACGACCGAGAGCAGGAAACGACGGCCGCGTTCGTCGGGCCGCAGGTCGATCGACGGCTCGATCGGGAAGTGCCGCGAGCGTCGCGAAACGCGACCGTGCACCGGCGGCGGCAGCTCGCCGCGCTGCGCGAGGTGCGGCGCGAGTTCGTCGCGCACCTGCGCCAGGATGTCGCGGCCGTAGGCGACCCCGGCCGGGTCGACGAAGACGAAGGTGTCCAGCGCATAGCCGTTGCGCGTCGTGTGGATCTTGGCGTCGAGCACCGACAGGCTGCGTCGGTCGAAGTACCCGCAGATCCGAGCGAACAGGTCGACCTGGTCGGGCAGGTAGACGACGACTTCGAAGGCCTCGCCGATCGGCGACAGGCGCGAGCGCACGACCGGGGTCTTCGTGTCGAAATGCGCGTGCAGCGCACGCACGTGCCACGCGAGGTCCGGCGCGTCGTTGCGCAGGAAATAGGGCACGTCGAGCTGCTCCCAGAAGCGTTCGTAGCGCTGCGGCTCGATCCCGTACAGCTCGAGCAGGCGCGCGGCTTCGGTGCGAACCGTGTCGACGCGCGATTTCGTCGACGGGGTCTCTCCCTGCAGCGCCCGGCGCGTGAGGAAGAACAGGTCCTCGAGCAGCTTGCCCTTCCACGCGTTCCAGACCTTCGGGCTCGTTCCCCGGATGTCGGCCACGGTGAGCAGGTAGAGCGCGACCAGCCGCTCCTCGGTTCCGAGCAATGCCGCGAACCGGGCGATCACCGCGGGATCGCTGAGGTCCTGCTTCTGCGCGATCGACGACATCGTCAGGTGCTGGCGAACCAGGAACTCGACCAGATCGGCGTCCTCGTCCGACAGCGCATGGTTGCGGCAGAACCGGCGCGCATCGAGCGCTCCGAGCTGCGAGTGGTCGCCTCCGCGCCCCTTGGCGATGTCGTGAAAGAGCGCCGCGACGTACAGGCGCCAGAATCGCGGGAAGCCGGCCGCCAGCTCGCTGCACAGCGGGTATTCGTGCGCATGCTGGCCCATCGTGAAACGGCGCAGGTTGCGCACGACCATCAGGATGTGCTGGTCGACCGTGTACACGTGGAACAGGTCGTGCTGCATGCGCCCGATGATTCGCCGGAACGGAGGCAGGTAGTGCCCGAGGATCGACCACTCGTTCATGCGGCGCAGCTCGTGCGTGATCCCGCGCGGCGCCTGCAGCAGGTCCATGAACAGCGCGCGGTTCGAAGGCTCGCGACGGAAACGCGCATCGATGCGCGTGCGCGCGGTCCACAGCGCGCGCAGCGTGCGCGTCGTCATCCCCCCGAGCTCGGGATGGCGCTGCATCGTCCGGAACGCGCGCAGGATCGACGCCGGATGCCGGTCGAAGAGATCCGGGTCGGTCACGTCGAGCAGGCCGTGCAGGTTGCGGAACTCGTCGTCGATCGGTTCGCCGGCGGCATCGCGCGCCGGCATCAGTGCGCCGCGCAGGTTCTGCAGGACGATCGTGCGCAGTTGCGTCACCGCCTTCGCCGCCCAGTAATAGCGCTGCATCAGCTCCTCGGACGAGCGGCGCGCGTCTTCGCGCCCCAGCCCGAGCACCTGCGCGACCGGCGCCTGCAGGTCGAACAACAGCCGATCCTCGCGCCGTTCGGCAACGATGTGCAGGCACGCGCGGATGCGCGCGAGCCGGCGCTCGTTGCGCAGCAGTTGCGCTGCCTCCTGCGCGGTGATGAGCTCGCGGCGCGCGAGGTCGCGCCACCGGCGTCCGCAGCCGCCGGCACGGGCGATCCAGACGAGCAGCTGCAGGTCGCGCAGCCCGCCGGGGCTTTCCTTCGTGTTCGGTTCGAGGCTGTACGGCGTGTCGTCGAACTTCGCGTGGCGTTGCCGCATCTCCAGCAGTTTCGCGACGAAGAACGCGCTGGGGTCGAGCGCGTCGTGCAACTGCCTGTCGAGATCGGCGTAGCGCGCGCGGCTGCCGGCCAGCCAGCGCAATTCGAGAAGGCTCGTCTGCACGGTGACGTCGGCGCGCGACTCGGCCAGGCACTGTTCGATCGTGCGCACGCTGTGCCCGATCGGGAGTCCGAAGTCCCAGCAGGCGCCGATGAAGGCCTCGATCTGCGCGACCTGCGCTTCGTCGGGCGCGACTGCGGTCAGCACCATCAGGTCGACGTCGGAGTGCGGAAACTGCGCGCCGCGACCGTAGCCGCCGAGCGCGACCAGCGTTGCATCGCGCCTGGGCGCATGGATGCGCCACAGCCCGCGCAACGCGCCGTCGGTGGCGCGCGTCAACCTTCGGGTGAGCGCATCGGGGTCGAGGTGTGCGCGGAAGTGCTCGACTGCCGCCGCGCGCTCGCTGCGGTAGCCTTCGCGCAGTTCGTCCAGGAAGGCGGCGGAGGCAACCGCGGCAACGGAGGCAGCCGGGCCGACGCGCCGCGCGCCGGTGGCGGCGCTCGTGCTCACGCGGCCGTGCGCAAGGTCTCCGGGCGGGCGGGGGCGCCGGCGGAGACCGTGAGCACCTCGTGTCCCGCCTCCGTGACGAGCACCGTGTGCTCCCACTGCGCCGAAAGGCTGTGGTCCTTCGTGACGATCGTCCAGCCGTCGCCGAGCTCGCGGATGTCGCGCTTTCCCGCGTTGATCATCGGCTCGATGGTGAAGATCATCCCCGGTTCGAGACGGGCGCCGGTGGCCGGACGCCCGTAGTGCAGCACCTGCGGTTCCTCGTGGAAACGGCGCCCGATCCCGTGGCCGCAGAACTCGCGCACCACCGAGTACCCGCTGGCCTCGGCGTGCTTCTGGACCGCGTGGCCGATGTCGCCGAGCGTGGCGCCCGGACGAACCTGGTCGATCCCGATCCACATGCATTCGAACGTGACCTGGCACAGGCGACGCGCGGCGACCGACGGCTCGCCGACCAGGAACATCCGGCTGGTATCGCCGTGAAAGCCGTCCTTGATCACGGTGATGTCGATGTTCATGATGTCGCCGTTCTTCAACTGCCGGTCGCCCGGAATCCCGTGGCAGACCTGGTGGTTCACCGACGTGCAGATCGAGCGCGGGTACGGCGAATAGCCCGGCGGAGCGTAGTTCAGCGGCGCCGGAACCGTTCCCTGCACGTCGACCATGTACTCGTGGCAGAGCCGGTCGATTTCGCCGGTCGTCACGCCGGCGCGCACGAACGGCGCGATGTAGTCGAGGACCTCGCTGGCGAGCCGGCCGGCCACGCGCATGGCCTCGATCTCCGCGGCGGACTTCAATGCTATGGACATGCTAGGATTATAGGCTTCGCTCGCAGCGTCGAGCCGTGAACGCCATCGGGCGGAAAGGTTTCGCGGCGAGCGGAAATCGCGCGCACCGTCCGGAAAGGGTGCTGCGACGGCAACGCCGTCGCGGGGTGCTGCAACGGCAACGCCGTCGCAGCCGGCCGGTGCGTCAGACCCAACCCGATCGGAGTTTGTCATGACCGTCACCATGCGGCAAATGCTCGAGGCCGGAGTCCATTTCGGCCACCAGACGCGGTTCTGGAATCCCCGGATGGCCCCGTACATCTACGGCC
>CAYZYC010000002.1:0-56347 GCA_964481165.1 uncultured Limnobacter sp. | reverse complement strand
TGATCCAGCGCGAGCAGGTCGACGTGCTGGTCGATGCGATCGAAGGGGCGCTCGTAGCCTGTTCGGCGTAGCGGGTCCCGCGCGGGTTGCGGGTCGGAGAACGGGACGAGAGATGAAGCCGGGGCTGCAGATCCTCGTGGTCGGCACGGCCGACACCAAGGCGGACGAGCTGCTCTTCATGAAGAGCTGCATCGAGTCCGCAGGCGCGAAGGCGACCATCATGGACGTGGGCGTCCTCGGAACGCCCTCGTACCCGGTCGGAATCAGCAATCGGGAAGTCGCCGAGGCGGCCGGCATGACGCTCGCGCAGATCGCCGCGCTGGGTGACGAGAACCTCGCGATGCGGAAGATGGCCGAAGGCGCCGTCCGGCTCACGATCGAGCGATATCGGCAGGGCCGCATCCACGGCATCCTCGCGCTCGGCGGCACGATGGGTACCGACCTGGCACTCGACGTGACGGCGGCACTTCCGCTGGGCATGCCGAAGTTCATCGTCTCGACGGTGGCCTACTCGCACCTGCTTCCTCCGGAGCGTCTCGCGCCGGACCTGATGATGATCTCGTGGGCCGGTGGCCTGTACGGGTTGAACTCGATCTGCCGCTCGATCCTCAGCCAGGCGGCCGGTGCGGTGCTCGGGGCATGCAACTCGGTCGTCCCGGTGCGTACGCCGCGTCCGCGCGTCGCGATCTCGTCGCTGGGCAAGTCGTGCCTGAGCTACATGGTGCGGCTGACGCCGGCTCTCGAGCAGCGCGGCTACGAGCCGGTCGTCTTCCATTGCACGGGCATGGGCGGCCGGGCGATGGAAGCGCTGATCGAGCAGGGCGAGTTCGCTGCCGTGTTCGATTTCGCGCAGGCCGAGGTCAGCAACCACCTGCACGGCTCGGTCGTCACCGCGGGTGCTTCGCGTCTCGAGGCTGCCGGCCGCCGCGGCATACCGCAGCTGGTCGCACCCGGAGCGAGCGACATGATCGACGTGCAGAGCTGGAAGCCGCTGGTTCCGGAGTACGCCGATCGTTCGTATCACGCGCACAACCGCCTGATCGGTTCGGTGAACACGACGCCGGACGAGCGCCGGGCGATCGCCCGCGAGATCGCCGCGAAGCTTGCGCGCGCGACCGGTCCCGTGGCGTTCTTCCTTCCGGTGCGCGGCATCCACGCCTGGGATCGCGAGGGACAGCCGATGCACGATCCCCGGGTGCACGCCGAGTATGTCGACGAGTTTCGTCGACACCTGCGTGCTCCGGTCGAACTGCACGACCTGGATCTGCACATCAACGACGACGCGTTCGTCGATGCGGCGTTGGCGGTCTTCGATCGCTGGGTCGCCGAGGGACGCATCCCGGCCGGAGTGAAGATTGAGCGGCCTGAATACGATCTGGACGACCTTGTTTCCCGCATTACCCCCGACAATCGACACGCGGAAATCGATCTGGGGCGCCCGGTTGGACGCGAAGATCTGTGAGCGCCAGCCGGCGCTACGTTCCGGAATCGGGCGACATCGTCTGGCTGCAATTCGATCCGCAGGCGGGGCATGAGCAGGCCGGGCATCGCCCGGCGCTCGTGATAAGTCCTTCGAGCTACAACGGCCGAAGCGGCCTGATGCTTTGCTGCCCGGTTACCACTCGAATCAAGGGCTATCCGTTCGAGGTCGATCTCGCAGGAGAACCGAGGAGTGCGGTGCTGTCCGATCAGGTGAAGAGCGTGGACTGGGTCGCCCGCCGAGCGCGGTTCCGGGCCAGAGCGTCGTCGCTCGAACTCGCTGAAGTCAGATCGAGAGTTCGGGCACTGAGCGGGTAGGTGAAGACGAGTGTGCTTCCGGCAGCGCTGCCTTCAGCGCCGCCGACCTCGTCGCCACGAACCACGCCAGCGGCAGCACGCCGCCGCAGACGAACAGCGCGCCGCCGACGATGCGCGCCCAGGTGAGCGCCTGGAACAGGTCGCCCTGCACGAAGGCCTGCGATCGCGCGTGCCAGAAGCCGTTCTCGAGCACGTCGAGCAGTTGCGCGATGCCGACCGGGAACAGGTCGAGCGCGACCATCAGCAGCAGTCCGATGTTCAGCGACCAGAACACGCGGCGCAGCAGCGCGGCGTTCCAGCGCGCGGGGTCGACGAGGCAGCGCGCGCAGAAGACGATCATCGCGATCGCGAGGTTGCCGTAGACGCCCATCAGCGCGGCGTGTCCGTGGTTCACGGTGAGATAGGTGCCGTGCTCGTAGTAGTTGACGATCGGCAGGTTGATCATGAAGCCGAACATGCCGGCGCCGAGGAAGTTCCAGAAGTTGACGCCGAGCAGGAAGCGGAACGCGTCGGTCTGCGCGAAGCTGCCCGCCTGCCGGCTCTGCGGCGTATTGCGGAACTGCCACGCCTCGAGCGTCAGCAGGATCAGCGGAACGACCTGCAGCGTCGAGAACACGCTGCCGATCGCCAGTGTCTCCACCGGTTTGGCGTTCCAGTAGAAGTTGTGCGAGATGCCGAGCAGCCCCGAGCCGAGGAACAGCAGCGTGGCCAGGTAGACGATCCGTGACGCCGCCGCGTGGCTGACCAGGCGCATCAGCACCATGAAGTACGCGAGCACCGCGGTCGTGAACACTTCGAAGAAGGCTTCGACCCACATGTGGATCACCGCCCACCGCCAGAAATCGGCGACGACGAAGTTCGTCTCGGGCGTGGCGACGAATCCCGAGACGAACAGCGCGAGTACGCAGGCGACACAGTAGACGAGCCACTTGGGCAGCGTCCACGCGTCGCCTGCACGCCAGATCGGTGCGACGGCTCGAACCAGCACGACCGCCCACAGCGCGATGACGACGAACAGCATGGCCTGCCACAGCCGTCCCTGCTCGACGAATTCCCACCCCTGGCTGCCGAGCAGGTTCCAGTATTCGCCGAGCAGTCCGTGCGGGCCGAGCGCGACGCCGGCCAGGCCGCCGACCGTGGTCACGACGAGCAGCCAGAACAGCGTGTCGACGAGGCGCAACTGCCCGGCGGGAACGCGTGGGGTCGCGGTCGATATGACGAAGATCGACGCGCCGATCCAGCATGCGGTGATCCACAACAGCGCCAGTTGCAGGTGCCAGCCGCGCACGATCGGAATCGGCAGGATGTCCGCCAGGTCGTAGCCGAACACGCTCGTGATGCCGAGGAAGTCGTGCACGGTCAGCACGCCGGCGGCGATCTGCAGCACGAAGAGGATCGCGGCAACGACGAAGAAGCGGTAGGTCGCACGCTGCAGCGTCGACGGGCGCGACTCGAGCGGTCGGCTCACCACGCCGCCGTCGGGGAATCCGCTCGATGCGTCGCGGCCGTCGCGACCGTCGCGGTCGGAGCCGGTGTCGTGCGCCGCGCGTTCCGGCGCGCGCCACCCGGCGATCGTCGAATAGCGTCCGTACAGGAACAGCACCGCGCCGAGTGCCGCGACGAGCGCCAGCACCGCGATGACGCTCCACAGCACGACCTGCGCGCTCGGCCGGTTGCCGGCGAACTCGTCGTACGGCCAGTTGTGCGTGTACGTGTAGTCCTTGCCGGGCCGTTCCGCGCCGCAGACCCATGCCCCCCAGAAGAAGAACGCGGCGAGATCGCGCAGTTCGGCCTCGTCGGCCAGGAACCCCGCCGGATGGAACGCTTCGCTGCCTTCGCCGCGGAAACGCGCGGCGGTGTGGCGCTGCAGCTCGCGCGCCGCGTAGGCCTGCGCATCGCCGACGACGACGGTGTTCGTCTGCGGGTCGTGGCGGTTGCGGCGGATTTCGCGCTGCGTGATCGCGAGCGCCGAATCGGCGTCGATTCCGGTGCGCGAAGCGTGGTGGTCGCGCATCGCGACGGCCATGCGGTGCAGCGCATCGGCGGTGAAGTCGGGCCCGCGTCCGGCGCCGTCGCCGAACATGCTGCCGTAGTTCATCAGCCCGTACTTCAGGAATACCACCTGCCCGCGCGTGATCGCGTCGGCGGCGATCACCGTCTCGCCGCGCTCGCCGACGAAGTCGGGAATCGGCGGGGCGTCGACGTAGGTGCGCGTGCCCATGTACAGCATGCTCAGCACGCCGACCGCCAGGACGACCGACAGCGGCAGCCACCAGCTGCGCCGGTTCATCACGTAGCGGTTCCAGAACCGTCCGATCCGGCTCATCGGCATTGGCCACCCTCGGCAAGATCGACGAGCGGCGCCATCGCAGGAAGCGCCGGTGCCTCGACGATCAGCGGCCGGTCCATGCTCAGCGACTCGAGAAAGGCGACCAGATCGCGCTTCTCGCCGGCATCGAGCCCGAGCGGTCGCAGCAGCGGCGACTTGTTCGGCGCATCGCCGCCGCCGCGATCGAAGAACTCGACGACGTCGTGCAGCGTCTTGAACACGCCGTTGTGCATGTACGGGCCGGTGTAGCGAAGCTCGCGCAGCGACGGCGTGCGGAACCTGCCGATGTCGGCAGGGTCGCGGGTGCGGTAGTAGCGCCCGAGGTCCTCGTCGGCGTCGCGGTACAGCGCACGCGGCGCGTCGCGCTGCACGTTCTGCCAGCGCACCGCGATCTGCACCAGCGGGCTCGAATCGAACAGCGACTGCCGCGGCACGCCGAGCGCGTGGTATTGCTCGTCGCTGGCGAGCGGGCCGTGGTGGCACGCGATGCAGCCGGCCTTTCCGGCGAACAGCGCGTAACCGCGCTGCGCCTCCGGCGTCAGCGCGCGCGTGTCGCCTGCCAGGTATCGATCGAAGGGCACCCGCTGCGGATCGGAGACGATCGTGCGCTCGAACGCGGCGATCGCCTTCCACGCGTCGTCCATGCGCGGCCACTCGGTTCCGAACACGTCGCGGAACCGGTCGACGTACTCGGGGATCAGCCGCAGCCGCAGCTCGACGATCTCGCTCTTGCCGTTGCCCTCGACGGGCGCCTGCATCGCCGAGCGCGCCTGCTGCTCGAGGCTGTCGAGTGTTCCGTCCCACATCAGGCGACGGAAGTGCGCGGAGTTCAGGATCGTCGGGTTGTTCCGCCACAGGCGATGGCCGGGGTAGCCGGGCGCAAGCGCGTCGTCGTGCGTCCAGCCGAGCTGCGCGACGTGGCACGACGCGCACGACGTCGATCCGTTGCCGGAAAGCCGCGCATCGAAGAACAGCAGCCTGCCGAGTTCGACTTTCCCCGCGCTCATCGGGTTGTCTGCCGGAACGGGGACCGCCGGCAGGCTCGCAAGCGCCGGCGGCGCCGGCTCGGCCGCGGGAATCGAAGCAGCGGCGATCAGCAGCGCAGCGGCCAGCGGGACGAGCGCCATCAGGGCGATGCGCATGGGCATGCGCGTGCCGGGACGCCGACCGGGATTCGGTTCGGCCGTCATCACGGTGCGGCCCTCATCGGCCCGCTCCGGCGACGGTTGCGTAGTCGTCCGCTTCGGGCGCCGTCTCGGCGGCAAGTTCCGGCGAGAGCGCCTCGAGGAACGCGACCAGCGCCGCACGTTCGCTCGCGTCGAGCCCAAGCGGCTTCAGGTCGGAGCCGCGCCCGCCGCCCCGGTCGTAGAACGAGACGACCGCCGCGAGGTCGGGCAACACGCCGTTGTGCATGTAGGGCGCCGTGTGCGCAACGCCGCGCAGCGACGGCGTCGCGAAGCGACCGCGATCGGAGTTGCGACGCGTCGTCGCGTGCACGCCGGTGTCGCTACGCTCGGCCATCGGATCGGGCGACCCGTGCATCGCGTGATGGCGCAGCAGGCTGATCGTGCGCTCGGGATCGCGCAGGATCTCGGGGTTCTCCGGAACACCGAGCCGATGCGTGCGGCCATCGGAGAGTGCCGCTCCCGAATGGCAGCGCACGCACCCGGCCTTGCCTGCGAACAGCCGCATCCCGTCGGCCGCGCGCGCCGGCAGCGCCGCCGTTTCGCCGCGCAGCGCCGCATCGACCGGCGTGTCGCCACCATCGTGCGCCAGCGCGTATTCGGCCAGCGCCTCGACGATGCCTTCGAGCGCGGGCAACGTCTGCTCGCCGTGCGCGCGTTCCCACGCGCGCAGCAGCACCGGGATCTGGCGCACGCGTTCGACGACGATCGCCCTGTCGCCGTTCATCGTCACCGGCGAAACGAGCATGTCCAGCACGATGGCCGCGATCTCGTGACGACCGTGGCGCCCGTCCCACATCAGCCGCGACTTCAGTCGAAGACCGATCAGCCCGGGCGTATTGCGGAAGTGCCCGGTGTGGTTGTAGCCGCGCGAAAGCGCATCGCCGTCCGAGAATCCGCGGGACGGCGAATGGCAGGTCGCGCAGCTGCGGCTGCCGTCGCCGGACAGCCGCGATTCGAAGAAGAGCTGCCTGCCGAGTTCGCGGCGCGCCGGATCGGAAGGCGCCGCGCGCGGCAGCGGCTCGAGGCGTGCAGGCGGCTGTTCGGCGGTTCCGGCCGCGACGCTGATACCGGCCGCTGCGGAGCCGTCCGCCGCAACCGTGCCGGCGAGCGCGCACGAAACGACGAGCAGCGTCGCCGCGAGCAGCCGGCGCGCGATCATTGGACGAATCGTTCGCCGCGGTATCCGACCGTCGGCGCGTTCTGCAGGATCGCCGCGCAGCTGCGTTTCCAGGTGAGGATCTCGTCGAGCAGGCGGGCCTCTTCGGCGGCGCCGAGCTGCTGCCCGTGTTGCGGCATCCGGATGAAGAAATTGCGGCCGCGGTGCGAGTGATAGAACTCGCCGCGCAGGGGTCCCTGGTCGTGTTCGCGCGTCTTCGGTGCCGGATGACAGCCCATGCAGTTCAACGCGTACATCGTCGCGGCGGTCTGGACGGAGGCGTTCGCGGCGTCGCCCGAGGCGTTCGCAGCGCCCGGTCCGAAGGCGAGATGCAGGAACGCGAAGAGCGCCGAGGCGAGGGCGACCCGCATCACGGTTGCAGCGGCTCGATGCCGGCAAGGCTGAACAGGATCGGCCTGTCTCCGCTCGCCAGTACTGCGGTGTAGGAGCTGCGCTGGGCGCGGATCTCGGTTCGCACGTGCGCACCGCCGTCGTCGCTCGAGAGCACCGTTCCGCCGAGCCCGACGAGGACGACGCGTCCTTCGGGCAGCGCATACGCTGCGGTGATCGGATTGTCGGTCCCGGTGTCGGTCGCGGTCCACGAGCGGCCGTCGTCGGTGGTGCGCAGCAGCGTTCCGCCCATTCCGAAGACGAGCACCGCGCCATCGCGCAGGCCGATTCCACCCCAGATCGAACCCTCGTACGGCACGTCGATCGCGTCGAATTCGCTTCCGTCCGCCGATCGGTAGACGACGCCGCTCTCGGCTGCGATCCACGTCGTACCGCGTGCGTCGAAGAAGATCTGGTACAGGTGCAGATCGGAATCGCCGATCGTCACCGGCGACCATGTCGCGCCGCCGTCCGCGGTGCGCAGCGCGAGGCCGAATGCGCCTACCACGAGGCCGTTGCGCGCGTCGGAGAATCGCACCGAAAAGAACACCGCGTCGTCGCCGGCGCGATGCAGGATCTTCCAGTTCTCTCCGCCGTCTTCGGTCCCGAGAACGAATCCGCCGTGTCCGACCGCCCAACCGCGCTGCGCATCGAGGAACTGAAGCGCGGTCAGCGTGACGCGCGTGGGCACCGATTTCGCCTGGCGCCACGTGCGTCCGTCGTCGTCGGACAGGAGGATCGTTCCGAAATCGCCCGCGGTGATCATGCGTTCGCCGGCCCGTACCGCGGCGAGCACCGGAGCGCGTTCCGGGTGGCGCAGCTTCTGTGACTGTTGCGCAGCGATCTCGGCAGGCGCCGGCGACGGCATGCCGAGCAGCGCCCACGAAAGCCCGAGCGCGAGGAGCGCACGCCGGTTCACGAGCCGTCCCCCTGTTCCGGATCGCCCGGGTTGGCGCTCGCGAACGCCTGCGCACGCGCGCCCTCGGCCGCCTGCTCGCCGACGCCGAGCGCGGCCGACAGGCGTTGCAGCAGGTCGAGTTCGAAAGCCGCGAGCCGCCCGTCGCTGTAGACGACTTCCCACAGCATACGCAGCACTTCGACGCGTTCTTCGTCCCCGAATCCGTTGCGGACGGCGTTCGCGAAGATCCAGTCGTGCAGGCTCGCCGCGTAGCGAGCCTCGGCCTGCGCGAGCAGGCTGCCGGAGTCGTCGTCCCCGAGGCCGAAGTAGCCGCTGAGCAGGCGCCGCACGACGTCGCGCTCGGCGGCGCTGGCCTTGCGGTCGATGTGCGTGGCTTCGACGAGCAATGCCGCGACGGCGAGTTGCCGACGCTGGAACTCCGATTCCCTCGGCGGCGCCGCGGGCTCGGAGGACAGCAGCGAGACCAGGCTGTCGAACACGTCGCTCTCCGTCAGTGCACGAGGATCGGTGCGCGCACCGGCCGGCGGCGGGGCACCAGCAGGTCGATCATCACGGCGAGCGCCGGCAGCAGCGTGATCGCCATGATCATGTTCACCATGAACATGAAGGTGAGCAGCAGCCCCATGTCGGCCTGGAACTTGAGGTCGGAGAACGACCACGTCGCGACTCCGATCGACAGCGTGATCGCGGTGAACACGGTCGCATTGCCGGTTTCCATCAGGGCCTGCTTGAACGACACGGCGATGTTCTCGCCCTGCGCCAGGTGCAGCTGCAGCCGGTTGTAGATGTAGAACGCGTAATCGACGCCGATCCCGACGGCGAGCACCATCACAGGCAGCGTCGCTACGGTCAGCCCGATGTCGAGCTCCTTCATGAACCAGTAGCCGAGGAACGTTGCCAGCGTCAGCGGCAGGCAGCAGGCGACCATCGCGCGCCAGTCGCGATAGGTGAAGAACACCAGCGCGATGATCGTCGCGTAGACCCACAGCATCATCGGCAGCTCGGTCGTCTCGAGCACCTCGTTGGTCGCCGCCTGCACGCCGACGTTGCCGCTGGCCAGGCGCATCGTCACGCCGGGCATGTGCTCGGCATCGCGGAACGCGTGAACGGCGGCAATCACTTCCTTGACCGTCGTCGCCTTGTGATCGGTGAGGAAGATGTTCACCGGCAGCACCGTGCAGCCGGGATTGAAGAGGCCGGTTCCTTCCGGAATCAGGCCGACCGAGTTCGCGAGCGAGCGCTCGTCCGCCGCGAGCGCAGTCCACTTCGGGTGGCCCTCGTTCGTTCCCGCATAGGCCTGCTTGCCGAGTTGCGCGACCGAGGCGACCGAGATCACGCCGGGCGTGTTCTGCATCTGCCAGGCGAACTGGTCGATGTGCATCATCACCGCTTGCTGGTAGCAGCCGTCCTTCGGTGCCTGGAAGACGACGGTGAGCACGTCGAGCCCGAGGTCGAAGCTCGCGACGATCGACGCGGAGTCCTGGTTGAAACGCGAATCGGCGCGCAGCTCCGGAGCGCCCGACGCGAGGTGGCCGACGTGCCGGTGCTGGCTCTGCTGGAACGCGACGGCGAAGAGCAGCGCGCCGACCAGTGTTCCGATGAGCGCATTGCGCGGCTTCCCGATGCCGCCGAGCCATGCCATTACGCGCTCGCGCCGCTCGCGCAGCCGCTTCATGCGCGCGATGTAGTCGTTGTCGAAGTGCAGGTACGACGCGGAGATCGGCAGCATCACCAGGTTGGTGACGATCTTGTAGGCGACGCCGATCGACGCGGTGATGCCGAGCTCGCGGATCATCGGGATCGGGATCATCGTCAGCGTCGCGAATCCGACGAACGCGGTGACCAGCGCCATCGAGCCGGGAATCAGCAATCCGGTGAACGCGCGACGCGCGGCGGTCTCGCTGTCGGAACCGGCGCAGACCTCCTTGACGATGTAGTTGATCTGCTGCACGCCGTGCGACACGCCGATCGCGAACACGAGGAACGGCACGAGCACGGCCAGCGGATCGAGCCCGTAGCCCAGCAGTCGCAGCGTCCCGAACTGCCAGATCAGCGACACCAGCGAGCACAGCAGCGTCATGACGGTGAGCGGGATCGAGCGGCAATAGATCCACACCGACAGCGCGGTGAGCAGGAACGCGAGTGCGAAGAAGCGCAGGACGCTGGTGGCGCCGTCGGCGATGTCGCCGACCTGCTTGGCGAAGCCGATGATCTGGACTTCGAAGCCCGCGTCCTCGTGACGCCCCCGGACCTCGTCCTCGATGCGTTGCGCGAACTCCAGGTAATCGAGTCGCTTGCCCGTCGCCCGGTCGGTCTCGAGCAGGTCGGCCACGACCATTGCGCCGGCGTTGTCGCTGGAGACCAGCGTGCCGATGTAGCCGCCGATCAGCGCGTTCTGGCGAATGCGCTCGATGCGTCCGTCGTCGAGGCGGTCGGGGGTGATGTCCCCGCCGATCACGTCCTCGGCCTTGAATCCCTCCTCGGTGACGCCCAGCACGCGCGTGTTCGGCGTCCACAGCGAGGTCACGGTGCGCCGGTCGATTCCCGGCAGGAACATCACCGACTGCGTTACATCGTGCAGCCTCCGCAGTCCCGGCGCCGTCCAGATCTCGCCGTCGCGCGCGCGCACGACGACGATGATCCGGTTGGCGCCGAAGACTTCGTCACGGAACTCGTAGAACGTCCGGATGTACTCGTGGTCCTGGGGCAGCTGCTTGTCGAAGCCCGCGTCCATGCGCAGCTGGCTCGCGAACACCCCCATCACCACCGTGAACAGGCCCAGCAACGCGAGGACGAGCGCGCGATGACCGAACAGCAGATGCTGCAGGCGTCCGACGAAGCTGGAAATCATCCGGTAACACCGCGAATCAGAACGAGACCGAGGTGACCACGGACAGGAAGTCGCGGTCCTTCATCAGGTTGTTGCCGCCGCCGCCCCAGTAGCGCGTGTAACCGATGCCGGCCTTCCACTTGTCGGAGCGGTTGAAGTTCAGCGACATGGTCATCGCCTTGCGTCCCTCGACGAAGGGCACGGCATTGGGCGAGGTGCCGGTGAAGTCCCACGCGACGTCGAGTTGCGGCAGCACGTTCCAGCCGCTGTCGGCGACGTTCGCGTAGGTCAGGCCGGTCGAGAAGACCAGGCCCGCCGACGTCTTGTCGGGCAGCGAGTAGTCGGTCAGCAGGTACGGGATGCGTCCCGAGCGGTCCAGGCTCGGGAAGTGCGCGACCGCCATTTCGCCGAGGAAGTAACCCTCGTCGGCACCGACGCCGCCGACCATGCCGCCGAGATCGTTCGGCGCGAACAGCTTGAAGCCGGTCAGGTGCGCCTGCCATTTCTTCTCCTCGACGAAGCCGCGCACCGTCTTGCCCGGGAATTCGAACACCGAGTAGGGGCCGACCACCGGAACCGTCGGATCGATGCCGACGCTCTCCTTGGGCCGGTACGACAGTTCGGCGCCCACCGCCCAGGTTCCGACCCGGGTGTTCGCGGAGATGCCGAACACGTTGCGGTTCTCGCCGTAGTCGACGAAGTGCGCCAGCCCCGCGAGGTTGGCGTAGGCCGGGTCGAAGTTGAAGCTCAGGAACGGCAGCTTGTCGTGGTAGCGGATCCAGTACAAGCCCCACTCGGTCTCGGATCCCTCGGGCAGCCAGCGCGTGGCCAGGCCGAACTGTCCGGAATCCTTCGGCTCGTTGGTGGCGAGCGGCGCGACGGCCGTGCCTCCGGCGACCAGCTCGTCGAGCGTGAACCGCTGCCCGGTGCCGGGGTTGATCGTGCCGAGGTCGCCGACGGTGCCGGGCGGCAGTCCGATCATCGTCGAGTTGATGAATGCGTAGCTTCCGCCCTTGCCGATGACGTCCACCGGCGAGAAGAACGTTCCGACGGGATCGAAGGTGAACGCGTTCCAGCGGAACTGGTAGTAGCCCTCGACGCTCAGTCCGTCGGCGACGTTCGCGTTCAGCGAGATCATCGGCGCCGGCTTGAAGATCTCCTTCAGCTGGGTCCCGGGCACGTGGAAGTTCTGCAGGTTGATCGCGTTGGTGACGTTGACGCCGCCGTAGATGAAGATGTCTTCGCCCCAGCTGATCACCTGGTTGCCGAACTTCACTCTCGCCGGCCGGCCGGCGACCTCGAAGTCCTTCGCGATCCAGGCGTCGAGCCACGTGAACTTGTCGACGGCGACGTCGCGCGCCCGCGGGTCGAGCGGCGTGCGATGCGTGTCGTCGACTTTCCAGTCCTTGAACCAGGTCGCGCGCAGCATCCCGCTCCACTGGTTCGGGAAGTGCAGCAGCAGCTCGTGCGTGCCCTTGAGCGCCGCCGAGACGATGTCGCCCTTCTCGTAATTGAGGTTGCCGTCGTCGCCCTGCAGGTAGTTGAAGTCGGGATTGGCGAACGCCGAACCGGGTCCGTAGAACGCGTTCATCCGGTTCTCGAGCGAACCGACCGTCGGCACGTTGCCGCCGTTGTCGTTGCTGATGATGCCGCGGTCGGGATCTTCCATTCGGCGGATGAAGCCGAAGGAGATGGTCGAGTCGAAGCTGCCCTGCACCCACTCGTTCTGGAACTTGAAAGCGTGCGCCGGCGTGACGGTCGCGCCGACGGCGAGTGTGGCGAGCGCCGCGGCAACCGCGCGCGCCACCCCGATGCTGCTCGTGCTGCTGTTCATGGACCCGTTCCTCCTCGTTTGTCTTTTTCGGCGCCGGGAGTCGATGCTCCCGGCGCACTGCTCGATCTCGTGTCCCCGCGCAGGCTCAGCGCTCGCCGCGGCGACGCAGCTCGCCCGGGCTGAACATGTTGGGGTTGATGCGACCTTCCCGGCCGGCGAGCCAGTCGGTGGGCGGGTGCTCCTGCGTCGCGGTCTCGGCGATGTAGCGGCCGACGTTCAGGTCGTAGCCGACGAATTCCTGGCTCACGCAGGCCGGGATCTCGGGCGCGACCCACAGGCTCGCTTCCTGCACGCGCCAGATCTTCCCTTGCGCGTCGTACAGGTCGGTGAGCAGCATCGACCAGCTGTCTTCGTCGAGGAACATGACGCGCTTCGGGAAGATGTGGCGCATGCCTTCCTTCAGCGTCGCCTCGACGACCCAGACGCGGTGCAGCTCGTAGCGCATCAGGTCGCGGTTGACGTAGTCGGGCAGGTAGATGTCCTTGTACTTGCGGCTCTTGTCGATCAGCTTCCAGCTGTTGTACGGAACGTAGAGTTCCTTCTTGCCGACGAGCTTCCAGTCGTAGCGGTCCATCGCGCCGGCGTACATCGGATACTGGTCGACCGTCTCGAGGTTCTCGTAGCCGGGCACCGGGTTGTCGTAGGCGAACGACGGCGCGCGACGCACGCGGCGCTGGCCGGGGAAGTACAGCCATGCGTCGGAACCGCGGTCGAGCCACCAGTGCACGAGGATCATCTCGCCCGCGCGGGCCGGCGGGGAGACGACCTCGTTGAGGATCCTCGCCTCGCTCTTGTTCACGTCGTCGAAGCTCTTCGTCGCCGCGTCGTGCAGCGGAAAGACGACCCACTGGCGCTGCGCCAGCTCGCTGAAGTCGCCGCTTCTGGCCGAGAAGAGCGTCGAGTAGTGCTCGATGCGTCCCTCGCCCTGGTACTTCAGCTTGAAGTTCCAGATGGCCTCCGCGCCGCTCTTCGGGATCGGGAACACCACGCCGCCGCCGACCGCGTTCTCTAGCTCCCAGCCGCCTTCCTTCAGGCGCGCGACGCGCGTGTTCTCCGCGGTGCGCTGGTAGACGCTGTCGGCGTAGCCGCACGAGCGGTGCGTCGGATAGACGTCCATCCGGTAGCCGGGCAGCGTGCGGATCAGCGTCTGCTGGCCTTCGGAGAGCTTGTCCTTGTACTTGTCGACGTTGCTCGCGTCGATCGAGAACAGCGGCTTGTCTGCCGCGAACGGGTCGACGCGCGGGTCGGACAGTTTCCAGCCGGCCGGCAGCTTCGTGATGCCGCCGTCCCACGCCGGAATCGTGCCGTCCTTGTTGCCTGCCTTTTCGGCGCCCACCGGCGTCAGGTCCTTGCCGAGCCGTGCCGCTTCCTGCTCGGTGACGGCCGACCACCCGGTCGACGCGAATGCGAGCGCGATGCCCGCAACGAGAGCTCTCGATGCCTTCATTGTGTCTCCTGGCTTTGTCATGACTTGTCCGCGATGCCGACCAGCAGCGACGCGGTGCAGTGGAACATCGTGCTGGTGCTGCCCATGCACCAGTTGATGTCGTTGTGCAGCGTGATGCGGTACGCGGGCCGTTCGCCGAGATTGGTGTTGCACAGGCATCGCCCGCACGCGTTCTTGCCGCAGCAGTCGAAGTAGCTGACGAGGTAGTCCTTGCCGTCCGCGGGATTGCGGCAGGTGCCGATCCACGAAACCTTCGACGGCTCGGTGCCCGGCGGGCACGCGTTCACGGTGCCGCCGCAGCACGAGCAGAGGAAGCCATCTACACCGCAGTACTTCCAGTAGTCGCACTGCGTGTCGTCGGTCTGCACGCCGTTGGCCGGCTTCGCTGCGCCGCCGTGCCCGGAGGCGGCGTGCGCGGTGCGATCGAAGGGCAGCACCGGCACCACGACCGATGCGCCGACGAGCAGCCGTCCCAGTCGCGCGATCGCCGAGCGGCGCGACGTGCGTTGCGCGGCTGCGCGCGTCGAACGTTCGAATACGGCATCGAACCAGCTCATGTCCTGTGTGCCTCCATCGTCTGCATCGGTTCGCCGCGGTCGCCGAGGAACTCCTGCACCGACGCGACACCCAGCTCGCGCGCGGTGAACAGGCTCTCGAGCTGCTCGCGCGAATTGACCAGCCCTTTCGCGCGCACGCGTCCCGTCTCATCGACGAGCACCGCGTACGGCAGCTTGCCGATCCGGTACGCCATGCCGAGCTCGGTGGACAGCAGGTACGGGAAGGCGGTGAGTCCGACCCTCCTGCGGAACGCGTCGTGCTCGTCCTGCTCGCCGTCGCTGGCGAAGGCGAGCTCGAGCCAGCCTCGCTCGTCGGCGGCGATGCGCTGCAGGATCGGCAGCAGCTTCTTGCAGACCGGGCAGGTCGGCGACAGGAAGAAGATCAGCAGGCTCTTCGCGCGCGTGCCGCCGGTGGCGAAGGGCCGGCCGTCGATCGTCTGCAGGTCGAGCGCAGGCGCGGTGTCGCCGATCTTCGGTCCGGCATCGAGCATCAGCGCGCCCATCGGCGCGATGCGTTCGTAGAGCACGCCGATCTGGCGCGCCAGCGCGAATACCGTAGCCAGCAGCGCGAGCACGGCGATCCACAGGATCAGGTTCGAGACAATCAGCGCCTGCGTCATCGTCGGTTCCCGGTCAAGCGAGCGGCGTCGTCCGGCCCTGCGAGGCCGGCACCGCGGAGGAGAAACGTCTTGCGTCGGAGCTCAGCTCTCCGGCTGCCGCCCAGGCGGCCCAGAGCGCGAGCGTCGCGAAGATCGCGGTGAACGCATCGAGCCAGACCAGCGCGCGTGGCGCCTCCGGAGCGCCTGCGAGCGCGCAGACCCCTGTGAGCGCCGCGTTGCGAACGACCAGCGCCCACGACAGTCGCCGGCGATCTCCGGCGGCGCCGCAGCCGCAGTCGATGTCGACGTGGCCGCGCACGAGGTTGACGACGACTGCGCCGGTCACGAAGCACACCAGCGCTGCGGCGACGGCCGCACCCGAGCCGCGCGTTGCCGGCACCAGCAGCAGTGCACCGGCCAATGCCTCGATGGGCGGCAGTGCCAGGGCCACGGCGCGCGAGGCCGATTCGGGCAGCAACGCGTAGCGCTCGACGGCGAAACGGAACGCGTGCAGGTCGGCGAACTTGTGCCAGGCGCCGACGAGGAACACGATCGCCGCGGCGGCCGCGGCGGCGTGCCCGATCACCGGGTCGACGGCAATCGGCGACATCAGTGCATCTCGACGAGTGTCGCGGCTTCGGCGACGCCGTCCATGCGTTGCACGACGCGCGGCTTGGCTCCCGCGTCGATGAGGACCAGCCCCATCGTCATCGCGTCGAGCGCGACCAGGCGCGGCGCGCCCGACTGGATCGTGGTCAGCGAGATCGCGTTGTGCCCCGGCATCCGCGCGACGCGCTTGTGCGATTTCAGGTCGAAGGCCCAGATCTCGGCGGCCGGGTTCTTGTGCGTTCCTTCGGCGCCGTCCGGGTGCATCAGCACGTACAGTCGGCCGGTCGACGCGTGCACCGCGAACAACTGGTATCCGCCGGGGCGCCACGACTTCTTCGCGTCGGCCGCGCCGACCAGCGACCAGTTGTCGAGCGCACGCGGTTTCTCGCCCGAGAGGTCGAGTTCCTGCACCTTGCCGTGGTACGAGACGAAGAAGAACCGGTCGCCGATCGTTTCCGGGTGCACGAACAGCGGATCCGTATCGGGGTCGAAGAAGCGCTCGCTACGCGCGCGCGAGACGAGCACGCCCTTGTCGTCGATCGTGATCGTCTCCATCGTCCCGTCGCCGCACAGCGTCGCGAAGCGCTTCGGCGTGCTGCGGATCGGCAGTGCGAGCCAGCAGCCCGGGGTGGCGATCTCGCTGGCCAGGCGGCGCTCGCGCAGGTCGACGATGCTCACCGAACTCGCCGGAGTCGCGTTCTGCACGAACAGCCACCGGCCGTCGGCCGACACGGTGATCAGTCCGCGGTAGTTCAGCGCCTGTGCGCGCCGGTCGGGAATCGCGATCTCGCCCTTGTGCTCGAGCGTCGCGCTGTCCCAGATGTCGATGACGTCGGTGCGCGTTCCGCGCGACAGGCGCGGATAATAGGTCGTCGACACGTAGATCTGCTTGCCGTCGGCCGACAGCGTGGCCTGGCCGGCGAACGCCAGCGGGATCTGGCCGATGTAGCGCGCGGAGTCGACGTCGACGACGTGCAGGCGCCCGTCGACGATGTGGTTGATCGCAATGTCCGAGATGTAGGCGCGCGTCGGACCGGCAGGCGGCGCGACGACGACAGTTTGTTTCTCGGGCAACGATTGCGCCACAGCGCCCATCAGCGTGAGGCTCGACACCGCTGCGACCAGCAGGCGGACACCGGATCGACGGACCACGTCTCGCTCCTTCTCCGTACGCCGATTCTCCGTCGGCAGTCGGGCGGATTCTAGGCGCCGTAGCCACGACGACGTTAGCCGAAATCGGCAATCGATCGCGCACCAACATGGTGCATCTGAATTCGTTGCATCTGCAACCGAATGTCGACCGTGTCGTTGCCACCGGGTCGCGATTGCGGTTCAATGCGGATTGCGGCGCACCGGGGACCCGCCCCGGCGACACGCTTTGCCGTAGCTACGAACGACACCTGGGATCCCGGATGAACCGCATCGGCGAACGGTCACCGATCGTCGCGGACGCGCGCACCGACGCGCGCTCCGCGACCCGGGTGCCGTGCGCCGCCGTCGTGCCGCCGCGACCCGATGCGCGCAGCGACGGTCTCGACGGGGACGGCTCCGGATACACCTTTGCGCGGCTGCGCTCGCGCGACGCCGACGAACACGCGGCCCGGCTGAGCGAGTGGGACCAGACCTACGAGCAGCTGACCCCGGGTCCTTTCGAGGGTTTTCTCGTCGAGGCGCTGTTCGGCGGCATCCAGCTGTTTCGCGAAACGACGAACCAGGCCGTGCACCAGTTCGGCGCCGGGCGCGCCGACGCTTTCATGATCGGCGTGCCGGTGACGATGCAAGGCGAGGGCTACCACGACGGGCGTCCGATCTGCGCCGACTCGGTGATGGTGTTGCGCGACCGGCAATCGCTCGATTTTCGTGCGCCCGCGCTCCTCGACCTGATCGCCGTCTCGATGCCGATCGATGCGCTGCGCCGATATTCGCTGGAGATCGACCAGTGCGACCTGGAGAAGGAATTGCGCGGCGTGTCGGTCGTCACGCCGCCGCGGCAGCGCGTCGAGCGTTTTCGCGCCTTCCTGCTGATGGCGCTCGAGTCGATCGCCGGCAATCCGCAGAAGCTGCATCACCCGGCGATGCGCAAGGCGCTGGCGCACGCGGTCTTTCGCAGCGTCGTCGATACGCTGGCGCCGTCGGACGACGAACCTGCGTTCGTCCCCCGTCCGACGCGCAGCCACGCGATCGTCAGCCGCGCGCAGGAATACATGCGCGAGCACGTGGAAGATCCGCTGACCGTCGAGGACCTGTGCCGCGAGCTCGGCGTCAGCCGGCGGACGCTGCAGTACAGCTTTCGTGAAGTGCTGCGGCTCAATCCGGTCGGCTACCTGCGCGCGGTGCGCCTGAACGGCGTGCGGCGTGCACTGAAGGCGGCAGGCGGCGGCGACACCGTGCAGGAGATCGCCGCTCGCTGGGGCTTCTGGCACCTGAGCCACTTCGCCTGCGACTATCGGCGCATGTTCGGCGAGCTGCCTTCGGAGACGATGCACCGGGCGATCCCCGCCTGACGGTGGCTGCGCGGCGGCGGCATCTGCGCCGCGCCGCACGTCGCGCCGCAGCGACGCGTTCCGACCCGACGGGCGGCGGGCCGTCTGATACTCTCGCCGGGAATCCCGTCGATCCCGGATGCCGCCAGCACTACTGATTGCCCTACCGTTCATCGGCGCCGCGCTCGCGGCGCTGCTGCCGGCCAATGCGCGCAATGCCGAATCGACGCTGGCCGCGGTGGTGTCGATCGCTGCGGCGGCCTGGCTGGCAACACTTTTCCCGGAAGTCCAGGACGGCGGCGTGATCCGCCACGACATCGCCTGGCTGCCTTCGGCGGGACTCGACTTCGTCATCCGCATCGACGGCTTCGCGTGGATGTTCGCGATGCTCGTCACGGTCATCGGCGCGCTGGTGGTCCTGTATGCGCGCTACTACATGTCGCCGTCCGACCCGGTGCCCCGCTTCTTCTCGTTCCTGCTCGCGTTCATGGGATCGATGCTCGGCGTCGTCACGTCGGGGAACCTGATCCAGCTGGTCTTCTTCTGGGAACTGACGAGCCTCTTCTCGTTCCTGCTGATCGGCTACTGGCACCACCGGTCGGATGCGCGGCGCGGCGCCCGCATGGCGTTGACGGTGACCGGCGCCGGCGGCCTGTGCCTGCTCGCCGGGGTGCTGCTGCTCGGTCACGTGACCGGCAGCTACGATCTCGACATCGTCCTGCTGTCGGGCGAAGTGATTCTCGGGCATCCGCTGTATCGGCCGATCCTGGTGCTCGTGCTGCTCGGCGCGTTCACGAAGAGCGCGCAGTTCCCGTTCCACTTCTGGCTCCCGCACGCGATGGCGGCGCCGACTCCGGTGTCGGCATACCTGCATTCGGCGACGATGGTCAAGGCGGGAGTGTTCCTGCTCGCCCGCTTGTGGCCGGCGCTCGCAGGCAGCGAAGACTGGTTCTGGCTGGTGGGCGGAACCGGACTCGTCACGCTGCTGCTGGGCGCCTACGCGGCGATGTTCCAGAACGACCTGAAGGGGCTGCTCGCCTACTCGACGATCAGCCACCTCGGGCTGATCACGCTGCTGCTCGGCATGAGCAGCCCGTTCGCGGCGGTCGCCGCGGTATTCCACATCATGAACCACGCGACCTTCAAGGCGTCGTTGTTCATGGCCGCCGGGATCGTCGATCACGAGACGGGAACGCGCGACATCCGCCGCCTGACGGGGTTGTTGAGCGCGATGCCGTTCACCGGGACGCTGGCGATGGTCGCCAGCGCGGCGATGGCCGGCGTGCCGCTGCTCAACGGATTCCTGTCGAAGGAGATGTTCTTCGCCGAGACGATCTACCTGTCGTCGGTGCCGTGGGTGGAGTTCGCGCTGCCGCTGGCCGCGACGATCGCCGGGATCTTCGCCGTCGTCTATTCGCTGCGTTTCGGCTTCGGTGTGTTCTTCGGTCCGCCGTCGACCGACCTTCCGCGCGCACCGCACGAGCCCGAGCGCTGGATGCGCGTACCGGTAGAACTGCTCGTGCTCGCGTGCCTGGTCGTCGGCATCTTCCCCGAATGGTCGATCGGGCCGGCGCTCGCGGCAGCCGCCGTTCCGGTGGTCGGAGGGGAGCTTCCGGAGTACAGCCTCGCCGTCTGGCACGGCTTCACGCGCCCGATGGTCATGAGCCTGATCGCATTGACCGGCGGGATCGCCGTCTACCTTGCGATGCGCCGGCAGTTCGCCGGCGGCGGCCTGCGACGCGCGCCGCTGATCCACCGTTTCGACGGCAAGCGCGCGTTCGAACTCGTGATGATCGCGCTCAACGAGTCGGCGCGTCTCGGGCTGAGCCTGTTCGGAACGCGCCGGCTGCAGCCGCAGATGCTGTGGATGATCGTGCTCAGCGTCGTGATCGGCTGGATCTCGCTGCGTTCGAGCGGGCTCGTGTGGGGCGATCGCGCGCGCATTCCGGCGGCGCACGGCTTCGTCATGCTGTGGACGATCGGCATCGTCGCGGCGATCGGCACCGCCGCGCAGGCGAAGTACCACCGTCTCGCTGCGATCGTCATGCTCGCGATCGTCGGATTGCTCGTCAGCGTGAGCTTCCTCTGGTTCTCCGCTCCGGACCTCGCGTTGACGCAGGTCGCGGTCGAGATCGTCACGACGGTGCTGTTCCTGCTCGGACTGCGCTGGCTGCCCAAGCGGGTCGTCGAGGACGATCCGCGCGTTGCCGTGCGGGCGCGTGCGCGCCGCATCCGCGACTTCGTGATCGCGGTGTTCGCCGGGGGAGGGCTGGCCGCGCTGTCGTACGCGATGCTCACGCGCACGGCCCCGCAGAGCATCTCCCCGTACTTTCTCGAGCGCGCGCTGCCCGAGGGCGGCGGCTCGAACGTCGTCAACGTGATGCTCGTCGACTTCCGCAGCTTCGACACGATGGGCGAGATCACGGTCCTCGGCATCGTCGCACTGACCGTCTATGCGCTGCTGCGGCGTTTCCGGCCGCCGCGCGAGAGCATCGAACTCGAGCAGCAGCAGCGAGGAGAGCCGGGCGATCTGCTGAGCGACGTCATCGAGCCGGAGCCGGGCCAGGATGCGGCGACCGGTTACCTGACCGTGCCGGCCGTGCTCGTGCGCCTGGTGCTGCCGATCGCCGGGACCGTGGCGCTGTACCTGTTCCTTCGCGGCCACAACGAGCCGGGCGGCGGCTTCGTGGCGGGCCTGCTCGTCGCGATCATGTTCATCACGCAATACATGGTCGCGGGCGTGCAGTGGGTCGAGGACCACGCGTCGTTGCGCCCGCCGCGATGGGTCGCGGTCGGCCTGCTGTTCGCCGTGGGCACAGGGCTCGGCTCGCTCGTCTTCGGTTACCCGTTCCTCACGACGCACACCGTGCACCTGCATCTGCCGTGGCTCGGCGAAGTGCACGTCGCCAGCGCGCTGTTCTTCGACCTCGGCGTGTTCGCCGTCGTGGTGGGCGCGACGCTGCTGATCCTGACCGCGCTGGCGCACCAGTCGTTGCGCGCGCATCGAAGGGGGGTGGCGGCAGCTGCCGCCGAGCGTGCCGAAGCCGTCGAGGCGGCAGAGGCGGTTGCCACGGGAGCGTCCTGATGGAGATCCTCATCGCGATCGCGATCGGCGTTCTCGGCGGCTCGGGCGTGTGGCTCGTACTGCGGCCCCGGACGTTCCAGGTCGTACTCGGGCTGTCGATGCTTTCGTACGCGGTGAATCTCTTCATCTTCAGCATGGGCAGCCTGGCGATCGCGCAGGAGCCGATCATCGTTCCCGGCGTTCCGACCGACCTGCAGCACTACACCGATCCGATGCCGCAGGCGCTGGTGCTGACGGCGATCGTCATCGGCTTCGCCATGACCGCGCTGTTCCTGGTCGTCCTGCTCGCGCTGCGCGGCCTGAGCGGTACCGACCACGTCGACGGCCGAGGCGAATGAACCCGATCGCGACGCTCCAGGGCTGGATGCCGCACCTGATCGCGGTGCCGATCCTGTTGCCGCTGGCGACCGCGGCGCTGATGCTGCTGTTCGGCGAACGCAGCCGCCTGAAGGCGCTCTTCGACGTCGTGTCGGTCTCGCTCGGACTGCTGGTGTCGATCGCGCTGCTCGGCTGGGTGCACGCGCACGACACCGCCGGAGCGATCGGCGTATACCTGCCGGCGAACTGGGACGTGCCGTTCGGCATCGCGCTCGTCGTGGACCGGCTGTCGGCGATGATGCTGCTCGTCACCAGCATCGTGGCGCTGGCGTCGATGCTGTACTCGCTCGCGCGCTGGCATCGCGCCGGCGTCTACTTCCACACGTTGTTCCAGCTGCAGCTGATGGGGCTGAACGGCGCGTTCCTCACCGCCGACCTGTTCAACCTGTTCGTGTTCTTCGAGGTGATGCTGGCGGCCTCGTACGGGCTGCTGCTGCACGGGTCCGGGGCGGTGCGCGTGCGCTCCGGGCTGCACTACATCGCGGTGAACCTGCTCGCGTCGTCGTTGTTCCTGATCGGCACGGCGATCATCTACGGCGTCACCGGCACGCTCAGCATGGCCGACATCGCGCAGAAGATCCCGCTGATTCCCGAAGGCGATCGCGGACTCCTGCACGCCGGCGTGGGAATCCTCGCGGTCGCCTTCCTGACGAAGGCGGCGATGTGGCCGCTGAATTTCTGGCTGGTTCCCGCGTACTCGGCTGCGGGCGCGCCGATCGCCGCGCTGTTCGCGATCCTGTCGAAGGTCGGCATCTATGCGGTGCTGCGCACGTGGACGCTGTTCTTCGGCGAAGGCAGCGGCGCGTCGGCCGCGTTCGGCGCCGACGCGCTGCTCTGGGGCGGGCTCGCCACGATCGTCTTCGGATCGATCGGCGTGCTGGCAACGCATCATCCCGGACGGCTGGCGGGATTCAGCGTCATCGTCTCGTCGGGAACGCTGCTGGCTGCGATCGGCTTCGCGCGCCCTGCGCTGACCGGCGCGACGTTGTATTACCTGATCAGTTCGGTGCTCGCGCTGGCAGCGTTGTTCCTGATCGTCGAACTGATCGATCGCGCGCGCGAAGTCGAGCCGGCGGTGCCGAGCGACGAGGCCGATCCGTTGCCGTTCTCGGTCGACTACATCGAGCGCGACGACTCCAACCTGGACGAAGACGAGATCGCGCTGATCGGCGAAGTGATCCCGGCGGCGCTCGCGTTCCTCGGATTGACTTTCGTCGCGTGCGTGCTCGTGGTCGCCGGGTTGCCGCCGTTCTCTGGCTTCATCGGCAAGTTCGCGATGCTCTCGAGCGTGCTGGCGCCGGCGGGCGGGGCGGCGGCGGGCGCCGTCGCCCCGGCAGCGGGCGTGCTGGCCCCGGCAGCAGGCGTCGCGTCCGCCCCGGCAACGGGCGTCGCGTTCGTGCCGGTCGCCGGATGGGCGTTCGTCGCGGTGCTGATCGGTTCGGGGATGCTGTCGCTGATCGCGATGTCGCGCGCCGGGATCCGGTACTTCTGGGCGCCGCAGGGGCGCAGTTCGCCGCGGCTGCGCATCATCGAATGCGTGCCGATCGCCGCATTGCTGATCGCCTGCACGGTGCTCACCGTGCGCGCCGAATCGGTGATGCGCTACACGCGCGCAACGGCCGATGCGCTGCACAGCTCCGTCTCGTACGTCGATGCCGTGATGGCGGCACGCCCGGTGCCATCGCGATGAAGCGCCTGTTCCCCGCACCACTGCTGTCGGCGTCGCTGTTCGCGCTGTGGCTCGTGCTGAACCGCTCGCTGGGCCCCGGGCACCTGCTGATCGCGGCGATCGTCGCGTTCGCTGTTCCGCTGCTGTTCGCGCCGCTGCGACCGTTGCCGGTGCGCGTCCGCCGGCCGCTGGTGATCGCGCGGCTGATCGCGACGGTCGGCAACGACGTCGTGCGCTCCAACGTGCAGGTCGGACGCGCGTGCCTGCGCGTGCGCCGGCCGGTGCCGAACGGGTCGCTGATCCGGATACCGCTCGACCTGCGCGACCCCCACGGGCTGGCGTCGCTGGCGATGATCACGACCGTCATCCCCGGGACCGTCTGGTCGGAACTCGCGCCCGACCGCGCTTCGATGCTGCTGCACGTTTTCGAACTGCCGGAACACGGGGAGTTCGAGGCGTGGTACAAGGCGCGCTACGAGCGCCCGCTGATGGAGATCTTCGAATGACCGCGTTGCTGTCGAGCGTCGTCACGCTGACGCTCTGGTGCTACGTGCTCGCGATCGCGCTCGCGATGGTCCGCGTGATGCGCGGGCCTTCCGCGCAGGACCGCGTGCTCGCGCTCGATTTCATCTACATCGTCGCGATGCTCGTGATGCTGGTGCTCGGCATCCGCTACACCAGTTCGATGTACTTCGAGGCCGCGTTGCTGATCGCGATGTTCGGCTTCGTGAGTTCGGCGGCGCTCGCCAAGTTCCTGTTTCGCGGCGAGGTCATCGAATGACGGTTGCCGCCCCGCTGTGGGTCGAGATCGTCGTCTCGGCGCTGCTGCTCGCCAGCGGCCTCGCCTGCGTCGTCGGTGCCATCGGCATCCTTCGCATGAAGCACTTCGTCCAGCGAATGCACCCGGCGACGCTGGCGTTCACGGCGGGCTCGTGGGGAGCGAGCCTGGGTTCGGTCGTCTACTTCACCGCGGTCGAGGAGAACCTCGCGCTGCACGCGTGGCTGATCATCATCCTGCTTTCGATCACTGCACCGGTGACGACGGTGTTCCTCGCCCGCGCGGGCCTGTTCCGGGCGCGGCAGGCGGGTCGCGATCCGACGCCGTAGCGCGGCCGGCGTCGAGCTCGAATTCGGGATCCGGATCGAAGGCGCGATCGCCGCCGGTGAACGCTTCGCCGGTAGGGCGCAACCCGGCGAAGTCGTATGCGTCGCGATCGAGCAGGTGCGAAGCCGTCACGCGCCCGAGCGACGCGAAGACGCTCTCGACGCGCCCGGGAAAGCGCTTTTCCCATTCGCGCATCAGCTGCTTGACCTCGCGACGCTTCAGGTTGTGCTGCGAACCGCACAGGTTGCACGGAATGATCGGGAACTGCCGCCATTGCGCGTAGGCCTCGAGATCGTCTTCGCGCACGTAGGCCAGCGGGCGAATGACCACGTGGCGCCCGTCGTCGGAGACGAGCTTCGGCGGCATCGCCTTCAGCCTGCCTCCGTGGAACAGGTTCAGGAAGAAGGTCTCGACGATGTCGTCGCGATGGTGCCCGAGCGCGATCTTGGTCGCGCCGAGCTCGCCCGCGACACGATAGAGGATTCCGCGGCGCAGCCGCGAGCACAGCGAACACATCGTGCGTCCCTCGGGAACGATGCGCGTGACGATCGAATAGGTGTCCTGCCCTTCGATATGGAACGGGACGCCGATCGACGCGAGGTATTCGGGGAGCACGTGCTCGGGGAACCCGGGCTGCTTCTGGTCGAGGTTGACGGCGACGATGTCGAACGCGATCGGCGCGCGATCGCGCAGCGTGCGCAGCAGGTCGAGCAGCGCGTAGCTGTCCTTGCCTCCGGACAGGCACACCATCACGCGGTCGCCCGGCTCGATCATCGCGAAGTCGCCGATCGCCTCGCCGGTCAGGCGCAGCAGCCGCTTGTGCAGCTTGTTGCGTTCGTAGTCGATCCTGCGCGCGCGCTGCGCGGTGGTCATGGCATTCTCCAGACCTCGACGCGCACCGAACGCGCGCGCGGCAGCGGTTGCGGCTTGGTGACCGAGACCTTGAGCGCGCGCAGCCCGGGCAGGCGCGCGAGTTCGTCGGCGAGTTCGCCGCACAGCGTCTCGACGAGGCGGAAACGCCGTTCGCCTCCGACCAGCCGTTCGACCGCCTCGACGACGCGCTCGTAATTGACCGTCTCCGAGAGCAGGTCGCGGCGAACGTGCCGCGTCACGTCCGGCACGTACATCTCGACGTCGATGACGACCGGGCGGCGGCGCGCCTGCTCGCGGTCGTAGACGCCGAGGTAGCAGTCGATCTCGATGTCGCGCACGACGACGCGGTAGCAGTCCTGGTAGGCGGGCGGGTTCGTTTCCATGCGACGGCGCTCGGGATCGGAAAGTGGATGGCGCGGCGTGCCGAAGGACGGGTCAGCGCGAGACCAGCGAGGATCCGCCGTCGACGTCCAGC
Source organism: uncultured Limnobacter sp. (assembly GCA_964481165.1). Taxonomy (GTDB): domain Bacteria; phylum Pseudomonadota; class Gammaproteobacteria; order Burkholderiales; family Burkholderiaceae_E; genus Zeimonas. Next base: position 30,625 of record CAYZYC010000002.1, on the reverse strand, counting down.
ACGTGGCCGGTGACGTAGTCGTTGCCCCGCAGCAGGAACGCCACGGCGCGCGCGACGTCCTCGCCGTTGCCCAGCCGCTGCAGCGGGATCGCCGCCTCGATCGAACGGCGTTCGTCCTCGGTGAAGACGTCGTCCTCGGGCCAGTCGAGCGAACCGGGCGCGACGGCGTTGACGCGCACCTGCGGTGCCAGTTCGAGCGCCAGCGACCGGGTGATCGCGACGACGCCCGCCTTCGCGGCCGCGTACACGGAGAATCCCGGCAGCGGCCGTTCGCCTCGGACGTCGCAGACGTTGACGATCGCGCCGCGGCTGCCGCGCAACCACGGCACGGCCGCCTGCGTCGTGAACAGCGCCGCCTTCAGGTTGCCGTCGATCAGGTCGTGCCACTGCGAATCGTCGATCGTCCCGATCGGCGAGCGCTGGAATGTCGACGCATTGTTGACCAGCGCATCGAGGCGCCCGCGCCACGAGGCGGCCGTCTCGACCAGTCGCTCGCACTCGTCGATGCGCGCGAGGTCGGCCTCGATGGCGAGCGCCGAGTCGGCGCGCAGCGCGTCGAGCTGCCCGACGAGTTCGCGGGCTTCGCCCGACGAGTGCCGATAGTGGACGACGACATCGGCTCCGCCCGCATGCAGGTGGCGCGCCACCTGCGCGCCGATCCGCCGTGCCGCGCCGGTGACCAGGACGACGTATTTCTGTTCCATTTCGGCATGTCGCTCGATGCCTGCGAGTGTAAGGCATCCGATCGTCGCGGCTGGTACGATCGCCGTTCTCCGGGTGCCGGTGTTCACATGCTTTCGTTCCTTCCTCCCGTACTGCGTGCCGCAGTCGCATCGTTGCTGCTCGCGCTGAACACGCTGTTCTGGTGCCTGCTCCTGTTCGCGCTGGCGCTGGTGAAGCTGCTGCTGCCTTTCGAGCGGGTGCGCGCGAAGATCGATCCGATGCTCAACGGGATCGCCACGCGCTGGATCGCCGGCAACAGCGCCTGGATGCGCCTGACGCAGCGCACGTCGTGGGACGTGCAGGGCCTCGAGAACGTCGAATACCGCGGCTGGTACATGGTGTGCTGCAATCACCAGACGTGGGTCGACATCTTCGCGCTGCAGCATCTGTTCAACCGTCGGATCCCGCTGCTGAAGTTCTTCCTGAAGCACGAGCTGATCTACGTGCCGGTCATGGGACTGGCGTGGTGGGCGCTCGATTTCCCGTTCATGCGCAGGCACTCCGAACAGTACCTGCGCAAGCACCCCGAGAAGCGGCTCGAGGACCTCGAAACGACGCGCCGCGCGTGCCGCAAGTTCGCGCGCCTTCCGACGAGCGTGATGAACTTCGTCGAGGGGACGCGCTTCACGAAGGAGAAGCACGCGGCACAGCGCTCTCCGTACCGGCACCTGCTCAAGCCGAAAGCGGGCGCGCTCGCGCTCGCGCTCAACGCGCTCGGCGACCGCTTCGATTCGATGATCGACGTGACGATCGTCTATCCGGACGGCGCGCCGACCTTCGCCGAATTCCTTCGCGGCGAAGTCGAGCGTGTCGTCGTGCGAATCGAACGGCGCGAGATCCCGGCGGAGTTCTTCGCACCGGACGCGGCCGAGTCGAAGGGCCGCAAGCTCGTGCAGGCCTGGCTGCACGAGCTGTGGGAGCACAAGGACCGGCAGATCGACGAACTGCTGTGGCCTGCAGGCCGCGGGAGCGGATGAGATGCCGGCCGGGCTGCCCGAACCGCCGGCCGACGCGCGCGCCGCTTCGCAGGAACTGGCGCGGGCGGTGCGAGCCGCGATCGACGCGGCCGGCGGCTGGATCGGCTTCGACCGCTACATGCAGCTCGCGCTCTACGAACCGCGGCTCGGCTACTACGCGGGAGCGAGCCGCAAGTTCGGCGCCGAAGGCGACTTCGTCACCGCGCCGGAGATTTCCCCGTTGTTCGGTCGCTGCGTCGCTGCGCAATGCGCGCAGTGGCTGACGCAGGCCGGCGCCGAGGTCGTCGAGTTCGGCGCCGGCTCGGGCGCACTGGCGGCGCAGGTGCTTGCCGCGCTGCACGCCTCGGACATCGCGCCGGCAACGTACTCGATCGTCGAGCTGTCGGCCGACCTGCGACAGCGCCAGCGGATGACGCTGGCCGAGCAGGTGCCCGAGCTGCTCGGGCGCGTGCAATGGCTCGATGCGCTTCCGCAACGGATCGACGGCGTCGTGCTCGCCAACGAGGTGCTCGACGCGATGCCGGTGCGGCTGTTTCGCTGGCAGCACGGAGAAGTGTACGAACGCGGAGTCGGCGCGTCGCACGACGGCGACGGGCTCGCGTGGGTCGACCGTCCGGCCGAGCCCGCCTTCGCCGAACGCGTTCGAACGAGACTGTTCGAGGCGTGGGGCGACGAGACTTCGCAGCACTACGTCTCCGAGATATCGGAACAGGCCGAGGCGTGGGTCGAGACCGTGGGTGCGCGGCTCGCGCGCGGCGCGATGCTGCTGATCGACTACGGTTTTCCGCGCGGCGAGTTCTTCCATCCGCAGCGCGCGGCCGGCACGCTGCAGTGCCACTTCCGCCATCGTGTCCATGCCGACCCGTTCCTGTGGCCGGGACTGCAGGACATCACGTCGCACGTCGAATTCACGGCCATCCGCGAAGCCGCGTCGCGCGCCGGACTCGATCTCCTCGGTTACGCATCGCAGGCGAGGTTCCTGATCGACTGCGGCCTGCTCGAGTTCTTCTCCGGTGTGCCGCGCAACGACCTGCGCGGCTGGACCCGGCAGGCGCAGGCGGTCCAGCAGATGTTGTCCGAAGCCGAGATGGGCGAGTTGTTCAAGGCGATCGCGTTCGGACGCGGCGTCCCCGACGACGCTCTGGGTTTCGCCGCGGGAGACCGCCGAGGCGTGCTGCAATGACGCGATGCAAGTCGTTCACCGCGCGCTCGCCGTCGCCCTGCCGGCCGTAGCCTTCTCCTTTTCCGTGCTGGCGGATCCGGTCACCCGCACGATCGAACGCCGGCCTCCGGCGCAACCGCTGTCCGCGGCCGTGCGCGTCGATGCGAAGGCGCTGACGGCCGAAGATCTCGACCGGCTCGCGAGCGAGTCGCGTGCGCGCTGGCGCGGCAGCGGACACGGCCCGATGCTGGCGCGGATTCTTCCCGAGGTCGTGCAGCCGACGCAGTTGCCGCAGCCCGATTCGATCGGCGCGCGCCTGACGGCGTTGTACTGCGTCCAGTGCCACAACCTGCCGAATCCGGCGATGCACGCGGCGAAGGACTGGCCGCGCATCGTCGGGCGGATGGTGCCGCGCATGGAAGGCCGCGGCAATCTCGGGCCGTTGATGGCCGAGATGATGCGCGGGCCCGACGCAACCGGGCGCCAGCTCGCCGCGCCCGATGCCGACGAGGAACGCGAGATCGTGCGCTACCTGCAGCGCAACGCGCAGCGCGGGATCGACGTGTCGGCGCGCCCCGAGCTGGCGGCTTCGCTCGATTCCCCGTCGGGCTCGACCTACCGCCGCACGTGCAGCCAGTGCCACGTGCTTCCGGATCCCGAACGCCATGCCGCGGACGAATGGGCGCCGGTCGTGCAACGGATGCAGCGGAACATGCAGTGGATGAACCGCGTGTCGTCGGCGAAGGCAGCCGGCGAAGCGTCCGAACGAACGACCGCGGAGATCCTTCGATTCCTGCGGCGCCACGCGCGCCGTTGAGCGCCGGAGAACGGCGGTGCTGAAATGGCTGCTGGTCGTCGTGCTGGCGCTCGTCGTGTTCTCGGGGCTGACGCCCGTCCTTCGCCGCATCGGCCTCGGGCGCCTGCCCGGCGACTTCGCGTTCCGCGCCTTCGGACGCGACTGGTCGATCCCGCTGATGTCGACCATCCTTCTGTCGCTGCTCGCGGCAGCGATCGCGCGCCTGCTCTGAGCGCGATCGACTTCGCCTCAGGTTTCGCTTCGCGAATCGTCGGGCGTGCCCGATAGCGCTGCAGCCACCGCGCGCGCCCGTTCGCTGCGAATCGCCTCGCGGATCGCGCTCGGCGAGTCGGCGTGCGCGCGCGCGACGGCGCCCGTGTCGACCGAACGGAACGCGCGCACCGCTGTGCGCAGCCGGTCGGCCTGCGGATACGGCCGATCGCCACGCCCCTGCCGGCCGAGGTAGTCGGCTTCGCAGGCTGCGAGCACCTGCTCGAAACGCCCCGGCTTGCGCGCGACGTCGACCCGTTCGAGCAGCTGCACGATCGTGAGCGGGCGCAACTCGAGCGCACGATGCACCAGGCAGTGCTCGCGGGCCACGATCGTCGCGAGTTCGCGGCAGTCGTTGGGAATGCGCAGGCGGTCGCAGATCGGCCCGAGAAGCTGCACCGAGCGCTGCTCGTGCCCGATGTGCCGGGGCCACTGTTCGGGTCGCGTCGTGCCCTTGCCCAGGTCGTGCATCAGCGCGGCGAATCGCACGGCGAGCGGCTGCTGCGCAGCCGCCGCGTGGTCGACGACCATCATCACGTGCACGCCGGTGTCGATTTCGGGGTGGTGCTCGGCCGGTTGCGGAACCCCCCAGAGCCGGTCGAGCTCGGGGAGCACGCGCGCGAGCGCCGTGCATTCGCGAAGAACGTCGAACATGCGCGACGGATGGCTCTCCATCAGGCCGCGCGAGAGCTCCTGCCAGACACGCTCGGCGACGAGCGCGTCGGCTTCGCCGTCGACGACCATGCGGCGCATCAGGTCCATCGTTTCGGGCGCGACGGTGAAACGGTCGAATCGCGCAGCGAAGCGCGCCAGCCGCAGGATGCGCACCGGATCTTCGGAGAACGATGCGCTGACGTGGCGCAGGACGCCCGCGCGCAGGTCGGCCAGTCCGCCGTGCGGGTCGATCAGCGCTCCCTGCTCGTCGATCGCCATCGCGTTGATCGTCAGGTCGCGGCGCAGCAGGTCGTCTTCGAGCGTGACGTCGGGTGCGTAGTGCACCGCGAAGCCGCGGTAGCCGGGAGCCGTCTTGCGTTCGGTGCGCGCGAGCGCATATTCCTCGTGCGTCTCGGGATGCAGGAACACCGGGAAATCGCGTCCGACCGGACGGAACCCGCGTTCGATCAGCATCTGCGGAGTCGCGCCGACGACCACCCAGTCGCGGTCCTTGACCGGCAGTCCGAGCAGCTCGTCGCGTACCGCGCCGCCGACGCGATAGATCTTCATTCGTCTCCCGGGACCACGGTTCGTGCGCGCACCGCTGGCGAACGCCCGGCGCGTTCGCTCAACGCCCCGCGCGCTTGCGTTCCTCGCCGAAGCGTGCCGGACGGTCGTGCAGGTACGACGGTGCGATCGCGCCCAGCGGGGTCGGAACCACGCGCAGCACGGGATCGATCGGCGCGCTCGCGACGTTCGCGAACGACATCGAATCGAAATTGTCGCGCGACATCAGCGTGGGGCCCGGCGCCCGTTCGAGCAGCGCGGCCTGCAGGCGCCCGAGCGAATCGGGCAGCGCGATGATCGGGCGCGGATGCCCGGAAAGCCGGCCGGCCAGCGCGACCAGTTCGCGCAACGTGAACGTCTCCGGGCCCGCGAGCTCGAAGCACTTCGACGCCGTCTCGGGGGTGTCGAGGGCGCCGACGAACGCGCTCGACACGTCGCCGACGAACACCGGCTGGAATCGTGCGTCGGCACGAGCGATCGCGATCACCGGCAGCCATCGCTGCAGCCGGGCGAAGGTGTTCAGGAAGCGGTCGTCGGGACCGAAGACGACCGACGGCCGGAAGATCGTCCATTGCAGATCGTCGGCTTCGCGCACGACGCGTTCGCCCGCGGCTTTCGAGCGCAGGTACATCGACGGAAGCGTTCGTTCGCCGTCGTCGCGTACGCCGAGCGCCGACATGTGCAGCACGCGTCGAACGCCGATCCTGCGCGCCGTCTCGACGACCCGCGCCGGGAGCCGTACGTGCGCCTTCTCGAAGTCGGGCCCCCACGGCGAGCCGCGGCGCCCGTGGAGGATTCCCACCAGGTTGATCACGGCGTCGGCGCGCGCCACGAGCGATGCGAGTTGCGCGTCGTCGTGCACGTCGGCCTGCACGACGTCGACCGACGGCAGCAGGAGCAGGTGGCGTGCGCGCTCGCGACGGCGCGTCGGCACGATCACGCGGCGGCCGATCGCCGCGAGCCGGGCGACGATGCGGCGCCCGATGAAGCCGCTGCCGCCCAGTACGAGGACGCGTTGCGGCTCCATGCTCAGGGTATGTCGGAACGCAACGGCAACTGCACCTGCGGCGTGACGCTGCCCAGCCTGGCCTTCAGCGATTGCGGCTCGCCGGAGAACAGCGCCGAGTAGAACACCGCGTTCGACAGCACCTTCTTGACGTAGTCGCGCGTCTCGCCGAACGGAATGATCTCGGCGAAGATCGCTCCCTCGACCGGACGCGTGAGCGTCGCGCGCCAGTTGCGCGGGCGCCCCGGGCCGGCGTTGTACGCGGCCGACGCGAGCACCGCCGAGCCCTCGAGGTCGTCGAGCACCGTGCGCAGATAGAAGGTCCCGTAGCGCAGGTTGGTGTCGAGCTGGTTCAGGTGTTCGGTACGGTGGCCGCGTTCGCCGAGCTTCTGCGCGATCCATCGGCCGGTAGCCGGCATGATCTGCATCAGTCCGCGGGCGCCGGCGCCCGAGCGCGCGTCGGTGATGAAACGCGATTCCTGCCGGATCAGGCCGTAGATCCAGGCCGGGTCGAGTTCGCGCTGCGCGGCCGCCGGTTTCATCTGCTCGACGAACGGCGACACGAAGCGCAGCGTGAAGTCGTGTTCGCTTCGCGTGCGGTCGGCCGTGTTCACGCAGCGATCGAGCACCTGCTGGCTGCACGCCCACCGGGCTGCGGCGAGCAGGCGCCGGTCGTCCATTCCGCGAAGCTGGAAGTTCCACTCGCGATTGCCCTCGAAGCGAAGCCCGAGGCGATAGAAGCGCATCGCGCGATCGAAACCGGCGTTGCGCGCCGCTTCTTCGATCTCCGCTTCGGTGGGCGCGCTCGCCTTCGGCGGCACCGAAGTCAGTGCACCGAGTTCCTCGGCCGCGAGCATGCCGTAGAAATCGAACCTGCCTGCCAGCGGGCGCAGCAGTGCTTCGGCGCGCTCGGGTTCCCCGGTTTCGCGAAGCGCGCGCGCCAGCCAGTAGACCCAGGCGGGATCCTCGCGACGGGCTTCGGACATGCGCGCGACGAACGTGCGCAGCGTGGGCCAGTCTTCGGCGCGAAGCGCCGCGCGCGCGAGCCACACCCAGGTTTCGTCGCTGGCGGGCGCCGCTGCCGAAAGACGCGCCCACTCGAGCGACCGCGCATCGAGCCGGCGCATTCCCGAAGCGGCGATCTGCGACCAGACGAAGGCGCGATCCTCGTCGCGCAGCGTTTGCGCCATCGCGGGCAGGCGCGCGATCGCTGCATCGGGCTCGTTGCGCGCCATCCTCGTGAGCGCGATCAGCGCGATTTCGCGTGGCAGCCCGGATTCGAGCGCCTTCGCCGGACGCGCCAGCGCCAGGTCGACCGCGACCGCGTCGAGCTCCGACTGCGCGGCAATCGTTCGCACGTCGTTCGCCGAGTTGCGTTCGAGCGCGACGAGCAGTCGTTCGAACAGATCGGCGCGCGTCAACGCGCCGGTGCGCGCCATCGCCTCGAGCAACGCGGTGCAGCCGTCGCCGAGACTGCGCACCGAGAACACCCGTGCGCGTGCCTCGGGCGCGGGTTCGCCGCGCTGCACCCGGCCGAGCGTCGAGTAGCAGTCGACCTCGTCGTCGTCGCGCAGGACCCATTTCGAGTACTCGACGTCGAAGCTCTCCCACTCCGCGCGGCGTCCGAGGTCGAGCATCCAGTGACGTCGCATCAGGTCGGCGACCAGCGTGTCGGCGTTGCGCTCGATGAACGCGCGGATCGGGGCGTCGGCCGCCCCCGGCGAAGCGACGGCTTCGGGCGCCTGCAATCGCAGGCGCAAACGCCAGAACTCCAGATAGTTCGACAGCGGATGCATGCGCGCCTGCGCCGCAGCCTTCTCGAAACGATCGGAGTCGCCCTTCGTGAACGCTTCGTGCGCTGCGACGAACGCGTCGTCGGGACCGAGTGTCGCGGTGGCGCGCTCGGGAGCGGGCCGCTTGGACTTCGACGCGAGCGCCGGGGAGAGCACCGTGAGTCCGATCAGCCCTACAATCGCTGCGAACGCGATCCGGTGTTTCATCGACGACTACTCACTGCATGGTCCTGCGTGTCGACATGCCCCGCGAAATTCCGGCTCCGAGCATACCATGCACCATCGGCGACGAATCGAGCCGAAGGCACGCGCGCAACGCGCTGATCGGCTGGCGCAGGGAACTTCCCGCCGAGTGGCGCTCGCAGGCCGACGCATCGATCGCCGAACGACTGCAGACGACGTTGCGCCGTGCGCCGTTCGCGGCGGCGCGCGTGTACGCGGCGTTCTGGCCCGTGCGCGCGGAACCCGACCTGCGCGACTGCCTGCAGCGCTGGCATCGATCGGGAAGGTCGATCGCGCTGCCGCGTGTCGTGGCCGGCGGCGGGCTGGAGTTCGGACGATGGACGCCCGCGGGAGCGATGGTCCAGGACCGGTTCGGGATCGCGGTTCCCGAGCCGTTCGAGCAGCTGGAACCGGAATTGTTGATCGTCCCGTGCGTCGGCTTCGATCGGCGCGGATACCGGCTCGGCTACGGCGGAGGCCACTACGACCGCCTGCTCGCGTCGCTCGCCGTACCGGCCGTCGGAGTGGCGTACGACGCGTGCGAGCTGCACGGTTTCGAGGCCGCGGCGCACGATCGCCCGCTGACGGGAATCGTCACCGAACGTCGCGAACTTCGGCCGTAGCCGGTCCGGCCGACGCGTTGCGCAGTGCGCACCACTCCGCGAATCGGTCGGCGGGCATCGCGGGCGACAGATGGAATCCCTGTGCGAGGTCGCAGTCGAGCTCGCGCAACGCGGCTTCGGTCCATGCGTCCTCGACGCCTTCGGCGACGGTGCGAAGCTCGAACGCATGCGCCAGGTCGATCAGCGCGTGCACGATCCTTCGGTCGCCGTGGCCCTCGCTGACCGAGCGAACGAAACTGCGGTCGATCTTCAGTTCGTCGAGCGGGAACTGGTGCAGGTAGCGCAGCGACGAATACCCGGTTCCGAAATCGTCGATCGACAGCCCGCACCCGAGCTGGCGCAGTTGCCGGGCCAGATCGATGGCGACGCGTTCGTTGCGAACGAGCGCACTCTCGGTGAGCTCGAGCGTCAGCCGGTCTCCGGGCACGCTCCAGGTGTCGAGCGCCTGCGAAACGATGCCGGCCAGCGTCGTGTCCGACAGCGTGACCGCCGACAGGTTGATCGCCAGCGACACGTCGACGCCGATCTTCGACCATTCGGCCTGGTATCGAAGGGCCGTGTTCATCGTGAACAGCGTGAGCTGGCCGATCAGGCCGCGCTCCTCGCAGATCGACGCGATCGTCGACGGGTTCACCATCCGGCCATCCGCGCGCTTCCAGCGGATCAGCGCTTCGGCCGAAACGCATCGGCCGGTGCGCAGGTCGACCTGCGGCTGGAAATGCACCTCGAGTTCGTTCGCGGCAAGCGCGCCGTGCAGGTCGCGTTCGACTTCGTGGCGGCGCAACCCGGCCTCGTGGTCGTCGTTTACCCGCACGATCTTCACGTGATTCTCGCGACCCAGCGAACGTGCCGCTGCATCCGAGGCGGCGGCAAGCAGCGTCATCGGCTCGGGCGTCGACGCGCCTGCCGCCCAGGCTCCGCCGATCGAAGGCTGCAGGCGCACGGCCGTCTCCCTGTCCTCGACGCTGATCGGTCGCGAAAGCGACTCGATCAGCGCATGGCTCGCGAGCTCGGCCAGCGCTTCGCTCGGCAGGTCGCCCAGCAGCACCCAGGCTTCCTCCCGGGAAACGAAGCTGTACCGGTCCGACGGCCGCAACACCGCTTCGATCCGGCTGCCGACCTCCGCGAGCAGCGTGCGGTCCGCGCCGTAGCGCGCGAGCGCTTCGAGCCGGTCCGAACGGTTCAGCGCAACGACGAGCAGCACGCTGCGACCGGTTCCCGCCCGCGCCATGCTCGCGGCCACTTCGCGCAGCAGTTCGTCGGGCGCGAGCCGCGACGACCCCGCACTCTCGCGTTCCGGCAACGGTTCAGGCATGCACCGTGGCGCGCGCCGGGTCCGGCGCGGCATAGTAGTCGTGCAGGCGCAGGCCGTATGCGCCTGCGGCCAGGCCGCGAACGATGCGGATGCGCCCGCTTTCCTGGTCTTTCGCGCGCTCGAGCAGGTTGCGCTCGAAAGGCGCCGGCAACGGCGACTTGTCGGCTCCGGTGAGCACGAGAACCCGGGGCTCGAGACGACGCACGCGATTGTGCGCGAGCACCACGGCGACTTCCCCGCTGGACAGTTCGACGGAGCTACCGACCGGGAAGATGCCGATCGCCTGCACGAACTGCTCGACGAGCGGCTCGTGGAACGAGGTGCCTGCCCACTCGTACAGGTTCATCAGCGCGTCCTGCGGAGCCGACGCGTTCGCGTAGGCCCGCGCGGTGATCAGCGCCGCGAAGCTGTCGGCGATCGCGGCCATCCGGCCGTAGATGCCGATCTCGTCGCCCTTGAGTCCTTTCGGGTAACCGGTGCCGTCGAGCCGTTCGTGGTGCTGCGCGATTCCCTGCACGATCGCGGGCGCGAGCGCCAGGCTCGGGAGCAGCGCTTCGAGCCCCAGCCGCACGTGCTCCTTGACGACGTTGTACTCGGCCGGCGAGAGCATTCCGGGTTTCTCGAGCAGCGCGTGCGGCAGCCGCGTCTTGCCGACGTCGGCGAGCATTCCGATCATTCCCAGGTTCGACAGCTCGCGCCGCGGAAAGCCGAGGTGGCGTCCGAGCGCGATCAGGTACAACGAGACCTTCACTCCGTGCTGGTACGCCTCGACGCTCTCCTCGCGCAGCCGCGCCACCCACATCAGCGCGTCCGGGTTGTCGACCATGCTGTCGACCATGTCGTCGATCGCGTCGCCGACCTCGCGCACGTCGGGGACCCGACCGGTGCGGACGTCGGCGACGAGCTGCTCGAGCGCATCGCCTCCGCGGCCGAATGCCTGCCGGGCGCGCGGGATTTCGGCTTCGATCGGTGCACGGTCGGCGTAGCGGCGCAGCTCGATATCGGGCGGCAGGTACGGGCGCAGGACCGCCAGCGACTCGTCCTTCCCGAGCCGGCGCAGCTGCGCGCGCGGGCCGCGCGGGTGACCGCGAAACCAGGCGAACGCGCGCCCGAGCAGGGATTCGCCGGATTCGGGCCGTTCCTGCACGACGGCGGTCGCCTTGACGAAATTGCGGAACCGTTCGCGCGTCTGCCGGCTGATCTTGACGTCGGAGCGGATCGGCGCGGGCCTGGGCGGGCGCGGAGCCGGCGCGGGCTTCTCGTCGAGCACGGTGTCGAAGCGCAACGGGGCGATGCCGGCATCGCGATCCGTCCCCGGCGCGGGATCGTCGGCGAGTTCCGCCTCGCGTATCGCGCCCCCCACGTCGGCGTTGGACATGTCGAGATCGACGTACACGTAGCGGCAGTACTTCTGCAGCGTGTCGAGCTCGATCCGGCTGTCGATCAGGAATCCCTGCAGCAGGAACGGGGTATCGAGCCACGGCCGGTCGAGCTCGGCGACGAACATCCCCGGCTGCAGGCTTTCGACCGGAATCTGGTAGCGCTTGATCGAGGTGCCGGGAGGGCACGGTTGGGCTGACATCGCGGGCTTGCCCGGCGCCGGAGAGCGTCGATGCGTAGTTGCGGAATCCGGTCCATGGTAGCCACGCCGCAGGCGTCGAGCCACGCGCGCCATGCAGGCCGTCGGGTCACCGGCAACAGCCTCCGACGAACGGTGGAGGCTTCGTACCGGGCGGGCAGGCCCGGGGGCAAGGCGTGTGAACCGGCCCTAGCGCGGGAACCCGAGCGACTGCACGATCGAGCGCGTCGATTCGCTCTGGTTCAGTGTGTAGAAGTGCAGCCCGGGGGCGCCCTCGTCGAGCAGCCGCCGGCACATCGAGCCGACGACTTCGGCGCCGAAGGCGCGCAACCCCTCGACGTCGTCGGCGAACGCGGCGAGCTTCAGCCGGATCCAGCGCGGAATCTCGGCGCCGCACGACTCGGAGAAGCGGGCGAGCTGCGTGTAGTTGCCGATCGGCATGATGCCCGGAACGATCGGCGCGTCCACGCCCAGTCGCACCGCCTCGTCGCGGAATCGAAGGTACGCGTCGGCGTTGAAGAAGTACTGCGTGATCGCCGAGTCGGCCCCCGCCCGCATCTTCGCGACGAAGGCCGCGAGGTCGTCGTCGGGACTGCGGGCCTGCGGATGCATCTCGGGATACGCCGCGACTTCGATGTGAAACCAGTCTCCGCATTCGGCGCGCACGAACTCGACGAGGTCGCTCGCGTAGCGGAAGTCGCCCGTCGCGCGCATCCCCGAGGGCAGGTCGCCGCGCAGCAGCACGATGCGACGGATCGCGCGCGCACGATACTGCGCGAGCAGCTCGCGAATCGATTCGCGGGTGGCGCCGATGCACGAGACGTGCGGCGCGACCGGACGGCGCTCGTCGGCGATCTCGAAAACGGTCGCCAGCGTCTTGTCGCGGGTCGCACCGCCGGCGCCGTAGGTCACGCTGAAGAACGCGGGCTGGAACTGCGCCAGGTCGGTGCGCACGATGCGCAGCTTCTCTTCGCCGACCGGCGTGTTCGGCGGGAAGAACTCGAAGCTGAGCGTGCAGTCGTTCGCTTTCATTTGCGCGCCTGAAGGAAGAATTCGCGGTTGCCGTCGCCACCGCGGATCGGGCTGTCGAACCAGTCCTCGACGGCCCAGCCCGCCTGCGCGGCTGCATGGCAGATCGATTCGCGCACGGTCTCGTAGCGCTCCGGGTCGCGCACGAGGCCGCGCCGGTCGACGCCGCCCGGGCCGACCTCGAACTGGGGCTTTACCAGCGCGAGCAGCGTCGCGCCGTCGCGCGCCAGCGCGCAGGCCGGCGCCAACGCGTGCCTCAGCGAGATGAACGAGAGATCGACGACGACGAGCTCGAAGCCCGACGCCGCGCGCGCCTCGGCGAGCAGGCGCGCATCGGGCGTGCGCACGTTGATCCCCTCGAAGGAGCGCACGCGGGCGTCCTCGCGCAGTCGCGGGTGCAGCTGCCCGTGGCCGACGTCGATGCCGACGACCCGCTCGGCGCCTGCCTGCAGCAGGCAATCGGTGAAGCCTCCGGTGCTCTGGCCGATGTCCAGGCACGTCCGGCCGCGCGGATCGACGCCCGAATGCGACAGCGCGCCTTCGAGCTTGATGCCGCCGCGCGACACGTATCGCGGGCCCGCATCGCGTAGCACCGACACGGCGTCGCTTTCACCGACCTCGGCCGAGGCCTTGTGCAGCAGGCGCGCGCGCTCGCCGCTGCCGACGCGCACCGCGCCGGCTTCGATCAGCTCGCGTGCCCGGGCGCGCGACGCGGCGAGCCCACGGGACACGAGGAGCAGGTCGGCTCGCACGTTGCGGTGTTGCGCGTAGGCGCGGCGCCGGGCGTCGCGCGCCGTCAATAGCGGTACGAGTCGGGCTTGTACGGGCCCTCGACCGGCACGCCGATGTAGGCCGCCTGCGCAGGCGTCAGCTCGGTGAGCATCGCGCCGAGCTTCTTCAGCTGCAGCCGCGCGACCTTCTCGTCGAGGTGTTTCGGAAGCACGTACACCTTGCCGGTCTCGTAACGCTCGCGATGCGACCACAACTCGATCTGCGCGATCGTCTGGTTGGCGAACGACGAGCTCATCACGTACGACGGATGCCCCGTGCCGCACCCGAGGTTCACCAGCCGGCCCTCGGCGAGCAGGATGATGCGCTTGCCGTCGGGGAAGATCACGTGGTCGACCTGCGGCTTGATGTTCTCCCGGCGGCACTGCGCGAGCGACGCGATGTCGATCTCGTTGTCGAAGTGGCCGATGTTGCAGACGATCGCCTGGTCCTTCATCGCGCTCATGTGCGCGTGGGTGATGACGTCGCGGTTTCCGGTGGCGGTGACGAAGATGTCGGCCTTGTCGGCGGCGTAGTCCATCGTCACGACGCGGTAGCCTTCCATCGCCGCCTGCAGCGCGCAGATCGGATCGCACTCGGCGATCCAGACCTGCGCCGACAACGCCCGCAGCGCCTGTGCCGATCCCTTGCCGACGTCGCCGTATCCGGCGACGAGCGCGATCTTGCCGGCGATCATCACGTCGGTCGCGCGCTTGATCCCGTCGACGAGCGATTCGCGGCAGCCGTACAGGTTGTCGAACTTGCTCTTGGTGACCGAGTCGTTGACGTTGATCGCGCGAAAGCCGAGCTCGCCGCGATCCGACATCTGGTACAGGCGCTTGACGCCCGTGGTGGTTTCCTCGGTGACGCCGACGATCGCGTCGAGCTGGCGCTTGTACCAGCCGGCGTCCTTGTCGAGCTGGCGGCGGATCGACGCGAACAGCGCCTTCTCCTCGTCGCTGCCCGGGTTGTCGAGCACCGACGCGTCGGAGGCGGCTTTCGCACCGAGGTGGATCAGCAGCGTCGCATCGCCGCCGTCGTCGAGGATCATGTTGGTGGGATCGCCGTCCGGCCAGTCGAAGATGCGGTGCGTGTAGTCCCAGTATTCGTCCAGCGTCTCGCCCTTGCGCGCGAACACCGGCACGCCTTCGACCGCGATCGCCGCGGCTGCGTGGTCCTGCGTCGAGAAGATGTTGCACGACGCCCAGCGCACCTGCGCGCCGAGCGCGGTCAGCGTCTCGATCAGCACCGCGGTCTGGATCGTCATGTGCAGCGAGCCCGAAATGCGCGCGCCCTTCAGCGGCTGCGCGGCTGCGTGCTCTTCGCGGATCGCCATCAGACCGGGCATTTCGGTCTCGGCGATGCGGATTTCCTTGCGGCCCCATTCGGCCAGGCCGAGGTCGGCGACGCGGAAATCGGTCGAATCGTCGGTCTTGGGAAGCGCGGACATGGTCACTCCTGCGGAAGATGGGTGCCGCGGCAGCAGGAGAACCGGGGGAATCGCGCCGACGCGGTGCGATTCGGTTCGGGGCCCGTCTGCCGTGGCGGATTCACGGTCGACGAGCGCCGTTGCAGGTGAACGTCCCGAGCCTGGCGGCGGCCGGTAGCCGGCGGCCGTTGCAGCGCTCCTCGGGAACGCGATTATAGCGCTGCGCGCGCTAGGGCCTGTTCACACTAGATCGTAGTGTGACAGGCCCTAGAAGCCGGGTCGCTGCGCGGGGCGCGCGTAGAAGTCGGGCAGTCGAAGCCCGTATGCACCGGCCGGCAGGCCGTGCGCGATGCGCACCGATGCCCCGGTGTAGACGTGATCGGGATCCTGTTCGCCGGCACGGTCTCGCACAGGCCGCAACGGGCCCTTGTCGGCGCCGGTCATCACGACGAGGCGCGGATGCATCTGCTCTCCGGGCTGGCGTTCGACGACGGCGGCGACTTCGCCGCCGCGCAGTTCGACGAGGGTTCCGATCGGAAAGACTCCGGTGCACAGGACGAAGTGCTCGACGAGGTCGGCGCAGAACAGCTGGCCGGACCAGCCGTGCAACGCCGAGAGGGCGTCCTCGACCGAAAGCGGGTTCGCGTAGGCGCGTATCGCGGTCAGGCCGCAGAAGGTGTCGACGATTCCCGCCATGCGCCCGTAGAGGCTGATTTCCTCGCCGCGCAGCCTGCCCGGATATCCGGAACCGTCGAGGCGTTCGTGATGCTCGGCGATCGCCCGCACGACGCTCTCGGGCAGCGGCCCGGAGCGCGACAGCAGGTCGAGGCCGATCGTGACGTGCTGTTTCACCAGCGCGTGATCGTGCGGTGCGAGGACTCCGGGATGCTCGAGCAGTTCGCGCGGCAGCAGCGCCTTTCCGACGTCGAGCAGCAGCCCGGTCAGCGCGAGCTCGTGCAGCGCCTCGCGGTCCATTCCCAGCGAACGCCCGAACTCGGCGAGCCTGAGCGCCACGGCGACCGCCGGATTCGGCGAAGGCGCATTCTGCGAGTGGATCGCGCCGACCCACCGCATCGCGTCGGGCGCACGTTGCAGCACCGGGACGAACGCGTCGATTGCAGACCGGATCGGCTCGAGCGCGGGCGTGTTCCCGTGGCGCACCTGCGCCACGATCGAATCGGCAGCGCCGACGAGCTGTGCGAACGCCGGTCGTGCGTCGGCGAGCGAGCCGCGGATCGGTTCGTGGCCGGCGGGTTCGACGGCGCCGATCGGATCGCCCCAGGCGGCGCGCAGTTCCTCGATGCTGTGACGAACGCCGAGCTGCACCGATTCGGCAGCGCGCGCATCTCCGGTGAGCCAGCTGCGCAGTCGAGCGACCGGACTCATGGCAGCGCTGCGCATTTCAGGCGCGGGTCGTCCGTCCCGCGCGAGCAACAGCGCCCGCACACGGACGCGCGATTGGTTCGACGGGTGCACGTCGTCGCGACGCTCCACGTGCACATCGGGCGCATCGCGCAGCGCGGCGTTCCTGCGGCGCCGCGCCGATGCCGCGTCGCGGGCGCTCGCCGGCGCAGGTGCGGGTGCGCTTTCGACGGCGTTCTCGTAGCCTGCCAGCGTCAGCGGCTGGTCGTTCGACAGCACCGCGGCCGCCTTGATGGCGTCGAGCATGCCCGCGGTCGATCGTTTCGGATCGACCATGACGTGCGTGCACTGCCGGCGTATCGCCGCGATCTCGTCGTCGCCCGTGACCAGCAACCCGCCTTGCGGCAGCGGCGTGTCCGCCCAGGGCCGATCGAGTTCGGCAACGAACATTCCCGCCAGCACGCGCCGTGCGTCGATCCGGTAGCGGTCGTCGTGAGCGCCCGACGCCGACGGATAGACGATCTCCTCCAGGTCTGCGATGAACGGCGTAGCCATCGTTCCGGTCTCTCGAAAATCGTGCGCAAGGATAACTTCGCCGCCTGCCCGAGTCCACGCACCGGCGCGGCGAAACCACAGACGGGGCGACGCAGGGCGACGAAAGGTCGGCGCCGGATCGTCAGTGGAGAACGGCACGCTACACTGCCGCCATGAGCCGCCTGCAAGATCTGCGCAAGAGTTACGAGCGCGGCGAACTCGACGAGACGCACACGCTCGAGGATCCGCTCGGGCAGTTCGCACGCTGGTTCGAGCAGGCGCTGGGCGCCGAACTGCCGGAGCCCAACGCGATGACGCTCGCCACGGTCGGCGCCGACGGACGGCCTTCGACCCGCGTCGTGCTGATCAAGGATTTCGACGAGCGCGGAATCGTCTGGTACACGAACTACGAAAGCCGCAAGGGGCGCGAACTCGCGGCGCACCCGTTCGCGGCGCTGCAGTTTCACTGGGTCGAGCTCGAACGGGTCGTGCGCATCGAAGGCGACGTCGTGCGGATCGACGCTGCCGAGTCCGACGCGTATTTCGCGACGCGCCCGCTCGCCTCGCGGATCGGCGCGTGGGCGTCCGACCAGAGTCGCCCTCTCGCCTCGCGCGCGTCGCTGGTCGCGCGCGCGGCCGAATTCGGGCTGAAGTTCGGGCTGCATCCCCCGCGGCCGCCGCACTGGGGCGGGTTCAGGCTCGTTCCCGTCTATTGGGAGTTCTGGCAGGGAAGGCCGTCGCGGATGCACGACCGCATCGTCTACCGCCGCGACGCCGACCGGTGGACGCGCCAGCGGCTCGCCCCCTGACGGCTTTCCCGACGCTCAGTGCAGCCGCGAACGCAGCAGCTCGAGCAGCGCCGCCGGCGCCAGCGAACACGGATCGCCACGCTGCGCGAGATCGTCGGCCATCGTGCGCAGTTCCGGTGCGGCAGCCGCAAGCGCCGCCAATGCCTGCGTTTCGTCGGCTGCATCGGCGGCGTCGCCGAGCACGCCTTCGAACAGCGGACGCCCGACGCAACGCAGCCCGCAGCCGTCGCCGGCCTCGAGCCGGGTCGCGAGTGCGACCAGTCGCAGGCGCGTTGCGATCGGCATGCGCGTCTCCCCGGCCAGTGCCTCGCTGATTTCGTGCGCCAGGCCCGGACGACCCGCAGCAGGGCATCCGATCAGCTGGAACATTGCGTGAACGAGCGGAACCATGCTCCGCATTGGAGCAGAGCCGCGACGGCGAACGCTTGACCGGCGTCATCCGCGGCGTCATCCGCACGCGCATTTCGCGTTGCGGAATGCACGCCGGGCGGATCCGCAGCCGGGCGATGCCGATGCCGGTGCGCCCGGCCCGGTACGCCCAGGCCGGATCCGCCGGCTTCAGGCCCCGGCGTCGATGCGCAGCGCTTCGGCCTTGTCGGTGCGTTCCCAGGAGAACTCGGGCTCGTCGCGTCCGAAGTGGCCGTACGCGGCGGTCTTCTGGTAGATCGGCCGCAGCAGGTCGAGCATCTGCACGATTCCCTTGGGCCGCAGGTCGAAGTGCCGCGAGACCATTTCGGACAGCTTCTCGTCGCTGATCCTTCCGGTGCCCTGCGTGGTCACCATCACCGACGTGGGACGCGCGATTCCGATCGCGTAGGAGATCTGCACCAGGCAACGTTGCGCCAGCCCGGCAGCGACGATGTTCTTCGCGACGTACCGCGCGGCGTACGCGGCCGAGCGGTCGACTTTCGACGGGTCCTTTCCGGAGAATGCTCCGCCGCCGTGCGGCGCGGATCCGCCGTAGGTGTCGACGATGATCTTGCGTCCGGTCAGTCCGCAGTCGCCTTGCGGGCCGCCGATGACGAACCGGCCGGTCGGGTTGACCAGGAAGCGCACTTCGCCCTTCATCATCGCCGCCGGTATCGCCGGCTTGACGATCTCCTCGATCACCGACTCGCGCACGAGCGCCGCGCTGATGTCCGGCGAGTGCTGCGTGGAAATCACGACCGTGTCGACCGACTGCGGACGGCCATCGACGTAACGCAGGGTGAGCTGCGATTTCGCGTCGGGGCGCAGCCACGCCAGCTTTCCGCTCTTGCGCAGCTGCGACTGCCGCTCGACGAGACGGTGCGAATAATAGATCGCCGCCGGCATCAGTTCGGGGGTCTCGTCGCAGGCGTAGCCGAACATCAGCCCCTGGTCTCCGGCCCCCTGGTCGAGGTTGTCGTCGCCGGCGTTGTTCACGCCCTGCGCGATGTCGGGCGACTGCTTGTCGTAGCAGACCATCACGCCGCAGCCGCGATAGTCGATGCCGAATTCGGTGTTGTCGTAGCCGATCGACTTCAGCGTGTCGCGGGCGACCTGGATGTAGTCGATGTTGGCCTGCGACGTGATCTCCCCGGCCAGCACGACGAGACCCGTGGTGCACAGCGTCTCGGCGGCGACCCGCGAGAACTTGTCCTGTGCGAGCAATGCATCGAGTATCGCGTCCGAGATCTGGTCGGACACCTTGTCGGGGTGCCCCTCGGAAACCGACTCGGAGGTGAACAGATATTCGCTGACCAAGGCTTCTCTCCTGTGGAAGCGGACGGCGCTGCCGACTTTCGAGAAGCAGGCGACGCTTTAGCGGGTTTTTTTCGGGCGCGCTCGCGCGCCTTCGCCGCCCCGCAAGTTGTCCCATTAACTCGGCGGCACGGCGATTATAAGGTAGGCTCGCGCCTCGCGCGCCCCGCCGTCCGGGCGCATGGATCCGATGGAAGACCGAGCCGATGTCCCCCGAAGCCGAGCGCGGCGGTCTTGCGCTGACTACGCTGCGCTGCCTCGGCCGGTTGCCGTTGCCGATCCTGCGTGGCCTGGGCGCGTGGCTCGGATGGATCACCTACGTCGCATCCGCCGGCTATCGGCGCAAACTGCGCGGCAACCTGCAGCGCGCGGGCCTGGATTCCCGCGCAATGCGCTGGCGGGCCGCCGGCGAGGCCGGACGCACGATCGGCGAGCTTCCGTTCGTGTGGTCGCGTTCGCTGCAGGCCGTGGCCGGGCTCGTGCGCTGCGACGACCGGCAGGTGCTCGTCGAAGCCGAGTCCGCCGGCCGCGGAGTGCTGTTCGTCACGCCGCACCTGGGCTCGTTCGACGTGGCGGCACGATGGTACGCGACCCGCGCACCGATCACGGTGCTGTTCCGGCCGCCGCGCAAGCAGTGGCTTCGGCCGCTGGTCGCGTTCGCGCGCAACCGCGACGCCATGCGCGCCGTGCCCCCGACGGTCGGCGGGCTTCGCGCGATGCTGCGCGCGCTGCATGCGCACCAGGCCGTGGGGCTGCTACCCGACCAGGTCCCGGGCATCGGCGACGGACGCTGGGTGCCGTTCTTCGGCGAACCGGCGTACACGATGACCTTGCCCGAACGCCTCGTGCGGCAAACCGGCGCGCGCGTCGTGCTGGCGGTCTGCGAGCGGGTTTCGCGGCCGGCCGGGTGGCGCCTGCACCTGGAGCCGGTCGACGGGGCACCGAGCGCCGAATCGCTGAACGCGAGGATGGAGCAGTGCATCCTGCGCCATCCCACGCAGTACCTGTGGGGCTACAACCGTTACCGGCGCCCGCCCGAGGCGCCGTCGACGCGGAGCGGGCATGTTCGTTGACGGCCTGACCCGAATCGCGCTGGTGCTGATGCGGTGGGTTTCGAAGCTGCCGTATCCGATGCTGCGCGTGCTCGGCGATGGCGGAGGCTGGCTCGTCTGGTGGTTCGCGGCTGGACGGCGCAGGGTCACGCGCACCAACCTGAGGCTGTGTTTTCCGCAGTGGAGCGAGGCGCGGCGGCGCCAGGTCGCGAAACAGCACTTCCGGTACTTCACGCGCAGCTTCATCGATCGATTCATTCTCTGGTACGGGCCCGCACAGCGGATCCGTTCGCTGTGCCGCCTCGAAGGCATCGACTTCTTCGAAGCGCACCGCGGGCGCCCCGTCATCCTGCTCGCGCCGCATTTCGTCGGCTGCGATGCCGGCGGCGCGCGGATGTTCTTCGAGGCGCCGATCGTCTCGATGTACGCGCGACAGAAGAACCGGGAATTCGACGACGCGATGACGCGCGGCCGCACCCGCTTCCAGGGAGCGTCGATGGTCCTGCGCACCGACGGGCTGCGTTCGGCGATCCGCGCGTTGCGCAACGGCGTGCCCTTCTACTTTCTTCCCGACATGGACCTCGGGGCGCGCGACGCGCTCTTCGTTCCGTTCTTCGGAGTGCGCGCTGCAACGGTGACTTCGGTGGCGCGGCTCGCGCGCATGACCGGTGCGGCGGTGATCCCCTGCGTGACCCGGATGATCGACGACGGCTACGTCGTGCGCCTGTACCCTGCATGGAACGACTTCCCCGGCGACGACCTGCAGCTGGCCACGCGCAGGATGAACGCGTTCATCGAGGACCGGGTGCTCGAGATGCCGGCGCAATACCTGTGGAGCCATCGCCGCTTCAAGACGCGTCCGCCGGGCGAGGCGAGCGTCTACGCCGATTCGCGCCGGGGCGGATCGGCGATAATCCGCCGATGACCCTGCGCTTCAGCAAGATGCACGGCGCCGGAAACGACTTCGTCGTGATCGACGGCATCCGCCAGGACGTGCGTTTCGACGCCCGACAGTGGCGCAGGATCGCCGACCGGCACTTCGGGATCGGCGCCGACCAGATCCTCGTCGTCGAACGCGCGCAGCGGCCCGATGTCGATTTCCGCTACCGGATCTTCAATGCCGACGGCATCGAAGTCGAGCAGTGCGGCAATGGCGCGCGCTGTTTCGCGCGCTTCGTGCTCGATCAGGGACTGACCGACAAGACGACGCTGCGCGTCGAGACGCTCGGCGGGTTGATCGAGCCCGCGATCGAGGGCGACGGGCGCGTGCGGGTCGACATGGGCGTGCCGTCGTTCGAACCGGCTTCGATTCCGTTCGATGCGGGTGGAATCGAAGCGCGCCGCGTCGGCGACGACCTGCTCTGGCCGCTCGACGTCGACGGTGTCGTGCGCTGGGTCTCGGTGGTTTCGATGGGCAACCCGCATGCCGTACAGGTCGTCGACGATGTCGAGGCCGCACCGGTGACTACCGAAGGACCGCGGATCGAGCATGCTGCGCGTTTTCCGCGCCGCGTGAACGCGGGCTACCTGCAGGTGCTGTCGACCTCCAGTGCCCGGCTGCGTGTCTGGGAGCGCGGCGCCGGCGAGACGCTGGCCTGCGGCACCGGCGCCTGCGCCGCGGCCGTCGTCGGAATCCGGCGCGGGCTGTTGCGTTCGCCGGTCGACATCCACGCGAACGGAGGCCGCCTGAGCATCGCCTGGGACGGCACGCACGTTCACATGACCGGCCCGGCCGTGACCGTCTTCGAAGGCGAGATCGACCCGGCAACGTTCTTCGCAACGGAATCCGAATGACCGAATCAGTTCTCACCGACGACGACGTGGCGCGGTACCTGCTCGACAACCCCGGCTTCTTCGACGGGCACGCCGAGTTGCTCGCGTCGATCACCGTGCCGCATCCGCACGGCGGACGCGCGATCTCGTTGCAGGAGCGCCAGCTCGAGGTGCTCCGCGAGAAGCTGCGCGCGCACGAGATGCGACTCGCCGAACTGGTGCGCATCGGGCAGGACAACGACGCGATCACCGACAAGCTGCATCGCTGGACCCGGCAGTTGCTGCTCGCCGGCGATCCGGAGCAGTTGCCCGAGATCGTCGTCGACGGACTTCGCACGATCTTCTCGGTCCCGCAGGTCGCGATGCGGCTGTGGAGCCTGCGCGACGCATACGTCGGGTTGAGCTGTGCGCGCCCGGTCGCGGTCGACGCGATCACCCTCGCCAACAGCATGCAGCAGCCGTACTGCGGCGTGAACTCCGACTTCCACGCGGCGAC
This sequence comes from uncultured Limnobacter sp., assembly GCA_964481165.1. Lineage (GTDB taxonomy): Bacteria > Pseudomonadota > Gammaproteobacteria > Burkholderiales > Burkholderiaceae_E > Zeimonas. The sequence continues at coordinate 7,964 of CAYZYC010000002.1, read as the reverse complement.
GTGGCTCGACGGAAGCGGCGCGGCGACGAACTCGATCGCGTTGCTGCCGCTGCGCAAGGGCGTCGACACCCGGGCGTTCGGATTGATCGTGCTCGGATCGACCGATCCCGAACGCTTCCAGTCGGGGATGGGAGTCGCGTTCCTCGAGCGGATCGCCGAGACGGCGAGCGCGGCGCTGTCGCGGCTCGCCGAGTAGGGCACCGTGGCCGGCGCGCGAGACGAAGCCGGCTCCGGCGCGCCACGCGAAACCGATATGGGTGAGCACGCCGGCCGGATCCGAAGCGTCGAGCGTCACCTGTCGCGCCTGCGCAGCGAGCGCGGCTACTCGCCCCGCACGATCGCAGGCTACCGTTTCGACCTGCTCGCGCTCGCATCGCTCGTCGGCAGGCTCGGTGCGGGCACGAACGACTCCGGCGGCGAGCCGCAATGGTCTTCGGTCGACGAACAGGCGGTGCGCCGCTGGGTCGCGGCGAGCGCCCGCGAAGGGCTCGGTCCGCGTTCGATCGCGCGCCGGTTGTCGGCGTGGCGCGGCTTCTTCGATGCGCTCGCGACCGATGGACGGATCCCGGCGAATCCGGCGCGGGGGGTGCGCGCACCGCGGGCTCCGCGACGCTTGCCGAAGGCGCTGCCGCCCGATGTCGCGGTGCGGCTCGTCTGCGGCGGCGCGGACGCGGCCGACGAAGCGTCTTCCGGGACGCCTTTCGAGTCGGCCCGCGACGACGCGATGCTCGAACTCTTCTACTCGTCGGGGCTGCGTCTTTCCGAACTCACGTCGCTCGACGTGCGGCATTTCGATGCACCGGCACCGGCGTCGTCGGGCTGGATCGACCTCGACGAGGGAGAACTGACGGTGCGCGGCAAGGGCGGGCACACCCGGACGATCCCGATCGGGCGCGCGGCGCGCGAAGCGCTCGCACGGTGGCTCGTCGTGCGGCAGGCGTGGCGCGACGCGCATCCCGGGTCCGAAGAACGGGCGCTGTTCCTGAGCGGACTCGGCCGGCGGCTCGCGAATCGCACCGTGCAGGTGCGCGTCAAGCGGCTCGCGATCCGGCGCGGAATCCCGGCCGACGTGCATCCGCACGTACTGCGGCACTCGTTCGCCAGCCACCTGCTGCAATCGAGCGGCGACCTCCGGGCGGTGCAGGAACTGCTCGGCCACGCGAGCATCGCGACCACGCAGGTCTACACGTCGCTCGATTTCCAGCGACTTGCCGCCGTCTACGACGCGGCGCATCCGCGCGCGCGACGGCGCGGCTGAGAGCCCCGCTGCGCGCGGCGTTTCCCCGCACGGGCGGGGTATCGGCACCTGCCTCGCGTTCGGCTGTACACTTCGCGGTCCCCGGTGCACGGCCCCCCGAAATCGGGGTCGAACGTGGAGTGTGCGATGGCGGGCAAGCAGGTTCCGGTAACGATCCTCACGGGCTTCCTCGGCAGCGGCAAGACGACGCTGCTCAATCGGATCCTGAAGGAGCAGCACGGCCACCGGATCGCGGTGATCGAGAACGAGTTCGGCGAGGAAGGCGTGGACAACGACCTTCTGCTGCAGGACCGCGAAGAGCAGATCGTCGAGATGAACAACGGCTGCATCTGCTGCACCGTGCGCGGCGACCTGATGCGGATCCTCGGCGACCTGCATGCACGTCGCGCCTCCGGCGAGATCGACTTCGAGCGCGTCGTCATCGAGACCACGGGCATGGCCGACCCCGGGCCCGTCGCGCAGACCTTCTTCATCGACGACCAGGTCGCCGACCACTACCTGCTCGACGCGGTCATCACCGTCGTCGACGCGCGCCACGGCGAGCAGCAACTCGACGAGCATCGGGAAGCGCAGGAGCAGGTCGGATTCGCCGACCGGATCCTGATGTCGAAAGTCGACCTGGTCGACGAAGCGGTCCGCGATCGGCTGACGACCCGGCTGCGACAGATGAACCCGCGCGCACCGGTCAAGCCGGTGCACTTCGGCGACGCGCCGATCGCCGAGATCCTGGACATCCGCGGCTTCAACCTGAACGCGGTGCTCGAGATCGATCCGCAGTTCCTGGAAAGCGACGAGCACGTCCACGACGATGCCGTGAAATCCTTCGTTTTCCGTTCCAGCAAGCCGTTCGATCCTGTGAAACTCGAGGATTTCCTGTCCGGCCTGATCCAGGTTTACGGACCCGACATGCTGCGGTATAAAGGCGTCCTTTTCATCAAGGGCTCGGATCGCCAGACGGTCTTCCAGGGCGTTCACATGATGATGGGAGCCGACGCGGGACGTCGCTGGCAGGCTGGCGAGAAGCGCTCGAGTCGCATGGTCTTCATCGGCAGGAACCTGCCGAAGGAAACCTTCGTCAAAGGCCTGGAGCAATGTCTGGCATGATCGTCCGGAGGCGGGCACCGCGCCTGCTTGCAGAATCGGCGCCTGCTTGCCGCGGCGCACGGGCCATTGCCGGACGACCCGGCTCCCGAGGGCAACCCAGAAAGCGCTTCGGCATGGCGCGCAGGTAGAGACATCATGGCAGCGACAAAGGAAAAAAGAGTACCCAGCGAGACCGAACTGCTGAAGATGCCCGACTCGGACTACATGAACGACGTGCAACTCGCGTTCTTCCGGCAGCGCCTGCAGCAGATCGAGAAGGACCTGCTGGCCAATGCCGACGAGACGACCGAGAACCTCCGCGAAACGGTAGTGGTTCCGGACCCCGCCGACCGCGCGACGATCGAGGAAGAACACGCGCTCGAACTGCGCACGCGCGACCGCGAGCGCAAACTGCTGAAGAAGGTGCAACAGTCGCTCGCGCGCATCGATAGCGGCGACTACGGCTACTGCGAGGAGACCGGTGAACCGATCGGTCTTCCGCGGCTGCTCGCGCGGCCGACGGCCACGTTGTCGCTCGAAGCGCAGGAGCGTCGCGAGCTGCGCCAGAAGCTGTACGGAGACTGACGGACGGCAGGCGGCTGCCGGCCGATCCGCGGTCGGCCGGCTGTCTTCCCGCAGCAATACCCGGTTGTTAGACTGGGACGGAAAACCCCGACGTTTCCCTGGCGTCGGAGCCCCTGTCCCCGGATCGGATTGCCGAGTGGTCTTCTCGCTGTTCAACCGCAAAGACCGAGTCGAGACTCGGCGAACCCGCGAAGCGATCCTTGCGCGCACGGCCGACTCCCGCCCCGGCCCCACGACCGACACGCTGGCTGCCCAACGCGAAGCCGCGCGGCGCACCGAAGAGAAGATCGACCAGATCGAGTCCGAAATGATCGCTCCGCCGGTCGTTTCGCGGCCGGGACAGGTCGCCTCGAAACCCCCGCCTGCGCACCCGGCCGCGGCCAACGGCGTCGTTGTGCCTGCCGCGCCGCAGGCGAAGGCCGGCGCCCGCGAAGCCGAGGACCGCGCGACGTCGCTGCTCGGCGACGCAGACGGGGCGATGGCGATCGACGTCAACGGCCCGGCGTTGCCCGGCATTCTGGAAGAAGCCGCGATCCTCTATTCGAACGGCCAGGCGCAGCCGGCGGCGCTCGTGCTGCGGCAGGCGCTCGACGACACCGGACTCGCCGGCTACCAGCCGCTTGCCTGGCTGATGCTGCTCGACCTGTACCAGTGTGTCGGCGACCGCGCCGGATTCGAGACGCTGGCGCTCGAGTACGCATCGCGTTTCGAGTCTTCGCCGCCGGGCTGGAGCGAAGCGCTGTCCCAGGCGTTGCCGGGCGCGCTCGACGGCCGCCCGGGCGCGGCCCAGGCCGCCGACCGCGTGCTGCGCCTCGGGCCGGCCCTCGATGCCCGGGCTGCCGAGCAGGTCGCGGCCCTGCTTCGAACCGCTGCCGGACGCGAGACCGAAATCGATTTCGGCGGGATCGACTCGGTCGATCCCGCCGGCGCCGACGCGGTGCTGCGCCTGTTCTCGCATTTCCAGCGCGGCGCGTCCGACCTCGTCCTGCACCGTGCCGAACGGCTGTTCGTCGCCGCGCGCGCATCGATCGAGCCGGGTCGGCGCGATCGCTCCGAGTCGGGGTGGATGCTCGCATTGCAGACGCTTCGGGCGCTGGGTCGCCAGCAGGAGTTCGAGGACCTGAGCATCGAGTATTGCGTCACATACGAAGTTTCGCCTCCGTCCTGGGAACCGATCGGTCCGCGGATCCGGCTCGCCGGATCCGGAACTCCGCAGGCAGATGCGGCGAGCGCGTCGCCGGCCGCCGCCGGAGCGCCCGGCGGGGCGTTCGTGTTGCGCGGCGAGGTGCTCGGCCGCATGCAGAACGAGTTGCACGCGCTGCGCAACGTCGCCGACCGCCGTGGCGACGTGGTCATCGACTGCAGGGCACTGCGCCGCATGGAGTTCGTCGCCGCCGGCGACCTGCTCAACGAAGTGGTGACGATGCGCTCGGCGGGGCGGCAGGTCCTGTTCGTGGAGCCGAATTACCTCGTCTACGCGCTGATGCTCGTGATGGGAATCCAGGACCTGGCCGAGATCCGGCGCCGCAAGGTCTGACTCGCGCTCGGGCGTCGGGGGCGCGCCGCGACCCGGAGCCCGCACAGGGCCTACACTTCCCGCCTCGGACACTCTCTTGTGCGGGCCGCGACCGGCCCCATATCCTCCGGATGGAACAATTCCACGGTACGACCATCGTGTCGGTGCGCCGCGGTTCGCGGGTCGCGCTCGGCGGCGATGGGCAGGTGACGCTCGGCAACGTCGTCATCAAGGCCGGCGCACGCAAGGTGCGCCGTTTGTACAACGACAAGGTACTGGCCGGCTTCGCCGGCGGCACCGCGGACGCGTTCACGCTGTTCGAACGCTTCGAGGCGAAACTCGACAAGCATTCGGGCCACCTGGTGCGGGCGGCCGTCGAACTGGCCAAGGACTGGCGCACCGACCGGATGCTGCGCCGGCTCGAGGCGATGCTCGCTGTCGCCGATCGCGACGCCTCGCTCGTCATCACCGGCAACGGCGACGTGCTCGAACCCGAACAGGGCCTGATCGCGATCGGCAGCGGCGGCCCGTACGCGCAGGCGGCCGCGCTCGCGCTGCTCGGGAACAGCGAACTCGACGCCGAGGAGATCGTGCGCAAGTCGCTGGCGATCGCCGGCGATATCTGCATCTACACCAACCAGCACCACACGATCGAGACGCTCGGCTGACGGCCGGCGGCTCGTGCGAGAAACGATGACCCAGATGACCCCGTCGGAGATCGTCTCCGAACTCGACAAGCACATCGTCGGCCAGGACGCCGCGAAGCGCGCGGTCGCGATCGCGCTGCGCAACCGGTGGCGGCGCCAGCAGGTCGCCGAGCCGCTGCGCCAGGAGATCACTCCGAAGAACATCCTGATGATCGGCCCCACCGGGGTCGGAAAGACCGAGATCGCGCGTCGCCTCGCGCGGCTGGCCAACGCGCCGTTCATCAAGGTCGAGGCGACCAAGTTCACCGAGGTCGGATACGTCGGACGCGACGTCGACACGATCATCCGCGACCTCGCCGACATCGCGGTCAAGCAGACGCGCGAGCAGGAAACGAAGAAATTCAGCCAGCGTGCGCTCGATGCCGCCGAGGACCGGGTGCTCGATGCGCTGTTGCCGCCGCCGCGCAACGTGGGCTTCGGCTCGGGCGATTCCGGCGAGGCCTCCGATTCCGCCACGCGCCAGAAGTTCCGCAAGAAGCTGCGCGAGGGCGATCTCGACGACAAGGAGATCGAAGTCGAGCTCGCCATGCCGCTGCCGACGATGGAGCTGATGGGTCCGGCCGGCATGGAGGAGATGACGCAGCAGCTGCAGTCGCTGTTCGCGAACATGCCGGGGCGGCGCAAGCCGCGCAAGCTGCGCATCCGCGACGCGATGAAGCTGCTCGCCGACGAGGAAGCCGCCAAGCTCGTCGACGACGACGCGATCAAGGCGCAGGCGATCACCGCGGTCGAGCAGACCGGCATCGTGTTCATCGACGAGATCGACAAGGTCGCCTCGCGCGGAGATACGCACGGTGCCGACGTCTCGCGCCAGGGCGTGCAGCGCGACCTGCTGCCGCTGGTCGAGGGCACTGCCGTGAACACGCGTTATGGCGTCGTGCGCACCGACCACATCCTGTTCATCGCATCGGGCGCGTTCCATCTGTCGCGCCCGTCGGATCTCGTTCCCGAGCTGCAGGGCCGCCTGCCGATCCGCGTCGAACTGGGCTCGTTGTCGGCCGACGATTTCGTGCGCATCCTGGTCGATACCGACGCGAGCCTCACCAAGCAGTACGAGGCGCTGCTCGCCACCGAAGGCGTGCGGCTCGAGTTCACACCCGAGGGCGTACGGCGGCTCGCCGAGATCGCCTCGTCGGTCAACGAGAAAACCGAGAACATCGGCGCGCGCCGGCTCTCCACCGTGATGGAGAAGCTGCTCGAGGAGGTTTCGTTCGAGGCGGCCAGGCGCGGTGGCGAGACGATCACGATCGACGCGTCGTTCGTCGACGGCCGACTGATGTCGCTGGCGCAGAGCGAGGACCTCGCGCGCTACATCCTGTAGCGCAGGCCCGGCTACCCGAACTCCTCGGTGTCGATGTCGGCCTGCCGGTCGGGCGCGTAGCGCGGGCCCGAGACGGTGCGCTGGTCGATCACGGCGCCCACGCGTGCAACGAGGTCGGGCGCGAGCGCAATTTCGGCTGCGCCCAGGTTCTCGCGCAGGTGCGCGGTGCTCGTCGTGCCCGGAATCGGAACGATCGCGTCGCCCTGCGCGAGCAGCCATGCGAGCGCGAGTTGCGCCATCGTGCAGCCCGCCTCGTCGGCGAGCAGCCGGTACGGCTCGAGCAGGCGCAGGTTCGCTTCCCAGTGCGGCGGCGCGAAGCGCGGCATGCCGTGGCGGATGTCCTGCGCCGGCAGCGTCGACGGGTCGCGCAGCGCGCCGGTGAGGAAGCCGCGCGCGAGCGGGCAGAACGCGACGAGCGCCACGTCGAGCTCGCGGCACGCGTCGAGCACGGCGATCTCCACGTTGCGCGTCCACAGCGAGTATTCGCTCTGCACCGCCGCGACCGGATGGACGGCGTGCGCACGGCGCAGCGTCTGCGCCGAAACTTCGGAGAGTCCGATCTCGCGGACCTTGCCTTCGCGCACGAGGGCGGCGAGGGCGCCGACGCTGTCCTCGATCGGCACCTTCGGATCGAGCCGGTGCAGGTAGTACAGGTCGATGACGTCGGTGCGAAGCCGCGCGAGGCTGTCGTCGCAGTTCTGCCGGATCGTCTCCGGCCTGCCGTCGATCGTGCGCCTGCCGTCGACGACGCCCATGCCGCCTTTCGAGGCGAGCACGAAGCGCGAACGCTCGGTGGCCAGCGTGCTCCCGACGAGTTCCTCGTTCGCGCCCGCGCCGTACAGCATCGCGGTATCGAACAGCGTGACGCCGCCGTCGAATGCGGCGCGAAGCAGCGCCGCCGCAGCTTCGGGCGACGGGCGCACCCCGTACGCATGGCTCAGGTTCATGCACCCGAGCCCGATCGAAGAGACCTCCAGCGATCCCAGGCGTCGGGTGCGCATCGGCGTTCCCGCTACGGGGTATCCGCGAGCTGCCGCTCGAGCCGGTCGAGCGTGCGATAGCAGGGCAGCACCTGCGCGACGCTCGCGTTCGGCTCGCGGCCCTCGCGGATCGCCGCGAAGAACTCGCGATCCTGCAGCTCGATGCCGTTCATCGACACGTCGACTTTCGAGACGTCGATCTTCTGTTCCTTGCCGTCGAACAGGTCGTCGTATCGTGCGATGAAGGTGCCGTTGTCGCAGATGTAGCGGAAGAAGGTTCCGAGGGGGCCGTCGTTGTTGAACGACAGGCTCAGCGTGCAGATCGCGCCGGTGCTCGCCTTCAACTGGATCGACATGTCCATCGCGATTCCGAGTCGGGGATGGATCGGGCCCTGCAACGCGTTGGCCGCGACGATGTTGCCGCCGGCCTGCCAGGCGAACAGGTCGACCGTGTGCGCCGCGTGGTGCCACAGCAGGTGGTCGGTCCAGCTGCGCGGCTGGCCGAGCGCGTTGG
>CAYZYC010000001.1:0-76430 GCA_964481165.1 uncultured Limnobacter sp. | reverse complement strand
GCCGACGCTGCTGCGTCCGCACGTGGGGCGCTACGGGCTGTGCGACTACGAGAAGGTCTTCTGCGTCGACGCCAGGCGCGGCGAGGACATCTACGCGATGCGCGGCATCGACCGAGCCGCGGGCTGCATGATCATCGTGCGGCCCGACCAGTACGTGGGCCACGTCCTGCCGCTGTCGGCCCGCGACGAACTGGCTGCGTACTTCGCGGGCGTGCTGCGCGCGCGCAACTGAGTCGGCGGGCACGCACCGATCACTCCCAGCGCGACGGATCCGGCGACAGCCACTGCTCGGCCGCGCTGCGCACCGCGTCCGGGATCGGGCAGGCGCGCCGCAGCGTCGTGTCGATGTGCACGCCGACGAGGACCGTCACAGCCGCCACCTCGCCGTCGTCGTCGCGCCGCATCTCGTGGACGAAGCGGATGCTCTTGTCCCGGACTTCGAGCACCTCGCTGCGCACCGTGACGACGTCGCCGGAGTACAGCTCGCGACGGTAGCGGATGCGCTGGTCGACCGCCGCCATGCCGCGGTTTTCGCTTCGCAGGAACGACGGCCCGGCGCCGAGCGCGGTGAACAGTTGCCACGTCGCTTCGTCGAACTTGCCGACGTACCACATCACGTTCATGTGGCCCATGTGATCGCAGTGCCACGGATAGACCGTGCCGCGATAGGTGATCCGTGCTTCGGACATCGGACATGCACTCCCGGCAAATGCTCGCTTGCAGCGGAGTTTGCCATCGCGCCGCCGCTCGACAGGTGAACCGCGTCAGAACGGCCAGAACACCGGAATGAAGGCCATGCCCACTCCCCAGAAGATCAGGTTCAGCGGCAGCCCGACCTTGACGAAATCGACGAACCTGTAGCCGCCTGCTCCGTACACCATGGTGTTGGTCTGGTAGCCCATCGGCGTGGCGAAGCTGGTCGAAGCGGCGAAGGTGACGGCGATCAGGAAGGGAGTCGCGTCCACGTCCATCAACCTGGCCGTGGAAATGCCGACCGGCGTGAGCAGCACCGCGGCCGCCGCATTGCTCATGAACTCCGACAGCAGGATCGCCATCAGGTACAACACCGCGAGCACCGTCAGCGGCCCGTACGGGCTGGCCAGCCCGACGGTGTTCTCGACGATGTACGCGGCCGCTCCGGTCTGGCTCATCGCGATGCCCAGCGGCAGCAGGCCGGCCATCAGCACGATGATGCGCCAGTCGATCGCGTCGTAGACCTCCTCCGCGTCCAGGCAGCCGGCCAGCGTCAGCGCGACGGCGCCGGCGAGCGACGTGATCGCGATGGGTGCCCAACCGGCGGCCGACACGCCGATGACCAGCGCCATCGTCGCCAGCGCGAACGGCGCACGCCAGCCGCGGGGTCGCTCGGGTTCCCGCTCGGAAAGCACGATCACGTTCGTGTCCCTGCGCAACGCGGCCATGCCGGATTCGGGGATGAGCATCAGCAGGATGTCGCCGACCTGCAGGTGCACGTTGCGCAACTCGTCGCGCAGGACCTGGCCGCGCCGATGTATGGCGAGCGCCGTCGTGTTGTGGTCCCACGTGAGATCCAGCATGCCGAGCGTGCTGCCGATTACGCGCGAGCGAGGCGCGATCATCACTTCGGTCAGGACCTGGTCGACTTCCTCGAACGAACGTTGCCTGAGCTTGAACTCCGCGTTCACCTCCAGTCCGGCGCGCTTGCGAAGCTCGTCCAGTTTCGACCAGTCGCCTCGCGCCAGCAGGACGTCGCCTTCTTCCAGCGTCTGCGACCTGGGCGACCAGACCTTCCGGTCGCCGCGCAGCAGTTCCAGCACGTAGACGCCGAACTCTTCGCCGAGCCGCGCTTCGCCGACCGAGGTGCCGATCAGCGACGATTCCGGCATGACCCGCAGTTCGGTGATGTACTTTCCCAGTTCGTAATGTTCGACCAGTTCCGCGCTGCGCGCGTCCGGCAGCAGCCAGCGCCCGACCGTGAGCAGGTAGAGGCAGCCCGCCGCCAGGCAGATGACCCCCAGCGACGTGAACTCGAACATCGTGAAACCGGGATGTCCGAGATCCCGCGCCATGCCGTTGACCAGCAGGTTGGTCGAGCTGCCGACGAGCGTGCAGACGCCGGCCATCTGCGATACGTACGACAGCGGGATCAGTGCCTTCGATGCGGACATCCCGATGCCGGCCGTCGCCGTCATCACGATCGGCATCATCACGGCCACGACCGCCGTGTTGTTGACGAAGGGCGCGATCACCGCCAGCACGACGAACAGGATCAGGAGGAACTGCAGCGGCGAGCGGGCGCGGCCCAGCAGTGTGCCGATTCCCGCCAGCGCACCGCTGTTCTGCAGCCCGGCCGCGAGTACGAACATGGCGGCAACCGTGAGCGTGGCGGAGTTGCTGAATCCGCTGAGCGCCTGTTGCGTGTCGACGAGTCCGGTCAGCGCGAGGCCGGCCAGCACCAGCAGCGCCACGGCGTCGATCCGCAGCTTTTCCGTGGCGAACAGGATCACCGCGGCCAGCGCGATGGAGAGAACCAACGCGATTTCGATCGTCATGGCCGGCATCTCGCATCGTTCGTGATCTCGTGCGCTTCGATGCCGAGCTCCACGGCCGTTCGACGAGATCCGGCGATGGTACTTCGTGCCCGGATGTCCGGCATGCGGCTTGCTGCAATCGCCGACTGAACAGGAGATACCGTCATGGCGGACAGCACGCTCGACTACACAGGCGAGGAACCCCCGCAGACCGGCAAGGGTAAGGGCGTCGGATCGCTGGGGCGCAGCGACTCATCGGATTCGGGAAGCGACGTGGTCGGGGCGCCGGGGATGCGCGACGACATCGATGCAGGGACCGCATCGTGCCGGTCGACGGCGACGACGAGTCGCTCGCCGACAAGGGCCTGCTCGATGACGAAGATCCGTCTGCGCCGTAACGCGCGCGCGACCGCGCGCGGGACAACGGCGCAGACGTGGCAGGCGCCCGTCGGGCGCGAGGTTCAGGCGAGCTTGTCCAGCGTGCCGGTCGCCTCGGCAAGCAGGTAGTAGAAGGTGACGCGGCCCTTGCGCTGCGTGCCTTTCATTTTCTCGACGACCTTGGCGATGCCGGCATCGGCCGCGTCGGGCGCGAGCCCGAGCTTCTTCGCCGCGAATCCGTCACGCACCGTCGCGAGCTCGTCCGGGCTCGTCGCCGATACCAGCGAGGAGTCCGCATTGCGCAGCGCAATGCCGCAATACTTCACGATCGCGGCGACCGCCCCTTCGTTGACGTTCGTCGTGTGCTTGCGCACGTCCTCTACGTATTGGTCCATGGATCCTCTCGTCGAAAGGCTGGTGGAATGGGCACTTCGGTACTGCCGGAAGGAGAGGGTACACGCAGCCGTCGTTCGTGTGCCAGCCCGCGCGGTCGCGGCAGGGTCCGATCGGATTCCTACGCGCTAGCCGAGCAGTTCGAGCACGGTCTCGGGCGGGCGGCACAGCCTCGTTCCCCGCGCGGTCACCACGATCGGCCGTTCGATCAGGATCGGGTGCGTGGTCATGAAGTCGATCAGCTGCCCGTCGGTCCATTTCGGGTCGTCGAGGCCGAGCGCTTCGTACGGCGTTCCCCTGCGGCGCAGGACGCTGCGCACCGGCACGCCCATCCGGGCGATCAGCTGCTCGAGCGTGGAGCGGTCCGGGGGATTCTTCAGGTACTCGACGATCGTCGGCTCGACGCCGGCATCGCGGATCATCCCGAGAACCTTGCGCGAGGTTCCGCACGAAGGGTTGTGATAGATCGTGGCTTTCATTTGCGCTGCCTCGAGAGAAGAGAGAATCGGGACAGGGTAACGCGACGGGCGCGCCGGCAGCGGATTCCGATATTGCCGGTGCTAGCATCGAAGCATGTCGATGGTCGAATACTGCCTGTTCGATACGGCGATCGGTCGCCTCGGGATCGCCTGGGGCGAACACGGCATCGTGCGGGTCCAGTTGCCGGAGGGGGGCGACGCTTCGACCTGCGCGCGCATGTTGCGCGGGCTGCCCGATGCGACGATGGCCGCGCCCCCGCCGGCGGTCGAGCGCACGGTCGAACGCATCACCGCGGTCCTGCGCGGTGCGCACGACGACCTGGCCGACGTCGTGCTCGACATGCGCGGGATACCGGACTTCGCCCGGCGCGTCTACGAACACATGCGCGGGATCGGCCCCGGGCAGACGACGACCTACGGCGAAGTCGCTGCGAGGCTGGGCGAACCCGGCGCTGCTCGGGCGGTCGGCAAGGCGCTCGGTGACAACCCCTTCGCACCGCTGGTCGCATGCCACCGGGTGCTGGCGGCCGGCGGCCGCTCCGGAGGATTCTCCGCCGCGGGCGGCACGGCATCGAAACTGCGACTGCTGCAGATCGAAGGCGCCCGGATCGGCAACGATCGGGGGCTCTTCGACGATGCATCGCCGCAACCGCTGGAAGTCGAGCCGGCCAATGCTGCCGATGCGGCAGATCCGGTCGATCCGGTCGACGCCGCGATGATGCGCATCGCGCTCGAGCAGGCGCGTGCGGCGCAGCGCGCGGGCGAGGTGCCCGTCGGAGCCGTGATCGTGCGGCACGGCGAACCCATCGCCACGGGCTTCAACCAGCCGATCGGCACGCACGATCCGACGGCACATGCGGAGATCCGTGCGCTGCGCGCCGCAAGCGCACGACTGGCGAACTACCGCCTGGTCGACTGCGCGCTCTACGTAACGCTCGAGCCGTGCGCGATGTGCGCAGGCGCCATCCAGCACGCGCGCATCGCACGTCTCGTCTACGGCGCCCGCGATCCGAAGACCGGTGCGTGCGGCAGCGTCGTCGACCTGTTCGCCGAGCCGCGGCTGAATCACCACTGCGAGGTCGTCGCAGGCGTGCTGGCCGATGAATGCGGCGCCCTGTTGTCGCGCTTTTTCGCCGAACGCCGAAAGCGCTGAACTTCCCGGTTACTGGATCTTCGCGCTGGCGCGCAGTTCCTGCTGGAGCTGTTGCACGCGGGCGCGTTCGAGTTCCTGCTGGATCTGCGGTCGCACCTGTTCCAGCGGCGGCGCCTTGGCTTCGCGCACGTCGGTCAGCCGGATGACGTGATAGCCGAACTGCGACTTGACCGGTGCCTCGACGGTCTTGCCCTTCTCGAGCGCGACCATCGCTTCGGAGAACTCCTTGACGAAGGTTCCGGGGGTGTTCCAGTCGAGGTCGCCGCCCGACTGCGCCGAACCGGTGTCCTTCGACTTCTTCGCGAGCTCCTCGAACTTCGCGCCCTTCTTCAGCTGCGCGATGATCTTCTTCGCTTCGTCCTCGGTGTCGACGAGGATGTGGCTCGCCCGGTACTCCTTCTCTCCGGCCTGCAGGCGCAGCCGATCGTACTCGGTCTGGATTTCCGCGTCCTCGATCGGATGGTTCTTCAGGTGATCGCGGATCAGCGCACGGATCAGGATCTCCTGCCGGGTGTTCTCGAGCTGGCGCTGCACTTCGGTGCTGCGCAGCAGGCCCTTCTTCTCGGCTTCCTGGATGAAGAGCTCGCGCGCGATCAGTTCGTCGCGCACCGCCGAACGCAACTCGGGGGTGTCGGGGCGGCCCTGCGCCACCAGCGCCTGGACGAACTCGTCGACCCTTTCCTTGGGGATCGGCTTGTTGTTGACGACGGCGGCATTCTGCGCGAGCGCGAACGACGCGATCGGCAGCAACGCGGCGGCGGCGATTCTCGCCCACCGCAGCGAGACATTCGGATACGACATCATGGATCCTCGTGCATGTGGAGACGAACGCGCGGCCAGGCGCGGCTCGGCACTGGCTGCCCGGCAGGCGGGCCTTCCGGAGAGCGACCGCTCGGGCCGACTCGCTAGCTCTCGACCCGTGTCAGGGCCTCGATCGCGAGCGCGTGAATACGCTGCGGCATCCACTCGCGCACGGCATCATACACGAGCCGATGGCGGGCCACGGTGCCCAGTCCCTCGAAGCGGTCGCTGACGATTCGCACCCGAAAATGGCCCGCTCCGCCGGCCGCGCCGGCGTGTCCCACGTGCAGGTGGCTGTCGTCGTGCAACTCGATCCCGGCACCGGGAAACGCTTCGAGCAGGCGCGCGCGAATCGCGTCGGGTTCGGGCCGCGTCACTGGTTCTCTTCCTGCACGTAACGCCCGACGTACAGCGCCTGCGCGATGACGAACGCGAAGGTCAACCCCATCGTGCCGAACAGCTTGAAGTTGACCCAGGTATCGGTGGAGAAGCGGTACGCGACGACGATGTTCAACGCCGCCATCGCCGCGAAGAACGCGATCCAGGCGACGTTCAGCCGCGTCCAGACCGGCTCGGGCAGCACGAGCTGGCGAGCCATCATCGACTTGATCAGGTTGCGCCCGAAGAACAGGTGCGCTCCCGCCAGCGCCAGCGCGAACAGCGCGTAGAGGACCGTCGGCTTCCACTTGATGAAGGTTTCGTCCTGGAAGAGCAGGGTCATGCCGCCGAACAGCACGATGATCGCGAGGCTGGTCCACTGCATGCCTTCGATGCGCTTGCCGCGCAGGCGCAGCCATGCGATCTGCGCGATGCTCGCCACGATCGCCACCGCGGTCGCGACGTAGATGTCGGCCAGCTTGAACGCGACGAAGAACAGCAGGATCGGGAACAGGTCGAACAGCAGCTTCATGCGCGCAGTATATGATCACGGGTTGTTTGCATTCGAAGCGCGCGCCGGCAGGCGCCGCGACCCAGGAGAAACTGCATGGCCGAACGTACCCGAAATCGCCGCAATACGCTGGAGCGGCGCTGCCTGCCGAAGTCGCTCAAGCGGCTGTTCAACGGTTCGAAGCGTCCCGTGTTCCGGATGCTCGAGAAGGTCAAGAAGGCCTGAGCCGCGCTGCGCCTTCGGGCGCGGCGCCGCGTTTCAGTCGCTCGGCTCGAAACGCAGCGAAGCCGAGTTGATGCAGTAGCGCAGCCCCGTCGGCTGCGGGCCATCGTCGAAGACGTGGCCCAGGTGCGCGTCGCAGGCGGCGCACAGCGCCTCGATGCGCCGCATTCCGTGGCTGGTGTCGGCCCGCTGCACGATGTTCTCGTCGGCGATCGGCTGCCACCAGCTCGGCCATCCGCTTCCCGATTCGTATTTCTGCGCGGACGCGAACAGCGGCGTGCCGCAGCAGACGCAGACGTAACGTCCGTCTTCGTGGTGGTCCCAGTAGCGGCCGGTGAAGGCGCGCTCGGTGCCGTGGCGGCGCGTGATCTCGTACTCCTCGCGCGAGAGCTGCTCGCGCCACTCGTCGTCGCTCCTGACGACCCGCGCAGGGGTTCGCGATTCGGTCATGATGAACAGCCGACCTCCAGTCGTGGCGCCCCTTCGGGCGGTGGGGCCGCATACGCGGCCATTCCGGGTTGTTCGTCGTACGGGCGCTCGAGAACCTTCAGCAGGCGGCGGACTTCCGAGTCGTCGCCGGCCTGCGCCCGTTCGATCGCCTGCTGTGCGAGGTGATTGCGCAGCACGTAGCAGGGATTGACGCGGTTCATCGCGGCAGCGCGCGCCGGGTCGGGGCGCTCCTCGCTCGCCAGCCGCCTGCGATACCGGCCGAGCCACGCATCGAAGGCTGCCCGGTCGATGAACAGGTCGCGGCACGCATCGGCGCCGTCGTCGCCGCCGGCAGGCCGGGCGGTGGGCGGCTCGCCGTCGGAGACCGCGCGGCGCACGCCCGCCAGCCGGCGAAAGAAGAGGGTGAAGTCCACCGCATCGGCCTGCAGGCGCTCGAGGAGCGCCTCGAGGAGCGCCGGATCGTCCGGCTGCGGCTGCTGCAGCCCGAGCTTCGCTGCGAACTCGGCGCGCCATGCGTCCTCGAAGCAAAGCGCCCATCGGGCGAGCACCGCACGCACGTCGTCGACCGAGCCGCCGCGCGCGGAGATCAGAGGCATCGATGCCTGCGCGAGGCACCACAGGTTCCACTCGGCGATTCGCGGCTGCATGTCGTAGCGGTAGCGGCCCATGTCGTCCGACCGATTGCAGACGTGGGCGGCGTCGAAGGCGTCGAGGAACCCGAAAGGTCCGTAGTCGATCGTCGATCCCAGGATCGACATGTTGTCGGTGTTCAGCACGCCGTGGCAGAAGCCGACGGCCTGCCAGCGGGCGACGAGGCGCGCCGTTCGGCGCAGCACCTCGTCGAGCAGCGCCAGATACGGGTTGGCGGCCTGCGCAAGCTCGGGCAGGAAGCCGGCGATCACGTGGTCCGCGAGCCGTTGCAGGCTGTCCGGCCGTTGCGCGGCGTAGAAGTGCTCGAACGAACCGAATCGCACGAAGCTCGGCGACAGGCGCGTGACGACCGCCGCCTGCTCGACGTCTTCGCGAAACACGGGAAAGTCGGCTGCGACGATCGCCAGCGCGCGCGTGGTCGGTATCCCCAGTGCTGCCATCGCTTCGGAGCACAGGAATTCGCGGATCGACGAACGCAGCACGGCGCGCCCGTCCGCGCCCCGCGAGTAGGGCGTTTGGCCGGAGCCCTTCAACTGGATCTCGCATCTTCCCCGCGGGCCGATCACTTCGCCGAGCGAAAGCGCGCGCCCGTCGCCGAGGCGGCCCGCCCAGACTCCGAACTGGTGGCCCGAATAGACGGCTGCCAGCGACTCGGCGCCGCGAAGCGCACGATTGCCGGCGAACACTTCGGCGAATTCCGGCTCGTGCACGCGCGCGGGATCGAGACCGATCAGTGCGAGCGCCGATTCGCTGACCGCGACGACGCGAGGCCCGGGCAACGGGGTCGCATCGACGCGCGTGTGGAACTCGTCCGGAAGACGCGCGTATCGATTGTCGAAGCGCAGTTCGGGCCAGTCGACCACGTCTTGCGACGACCCGAGGGTTTTCCAGACGTTCGCAGCGTTCAACGGGATCCTTCGTAGTCCAGGCATCGTCGATTCTAGGGGCCGCACGGTTTCGATGCGTGTCATCGCCCCGCGGGAGTCGCTAGAATTGCCCGCACCGATCCGTCGGCAACTGCGAACCGGCACGAACCGGAATCAACGATACGGAGACAGTCCATGCAAGGCCTGATGATGGAGATGCCGCTGCTCGTGTCGAGCCTGCTGCGGCACGCAGCCCGCCACTACTCCGATGTCGAGATCGTCTCGCGGCGTGTCGAGGGCGACGTCCATCGATACACGTATGCCGATTGCGAGCGACGTTCACGCCAGCTCGCCGACGCCCTGATGCGCGACGGAGTCGGAATCGGCGATCGCATCGCGACGCTCGCGTGGAACGGCTATCGGCACATGGAGCTGTATTACGGCGTCGGCGGCATGGGCGCGGTCATCCACACGATCAACCCGAGGCTGCATCCGCAACAGATCGCCTGGATCGTCAACCACGCGGGCGACGTGCACCTGGCGTTCGATCTCACGTTCCTGCCGATCGTCGAGGCGATCGCCGAGCACTGCCCGAACGTGAAGAGCTGGATCGCGATGGTCGATGCCGACCGGCAGCCGAAGTCCGAAAAGGTTCCGAACCTCGTCAACTACGAGGAGATGCTCGCGCGCGGATCGACCGAGTACGAATGGCCCGAGCTCGACGAACGCACCGCGGTCGGGCTGTGCTACACGTCGGGAACGACCGGCAATCCGAAGGGCGCGATGTACACGCATCGCTCGACGGTCCTGCACGCCTACGGCGCGTCGCTGCCCGATGCGATGGGAGCGTCTTCGCGCGACTGCATCCTGCCGGTCGTCCCGATGTTCCACGTCAACGCGTGGGGCGTGCCCTATCTGTCGCCGCTGGTCGGAGCGAAGCTGGTGTTTCCGGGCGCGCAACTCGACGGCAAGTCGCTGTACGAACTGTTCGAGGCCGAAGGAGTCACCTACTCGGCCGGAGTGCCGACGGTCTGGCTCGGATTGCTGCAGCACATGCGCCAGACCGGCGCGAAATTCGGCTCGCTGCAGCGTACCGTCATCGGCGGCTCGGCATGCCCGCCGTCGATGATCCGCGCGTTCCAGGACGACTACGGCGTCGACGTGATCCACGCCTGGGGGATGACCGAGATGTCGCCGCTGGGCACGTTGTGCCGGCTGCGCAACAAGCACCTGCAGCTTCCGCAGGAGGCGCAACGCTCGCTGCTCGAGAAGCAGGGGCACGTGATCTTCGGCGTCGACATGAAGATCGTCGACGACGCCGACAAGGACCTGCCGTGGGACGGACAGACCTACGGCAACCTGATGGTGCGCGGGCCCTGGGTGGTCAAGGAGTATTTCCGCGGCGAGGGCGGTGACCCGCTGCACTACGACGCCGACGGACGCGGCTGGTTTCCTACCGGCGACGTCGCGACGATCGACCCCGACGGCTACATGCAGATCACCGATCGAAGCAAGGACGTGATCAAGTCGGGCGGCGAGTGGATCAGTTCGATCGAACTCGAGAATCTCGCGATCGCGCATCCGGCGGTCGCCAACGCCGCGGTGATCGGCATCGCGCACCCGAAATGGGACGAGCGCCCGCTGCTCGTCGTCGTCCGCAAGGAGGGAGCCGAGGTCAGCCGCGAAGAACTGCTCGCGTTCTACGAAGGCAAGGTCGCGAAGTGGTGGATCCCCGACGACGTGCAGTTCATCGAGGCGATTCCGCTGGGGGCGACCGGCAAGATCCTGAAGACGCGCTTGCGCGAACAGTTCGCCGACTACCGGTTCCCCGAGGGCTGAGCGCCGGTCACGAGAACCAGCGCAGGAACGCCGCCGCCGCCAGCGCGACGACGCCGAACCCGGCGAGTGCACGCCACGCGCGCAGCCGGGCGGGTTCGGTCCAGCGCTGTCCCCGAAGCAGCAACGCCGCGACGAGCGCGACACCGCCGAACGCGCAGAGCAGCTTGACGACGAGTGCGACGCGCGCCGGCGGTGCGATGTCCGGGAACTGTCCGTACCAGGCGAAGCTCACGACGCCGAACAGCGCGCCGCTGGCGAATTGCGCGATCCACGCGCCGGCGACCAGCCAGGCCAGGCGGCGCTGCGCGTGCGGCGGCTGCACCGACGGCCACCAGGCGGCGATCGCACCGCCGGTCACTGCCGCGGCCCCGAAGTTGTGGACGAGTTGCACCAGCGCGTAGGCGAGGTTCTCCATGCGCGCGACACGCGGATGCCGGGTCAGTCGAGCTGCGCGGTCACGCAGTCCTCGATGCCGATCGGCGTGTGCGCCTTGTTGACGACCTTCACGCAGATCCGTCGCGTGCCCGGAGCGAGCGTCTCGAAGGTGTAGCTTCCCTTCAGCTGTCGCAGGATCCCCACCTCCTTGTCGTCGACGTAGACGTGGACGTGATCGCCGCGCGGCCCGGGCTGCACCTCGTAGACGAGCCGGTGCTGTTGCATTGCATCGAGCTTCGCGCCGTCGGCCGGCTCGATGATTCGCACGCCGGGCTCGGCCGCGAGCAGCGCCGAGGCGCTGGCCATTGCGATCGGGCCGGCAAGGAAGTGGAGGGACAGGCGCAAGGTTATTCCCCCTCTGGCTGCGTCTTCGACGCACGCTGCGGTTATAGCATGGGCTCTGAAGGCCGCGGCCAAGACCCGATCGACGAGGAGGCATCGCATGGATCGCATCGACAGCTTCGGCGCGCGCTCGACTCTCGACGTGGGGGATCGGTCCTTCGACGTCTGGCGCCTGGCTGCGCTCGAGAAGCAGGGGTTCGACATCGCCGGATTGCCTTACGCGCTGAAGGTGCTGCTCGAGAACCTGCTGCGCAACGAGAACGGCGCCGACGTGTCGACCGACGACATCCGTGCGCTTGCCGGTTGGGACCCCGCCGCAGCGCCCGACACCGAGATCCGCTTCACGCCTTCTCGCGTGGTGCTGCAGGACTTCACCGGCGTGCCGTCGGTCGTCGACCTCGCCGCGATGCGCGAAGCGATGCGCGCGCTCGGAGGAGATCCCGGCCTCGTCGATCCGCTGGCGCCCGTCGAACTGGTGATCGATCACTCGGTCATCGTCGATTCCTTCGGTTCGTCGCAGTCCTTCGGGCGCAACGTCGCGATCGAGTACGAACGCAACCGCGAGCGCTACCAGTTCCTTCGCTGGGGCCAGCAGGCATTCGACGATTTCCGCGTCGTGCCGCCCGGCACGGGAATCGTGCACCAGGTCAACCTCGAGCATCTCGCGCGTGTCGTGTTCACGCGCACCGCAGACGGAAGGACGATCGCGTGCCCGGACACCTGCGTCGGTACCGACTCGCACACGCCGATGGTCAACGGACTGGGTGTGCTCGGGTGGGGCGTCGGCGGAATCGAGGCCCAGGCGGCAATGCTCGGCGAGCCGGTGTCGATGCTGATCCCGCAGGTCGTCGGATTCAAGCTGTCGGGACGACTGCCCGAGGGCGCGACCGCGACCGACCTGGTATTGACGATCACCGAAATGCTCCGCCGCCATCGTGTCGTCGGCAAGTTCGTCGAGTTCTACGGGCCCGGGGTCGCGGCGGTGCCGCTGGCCAACCGCGCGACGATCGGAAACATGAGCCCGGAATACGGCTCGACGGTATCGATCTTCCCGATCGACGCGCAGACCCTGCGCTACCTCGAGCTGACCGGGCGGCCGAAGGAACAGATCGAGCTGGTAGAGCGCTATGCGCGCACGCAGGGCCTGTGGCACGACCCGCAGGCGCAGCCGCGATACTCGGAGCGCCTCGAGCTCGACCTCGCGAGCATCGTGCCGTCGATCGCGGGGCCGAAGCGACCGCAGGACCGCATTGCGCTGTCCGAGGCGAAGAAGGCGCTTCACGGGGCGCTCGCCGAATACGCCGGCGCGCCGGCCGCTCCGGGCAGCGAACGCGGCTACGACGAGGCGGTCGCGGAAACCTTTCCGGCATCCGACGCCCCTGCCTATGTCGTCGAGAAGGAAAGCGACGCGAACGTGCGCTTTGCCACCGCGGGCGGCGGGGTGCACAGTGCCGCACCGCGCGACTACGCGGCCAAGGCGGACGGCAGGCCGGCGCGCGTGCACAGGCGGGTCCCGGTGCGCCTGGCCGGCGGCAGTTCCTTCGAACTCGACCACGGCGCGATCGTCATCGCGGCGATCACGTCGTGCACGAACACGTCGAACCCGTCGGTGATGATGGCCGCCGCGCTGCTCGCGAAGAAGGCGGTCGAACGCGGGCTCGAACGACGCCCGTGGGTGAAGACGAGCCTTGCGCCCGGCTCGAAGGTCGTCATCGACTACTACCGGCGCGCGGGCGTGATGCCGTACCTGGAGCGACTCGGCTTTCATCTCGTGGGCTACGGTTGCACGACCTGCATCGGCAACTCGGGGCCGCTGATCGACGAGGTCGGTCAGGCGGTGAACGAGAACGACCTTGCGGTTGCCGCCGTGCTTTCGGGCAACCGCAACTTCGAAGGTCGCATCCACCCGCAGGTTCGGCTGAACTACCTCGCGTCGCCGCCGCTGGTCGTCGCCTACGCGCTCGCCGGCACGATGGACGTCGACCTGCTGCACGAGCCGCTCGGCCGCGGCACCGACGGCAGCGACGTCTTCCTTCGCGACGTGTGGCCGTCGACCGCCGAGGTGCAGGCGGCGATCGACGCGTCGATCGATTCGTCGATGTTTCGCGAACGCTACGCGGACGTGTTCCACGGCGACGAACACTGGCAGGCGCTGCAGACGCCCGACGGCAGCCTGTTCGCATGGGACCCCGAATCGACGTACGTGCGGCGGCCGCCGTATTTCGACGCGATGGAACGCGCGGTGCCGCCGGTGACCGACATCCGGGGAGCCCGCGTGCTCGCGCTGCTCGGCGACTCGGTCACCACCGACCACATCAGCCCGGCCGGGTCGATCGCGCGCGATTCCCCCGCCGCCGAATATCTCGTCGCGCACGGCGTCGCACCGGCCGACTTCAACTCGTACGGGTCGCGCCGCGGCAATCACGAGGTGATGATCCGCGGCACCTTCGCGAACATCCGGCTGCGCAACCGGCTCGCGCCGGGCACCGAAGGCGGCTATACGCGCGACTTCGCACGCGAAGGCGCCCCGGTGTGCACGATCTTCGAGGCGGCTCGATCGTACTCGGCGGCCGCAACGCCGCTGATCGTGCTCGCCGGCAAGGAATACGGCTCGGGCTCGTCGCGCGACTGGGCGGCCAAGGGCACGATGCTGCTCGGCGTTCGCGCGGTGATCGCCGAGTCGTTCGAACGCATCCACCGCTCGAACCTGCTCGGCATGGGCGTGCTGCCGCTGCAGTTTCCGTCGGGAACGAGCGTGGACTCGCTCGGGCTCACCGGCGAGGAGTCGTTCGACATCACCGGGATCGTGCCGCTGAACGACGGGCTCACGCCGGCGATCGCCAACGTGCGCGCCGGCGACATCGAGTTCGACGCGCTGGTGCGCATCGACACTCCTGCCGAAGCCGACTACTACCGCAACGGCGGCATCATGCAGTACGTGTTGCGGCGGCTGTTGTCGGGCCCGGCTCGATGAACGAGCGCGTCCTCACCGGAATCACGACGACGGGTACCCCGCACCTCGGGAACTACGTCGGCGCGATCCGTCCGACGGTGCAGGCGAGCCGCGATCGGCGCTTCGATTCGTTCCTGTTCCTGGCCGACCTGCACGCGCTCGTCAAGTGCGACGAGCCTGCGCGCGTGCGGCAGTCGCGCCTGCAGATCGCCGCGAGCTGGCTCGCCGCCGGACTCGACCCGGAGCAGGTCACGCTGTACCGCCAGTCCGACATTCCCGAGATTCCCGAGCTCACCTGGATTCTCGGTTGCGTTACGTCCAAGGGGCTGATGAACCGCGCGCACGCGTACAAGGCCGCCGTCGATCGCAACGACGCCGCGGGCGACGATCCCGATGCGGGCATCAGCATGGGCCTGTTCGGCTATCCGCTGCTGATGGCGGCCGACATCCTGCTGTTCAACGCGCGGTTCGTGCCGGTCGGGCGCGACCAGGTGCAGCACGTCGAAATGGCGCGCGACATCGCCCAGCGATTCAATCGGGTATTCGGCGACGGCGAGGGCCCCTTCGTGCTGCCGCAGGCGCTGGTCGAGGAGCATGTCGCGACGCTGCCCGGACTGGACGGACGCAAGATGTCGAAGAGCTACGACAACACGATCGCGCTGTTCGACGGGGGCTCGAAGCGGCTGCACGCTTCGATCCGGCGCATCGTCACCGATTCGCGCGTCCCCGGCGAACCGAAGGACGCGGAGAATTCGCAGGTCCATGCGATCTACCGCGCGTTCGCCGAACCCGGCGACGCGGCGCGCTTCCAGGCCGAACTCGAAGAGGGTCTCGGCTGGGGAGCGGCCAAGGAGCGGCTGTACGCGCTGGTCGAGGCCGAACTCGCGCCGATGCGCGAACGCTACGAAGCGCTCGTCGCGAATCCGCAGGAGGTCGACGACATCCTGGTCGCCGGCGCGCGCAAGGCGCGGGAAGTCGCCGTGCCTTTCATGGAACGCTTGCGCCGCGCGGTCGGACTTCGCTTGTGATGGTGTTGGGCGTTCTGTGTTCGCTCCGCGCGGTGCCGGGAGCGAAAGCCCCGGTGCGGTGCCGCGCGCGCGGCCACGCGCACGGGCACTCGCCGCAGATACCGTGCGGAGCGCGCACAAAAGACGAAGAACCGCTCGGTTACACTCCCCCTGAGCAGTTCCGTCACTTCCGGAAGCCCCCCAAATGACCCAATTGCACTACGCCCCCCAGGGCGAAATCGCCGTCCTCACGATGGACAACCCGCCGGTGAACGGGCTCGGCTACGAGTTGCGCGTCGGCCTCGTCGAGGGCCTGCGCCGGGCGCAGGCGGATCCCGCGATCCGGGCGATCGTCATTCACGGGGCGGGCAAGGCGTTCTCGGGCGGCGCCGACATCCGCGAGTTCAATACGCCGAAGGCGCTTGCCGAACCGACGCTGCACACGGTCATCCGCACGATCGAGCAGAGCAGCAAGCCGGTGGTCGCGGCGATCCACGCGGTCGCGATGGGCGGCGGCCTCGAGCTCTCGCTGGCCTGCCATTTCCGCGTCGCCTCGCCCGGAGCGTCGATCGCGCTGCCGGAAGTCAAGCTCGGCATCCTTCCCGGCGCCGGCGGCACGCAGCGCCTGCCGCGCGTCGTGCCGCTGGAGATGGCGGTCAACATGATCGTCACCGGCGAAGCGGTGAAGTCCGAGAAGTTCGCCGGCACGAAACTGTTCGACGAGATCGTCGACGGCGATCTCGTCCAGGGCGCGGTCGCGTTCGCCGGCAGGGCGCTGGCCGAGAACCGCGGCCTGCCCAAGGTGCGCGACCTGAAGGTCGATCACGAAGACGCCGAGGCCTTCCTGCAGTTCTCGAAGAACACCGTCGCCAGCGTCGCGAAGAACTTCCCGGCGCCGACCCGGTGCATCGACGCGATCGCCGGCTCGATCGGCGGAAACTTCGAAGAAGGACTGGCGAACGAGCGCCGGCTGTTCCTCGAACTCGTGCAGACGCCCGAGTCGCGGGCGTTGCGGCACGCGTTCTTCGCCGAACGCGCCGCGAGCAAGATCCCGGACGTGCCCGAGAAGACGCCGACCCGCACCATCGCATCGGCGGCGGTCATCGGCGCGGGAACGATGGGCGCCGGCATCGCGATGAACTTCGCCAACGCCGGGATCCCGGTCGCGCTGCTCGAGATGAAGCAGGAAGCGCTCGACAACGGCATGGCGACGATCCGCAGGAACTACGAGAGCTCGGCGAAGAAGGGCCGCATGAGCGCCGAAGACGTCGAGCGGCGCATGGCGCTCGTCCGGCCGACACTCGATTACGCCGACATCGGCGACGCCGACATCGTCGTCGAGGCGGTGTTCGAGGACATGGCGGTCAAGGAGACGGTATTCCGCAAGCTCGACGAGGTGATGAAGTCCGGCGCGATCCTCGCCACGAACACTTCCACGCTCGACGTGGACCGCATCGCGTCGTTCACGAAACGGCCGCAGGACGTGATCGGCACGCACTTCTTCTCGCCGGCCAACGTGATGAAACTGCTCGAGATCGTGCGCGGCGCGAAGACCTCGCCCGAAGTGCTCGCGACGACGATGCAGTTGTCGAAGAAACTGCGCAAGACCGGGGTCGTCTCGGGGGTCTGCGACGGTTTCATCGGCAACCGGATGATCGAGCAGTACCTGCGCCAGGCGCTGTACATGCTCGAGGAAGGCGCGACGCCGCAACAGGTGGATCGCGCGATCGAGAAGTTCGGTTTCGCGATGGGGCCGTTCCGGATGAGCGACCTGGCAGGCAACGACGTCGGCTGGTACATCCGCAAGCGCCGTCGCGCCGAGCGTCCCGACATGGAGTATCCGGGCATCGCCGACAAGCTCTGCGAGCTCGGCCGCTTCGGCCAGAAGACCGGCGCGGGCTGGTATCGATACGTGCCCGGAAAGCGCGACCCGGCGCCCGATGCCGCGGTCGACGAGTTGATCGCAGCGCACCGTGCCGCGATCGGCGTGAAGCCGCGCAAGCTGTCCGACGACGAGATCGTCCATCGACTCGTCTTCGCGCTGGTGAACGAAGGCGCGAAGATCCTCGAGGAGGGCATCGCGATGCGCGCCTCGGACATCGACATGATCTACCTGACCGGATACGGATTCCCGTTGTGGCGCGGCGGACCGATGCTCTACGCCGACATGGTCGGCCTGTACAACGTGACGAACCGGATGGCGGACTTCGCAGCGAATCCGCACGGCGACGCTTCCTTCTGGAAGCCCGCGCCATTGCTCGCAAGGCTCGTGGCCGAGGGCCGCGGCTTCAACGGTTGAAACCGCAGGGGAACGGAAATCATGCGTGAGGCAGTAATCGTGTCGACGGCCCGCACCGGGCTGGCCAAGTCCTGGCGCGGCGCGCTGAACATGACGCACGGCGCCACCATGGGCGGCCATGTCGTGCGCGCCGCGATCGAGCGCGCCGGAATCGAGGCGGGCGAAGTCGACGACGTGCTGATGGGCTGTGCGACTCCCGAGGGCGCCACCGGCGCGAACATCGCGCGCCAGATCGCGTTGTCGGCAGGATGCCCGGTGACCGTCGCCGGTGCGACGGTCAACCGCTTCTGCTCGTCGGGCCTGCAGACGATCGCGATGGCGGCGCAGCGGATCATCGCCGGCGAAGGCGACGTCTACGTCGCGGGCGGGCTCGAGTCGATCTCGTGCGTGCAGAACGAGGCGAATCGCCACATGTTCTTCGACAAGCACCTGAACCGGTCGAAACCCGAGGTCTACTGGCCGATGCTGCAGACGGCCGAGACCGTCGCCCGGCGGTACGCGATCGCGCGCGAACGCCAGGACGAATACGGCGCGCGCAGCCAGCAGCGCGCGTGCGCGGCGGCCGAGGAGGGCAGGTTCCGCGACGAGATCGTGCCGATCACGGTGCGGATGGCGGTCGCCGACAAGGCGAGCGGGCAACTCGGCACGCGCGAAGTCACGCTCGACGACGACGAAGGGCGGCGCCCCGGAACGACGCTCGAGGCGGTTTCGCAGATCCGCTCGGCGCTGCCGGGCGGCGTCATCAGCGCGGGCAACGCGAGCCAGTTCTCGGACGGCGCCGGTGCGTGCGTGGTGATGGACGCGAAACTCGCCGAACGGCGCGGGCTGAAGCCGCTGGGCATCTTCCGCGGATTCGCCGTGGCCGGTTGCGAACCCGACGAGATGGGCATCGGGCCGGTTTTCGCGGTCCCGAAACTGTTGCGGCGCGCCGGGCTGAAGATCGAAGACATCGACCTGTGGGAGCTCAACGAGGCCTTCGCCGTGCAGGTGATCTACTGCCGCGACCGGCTCGGCATTCCCGACGAGCGGCTCAACGTCAACGGAGGCGCGATCGCCGTCGGCCACCCGTACGGCATGAGCGGCCAGCGGCTCACCGGGCACGCGCTGATCGAAGGCCGGCGCCGCGGTGCGCGCAATGCCGTCGTGACGATGTGCGTGGGCGGCGGCATGGGCGCCGCGGGTCTGTTCGAGATCGTCTGAGCCGGCGATGGCGCGGAACCCGAGCGCGCATTCGGTGAATTGCCTGCGCACGCCCGACGAGCGCTTCGAGCAGCTTCTCGACTTCCCGTTCGCGCCGCGTTACGTCGACGACCTGCCCGGCTACGAAGGCATGCGCGTGCACTACGTCGACGAGGGCACGGCACAACACGGCACCGCGCTGTGCCTGCACGGCAATCCGACGTGGAGCTACCTGTATCGCAGGATGATCCCGGTGTTCGTCGAAGCCGGATTGCGCGTCGTCGCCCCCGACATGCCGGGATTCGGCCGCTCCGACAAGCCGGTCGACGAGTCGGCGCACAGCTTCGTGTGGCACCGAACGCTGCTGCAGCGACTGATCGAACGGCTCGACCTGCACGACGTGCTGCTCGTGTGCCAGGACTGGGGCGGCCTGCTCGGACTCACGCTTCCTCCGGACATGCCCGACCGCTTCACGCGGCTGCTGGTGATGAACACGGCGCTTGCGGTCGGAACGAGTCCGACACGCGGTTTCGAGCAATGGCGCGCATACTCGAATCGCACGCCCGATCTCGCCGTGGGCCGGATGCTGATGCGCGGCAAGCCCGACATGAGCCCTTCGGAAGCCGCGGGCTACGACGCGCCGTTTCCCGATGTCCGGTACAAGGCCGCGCTACGGGCGTTCCCGAACATCGTTCCCGAGGCGCCGGACGAGCCGGGCGTCGAACTGTCGGCGCGTGCCGGGCAGTGGTGGCGCGAGTCGTGGCAAGGGCGCGGTTTCATGGCGATCGGCCTGCGTGATCCGGTCCTCGGCGAGGAAGCGATGCTGCCGCTGCGTTCGGTGATACGCGGCTGCCCCGAGCCGATGCGACTGGCCGACGCGGGGCATTTCGTTCCGGAGTGGGGCGGCCCGGTCGCGCGCGCGGCGCTCGCCGAGTTCGACCTGCGCGGGCTTCGTCACTGAGGCCGCCGGGTACGCCACGAAGTACGCCACCGAGGGAGACGCGGATGTCGGTACGAAAGGCGATGTCCCTGCAGGGCCGCAAGGCGATCGTCACGGGAGGATCCCGGGGACTCGGCCTGCAGATCGCCGAGGCGCTCGGCGAAATGGGCGCGGAAGTGCTGTTGACCGCCCGCAGGCAGGCCGAGCTCGACGCGGCCGTCGCGCATCTGCAGGGACAGGGAGTGCAGGCGCACGCGATCGCGAGCGACCTCGGCCAGCCCGACGCCGTCACCGCGTTCGCCGAAGCCGCGCTCGATCGGCTCGGCCATTGCGACATCCTGGTCAACAACGCAGGCGCGACCTGGGGCGCGCCCACGGCAGACCATCCGCTCGAAGCGTGGATGAAGCTGGTGAACCTGAATCTCACCGGCGTGTTCCTGCTCACGCAGCAGATCGGCAAACGCTCGATGATCCCGCGCGGTTACGGACGCGTCCTGATCGTCGCGTCGATCGCCGGACTGCGGGGCAATCCGACCGGGACGAACCCCACGCTCGCCTACAACACGACCAAGGGCGGCCTGGTCAATTTCACGCGTGCGCTCGCCGGCGAATGGGGCCCGTACGGAATCACCGTCAACGCGCTCGCGCCGGGGTTCTTCCCCTCGAAGATGACCCGCGCGACGCTCGAGACGATCGGCGACGACGTCATCGCCCGCACGCCGCTGCAGCGGCTCGGCGACGACGAGGACCTCAAGGGTGCCGCGGTGCTTTTCTGCTCGGACGCGGGCAAGCACATCACGGGACAGATCCTCGCCGTCGATGGCGGCGTGACCGCCGTCTGAAGGAGACGCCCATGACTGCACTGAACCGCCGCATCCTGCTCGCGCGCCGGCCGCAGGGTCTCGCATCGCCCGAAGACTTCCGGCTCGACGAAGCGCCGGTGCCGCCGCTCGCCGACGGCCAGGTGCTCGTGCGCAACCATTTCCTGTCGCTCGACCCGTACATGCGCGGGCGCATGGACGACGCGAAGTCGTACGCGGCGGCGCAGGCGCTCGACGAGGTGATGATCGGCGGCACGGCGGGCGAAGTCGTCGAGAGCCGCAATCCGGGTTTCGCCGCCGGCGACCATGTCGTCGGCATGCTCGGTTGGCAACTCTACGGCGTGTCCGACGGCCGAAGCCTGATGAAGGTCGACACCTCGCGGATTCCGCTGTCGGCGTATCTCGGCGCGGTCGGCATGCCGGGCGTCACCGCCTGGTACGGACTGAACCGGATCATCGTCCCGAAGCCGGGCGAGACGATCGTCGTTTCGGCAGCGAGCGGCGCCGTCGGTTCGGTCGTCGGGCAACTTGCGAAGCGCGCCGGCTGCCGCGTCGTCGGAATCGCCGGAGGCCCGCTCAAGTGCGGCATCGTCACCGATGAATACGGCTTCGATGCGTGTGTCGACTACAAGGCGGGGCGCCTGTACGACGACCTGCGTGCGGCCACGCCCGACGGCGTCGACGGGCTGTTCGAGAACGTCGGCGGCGAAGTGCTCGACACGGTCCTGCGGCGCATGAACGCGTTCGGACGCGTCGCCGTCTGCGGGCTGATCTCGGGCTACAGCGGACAACCGATGCCGATGACGCAGTTCCGTTCGGTGCTCGTCAACCGCCTGCGCGTCGAGGGCTTCATCGTCTCCGAACACATGGACGTGTGGCCGACGGCGCTGCACGAACTCGGTGCCCTCGTGGCGAGCAGCCAACTGCGCTATCGCGAAACCGTCGCGCAGGGGCTCGAACAGGCTCCCGAAGCGTTCATCGGGCTGCTCGCGGGACGCAACGTCGGCAAGCAGCTCGTCCGGCTCGCCTGAACGTCATGGACGATTTCGCCGGACGGGTCGCGGTGATCACCGGCGCGGCCAGCGGTTTCGGCCGCGAGTTCGCGCGCATCGGTGCGTCGCTCGGCATGAAGCTCGCGCTGGCCGACGTCGAGGCGCAGGCGCTGCAGGCGGTCGTCGACGAACTACGCGGGCAGGGCGCCGAGGCGTTCGGCGAGATCGTCGACGTGCGCCGCGCCGAGGATGTCGAACGCCTGGCGCAACGCACGCTCGAACGCTACGGCGCGGTGCACCTGCTGTTCAACAACGCCGGCGTGGCCGCGGGCGGACTCGTCTGGGAGACGACTGCGAACGACTGGCAGTGGGTGCTCGGCGTGAACCTGTGGGGCGTCATCCACGGAGTGCGCGCCTTCGTTCCGATCATGCTCGCGCAGCGCGACGCCTGCCACGTGGTGAACACGGCGTCGGTCGCCGGCCTGCTCGCGCCGCAGACGATGGGTGTCTACAACGTCGGCAAGCACGGCGTCGTCGCGCTGACCGAGACGCTGTACCACGACCTGCGCCAGGTCGGCGCATCGATCGGCGTGACGCTGCTGTGTCCGGCGTTCGTTCCCACCGGGATCGCGCAGTCGCAGCGCAACCGCCCGGCCGAACTGCGCGATGGCGCGGCGCCGACCGCGTCGATGCGCGCCGCGCAAGAGGCTTCGATGAAGGCCGTATCGTCGGGACGCATCACCGCCGAACAGGTCGCGCGGATGACCTTCGAGGCGATCCGCGAGAACCGTTTCTACGTGATCACGCATCCGGGCATCCTAGATTCGGTCGAACTGCGCCTGCGCGACATCGTCGCGCAGCGCAACCCGAGCGACCCGTACACTTTCAAGCCCGGCGTCGCCGGTCGTGCTCGCTGAACATGCCCGTCGATCCGCAGGTCGCGCTGATACTGCAATGGGCGCAGCGCTCGCGCACGCCGCCGTATCCGAAGGCCGGGGTCGCCGCGGCGCGCGAGCACTATGCGAAGGCGTCGGCCACGCTCGACATCGTGCCGCCGCCGATCCACGCCACGTCGGATCACGTCGTCGAGTTCCCTGGCCGCGCGCTGCGCATACGGGAATACGCGCCGTGGCCGCACGCCTGGAGCGACCCGCGGCCGGCATTGCTGTTCTTTCACGGCGGCGGGTTCACGATCGGCTCGATCGACACGCACGACCGCGCGTGCCGCATGCTCGCAAACGGCGGCGATTGCCTCGTCTATTCGGTCGACTACCGACTGGCGCCCGAACACCGGTTTCCGGCCGCGCACGACGATGCCTTCGAAGCGCTGGCCTGGCTGCGCCGCGAAGCGCCTGCACTCGGCGTCGACGCGCAGCGCATCGCGGTCGGTGGCGACAGCGCCGGTGGAACGGTGGCCGCCGCCTGCGCGATCCACGCGCGCGATCTCGACTGGCCGCTGGCGCTGCAGCTGCTGTTCTATCCGGGCCTGGCGAGCTGGCAGGACAGCGAATCGCACCGCCGGCTGGCGAAGGGATACCTGCTCGACGACGACCTGATCCAGTGGTTCTTCGAAGGCGCATTGCGCGACGCCCGCGATCGCGAGGACTGGCGCTTCGCCCCGCTTGCGGCCGCGGACCTGCGCGGCGTCGCGCCGGCGTGGATCGCCGCGGCGGAATACGATCCGCTGTACGACGAGGACCGCCGGTACGCGCAGCGGCTGCGCGACGCCGGCGTTCCCGTGCACTTCGAACGGTACGACGGCATGATCCACGGCTTCCTGCACCACGCCGGCTACGTGCAGGCGGCGCGGCGCCTGCACGACGACGCGTGCGCGGCGCTGCGCGATGCGCTTGCCGACGAAGCGCCGCGCATCCGCAAGGCGCGCCCGTGAGCCCGACGCCTGCCGATCGCGACGCGACGCACGACGATTCGTCGGCCGACGGATCGAGCCGCGGCGTCGCGCTGCGCACCGGCAACTGGGCGGAGTTCGGCGCCGATGCGCTCGCGGTGCGCACCGCCGTCTTCGTTCGCGAACAGGGCATCCCGCTCGAACTCGAACACGACGAACGCGACGCGCAGGCCGTGCATTGCGTTGCGTATCGCGGCCGGCATCCTGTCGGCACCGGCCGTCTGTTGCCGGAGGGGCGCATCGGGCGGATGGCGGTGCTCTCGGACGAACGCCGCAGCGGAATCGGGCGGCGCATTCTCGGCGAACTCGTCGCGGTCGCAGCGGCGCGCGGCGACCGGGAAGTCGAGCTGCATGCGCAGCAGTACGTCGCGTCGTTCTACGCTGCGCAGGGATTCGCGCCGGTTGGCGACACGTACTACGAGGCCGGAATCCCGCACGTCACGATGCGGCGCAGCCTCAGGTCGCGTTGAGCGCGGCGCTCACCCGGGCCGGCAGTCGAAAACGCGTGCGCCGATCGCCCGAGCGTTGCGGCGCGGCACCGCCCGCGACCCAGCTGCGTTCGACGACGCGCACCTGCCCGTCGCGGCGGATCGCTATCACCGTCGAAGCGCGCGTTCCGTAGCCGAGGCCGGGCGAGAAGACCATCGTCGAAGACAGCATGCGCTCGCGATCGATCCCGACCCCGGTGTCGGGGAGGTCCTCGTCGCGCGACGGCGTGCGATCGGCGAGCGCATCGAGCAGGGTCGCTTCGAGCGGCGCTTCACGACGACCGATCGCATGCACGATCCGCTCGGACATCCGACGCACCTTCGGCCAGCTCGCATCGAGCGTGCCGTTGGAAAGCCCGTGCACGCCGCGATCCACCGCGCAGGCACGCCGCGGATCGCGATTCGAAACGAACATCGCGGGCGTCGACGAAGCGGGATCGAACAACAGCAGGTTGAATCCCGCGTATTCGTCGGCATGCGCCAGCACCGACCCGGCGTAGTCGTGCGCCGGAATCGTGGCGCCGACGAAACCGGCAACGAGTTCGCCGCGCGAACGCGGCCCGCTCGTCGGCTCGGCTTCGCGCACGTTGGTCACGGCCGCGACGCGCCCGTTGCGATCGACCGCGAGCCAGCTGCCGCCGGCGCGCAGGTCGCGTCCGCCGTAGACGTCGGGACGATCGGCCCACCAGGCGGCCGGCGCCGCTTCACGCGCGTAGAACTCGTCGCGGTTGGCTGCGATCAGCAACGCGTACTCGTCGTGCGCGTCCAGCGAAAAGGAGACCAGGCACATGCCCGTTCATCCGGCCGCGTTGCCGGCGCCTTCATCGGCCCAGCGAAAGACGTCGACGAAACGTCCGCCCTGGGCGAGCGCGTCGAGCCCGAGCGCGTGCGCCTGTGCTTCCAGCGCCGCGACGAACGCCGCTTCGTCGGCCGCGTCCAGCGGTTCCCACGACTCGAGCCAGGTGCGACGGTTCTTCTCCGGCTCGTCGCGCCAGCCGAAACGCGGCTCGATCGCGAAACGCGCGGCGAGCACGCTGCCCAGCGTCCCGAGCAGCCTCAGGATTTCGTCGCTGCGCGCAGGATCGGCGCGAAACCAGACGAAGACGACGATGCGCTTCACTCGGACGGCAACGGGTAGGGAAGCGCGAGCGACTCGATCGGCGATCCGGCGACCGAGAGCACGCCGGAGCGCGCCGCGTCGACGCGCGCTTCGTAGAGCAGTTCGATCGCGTCGTCCGGCGACGGCGCGGCGGCGACGACCTGGCCGACCGGTTCGTTGCGCCCGTCGGTCACGTCGGCCCCGGGCGGCGGCTCCGGCGATCCGGGCGGCAGACGGCCGAGGAAGGTCCGTCGCTTGAGCTTGCCCAGGTAGTGGCTGCGCGCGACGACTTCCTGACCCGGGTAGCACCCCTTCGTGAAGCTCACGCCGCCGGTCGCCTCGAAATTGACCATCTGCGGCACGAACTGCTCGCTGGTGGCGCCGACGATCGGAGCGATTGCCGCGCGCACGACGGTCCAGCGCCAGGCGACGCTGTCCACCGGTGCAAGCGAGCGCGACAGCGCGTTCCACACCGACTCGAGCGCGGACACCGGGACGATCAGCAGCCAGCGACGCAACGACGCATCCGCCTGCGTCGACACCGACGATTCCGGCGACTTCGACGATCCCGCCGCATCGATCGAGATCGTCTCGAGCCCGACGACGGTGCCCTCGGCGCCACGCGAAACCGCCATCGGCTGCGGTGCGTCGAGCCCGATCGACGACAGTGCAGCCGGGACGCGCGCGCCGCACAGCCCGAGCACCGCCAGCGAGCCCGTCTCGTTGGCGAAACGCACTTTCGCGCGCAGCACGAACATCGTCAGACGCTTGCGCACCGGCTCGGCGATCGCATCGGGAAGCGCCAGATGCAT
This sequence comes from uncultured Limnobacter sp., assembly GCA_964481165.1. Lineage (GTDB taxonomy): Bacteria > Pseudomonadota > Gammaproteobacteria > Burkholderiales > Burkholderiaceae_E > Zeimonas. Next base: position 50,523 of record CAYZYC010000001.1, on the reverse strand, counting down.
CGAATCGCCATCGCGCCAGGCGAGCATCGTCGCGAGCAGCCGGCCCTTCGGAGAACAGTAGCCGTGCCACCGGGCTTCGTCGGGCGCCTGGTGTTCGACATCGTTGGTGGTCTGCGAGTGCAGGAAACGCACGACGTCGTCGCCCGACGCCGCGAGGATCGCCTGCCCGGGCAGCAGCGCGACGGCGCCCGCGGCGAGCTTCGTGCGCATCGCATCGCGCGCTGCATCGCCCGTCGCATCGCGCGTTGCATCGCGCATTGCATCATCCGCGCCGGAGACGCGCGACTGCGCGCCGTACGGATCCTCGTACAGCGAGAGGCCGCAGCGCGACGCGGCCTCGCGCAATGCGTCGATGTCGGGCGGCGCCGCGGCAGGATTCGGGCCGGCTGCAGCAGGACGAACGGCGGTCATCGAAAGGTCCTTCGGAACGACCGATTATTATAGGTATCCCGACCATTCGCCGAGATGAAGTCCGCCGTGACGAAGGGCCGATCCTGGGGCCGATTCGCGTTCCTGGTGCTGTCGCTGGGCGCGATCGCACTGGCGGTGGCGGCGTGGGGCTGGTACAGCTTCCGTGTCGCACCGCTTCCCCTGCCCGAATCGCCGATGCGCCTGACGGTTCCGAGCGGCGCGACGGTACGCGGCGTCGCGCAGCAGCTGCGCGCGCAGGGCGTCGACGTTTCGCCCACGCGCCTGTGGATCTGGTACCGGCTGCGCGGTCACGACGGCAAGCTGAAAGCCGGCACCTATGCGCTGGAGTCGCCGGTAACCGTCGATGCACTGCTCGAGAAGATCGTTCGCGGCGACGTGCTGCTGGCGAGCGTGCGTTTCATCGAGGGTTGGACGTTTCGCCAGATGCGCGAGGCGATCGATGCACATCCGGATCTCGCGCACGATACGCGTGCGATGAACGTGACCGAACTGCTGCAGCGGATCGGCGCAACCGAAGCGCACCCCGAGGGACTGTTCTTTCCCGACACCTATCGTTTCTCGCCGGGCGCACGCGACGTCGAGATCCTGCGCAGCGCATACGAGGCGCAGAAGCGCACGCTGCAGGCGGCGTGGGAAGGGCGCGCACCGGAGTTGCCGTACCGCAATCCCTACGAAGCGCTGGTGATGGCGTCGATCATCGAGAAGGAGACCGGCCTGGCAGGCGAACGCGACAAGGTCGCCGGCGTGTTCGTCAACCGGATGCGGCGCGGAATGATGCTGCAGAGCGACCCGACGACGATCTACGGACTCGGCGATCGTTTCGACGGGAACCTGCGCAAGCGCGACCTGCAGGCCGACACCGCGTACAACACGTACACGCGTTCCGGACTGCCGCCGACGCCGATCGCATTGCCGGGCCGCGAGTCGATCGAAGCGGCACTGCATCCGGCGAACATCCAGTCGCTGTACTTCGTTTCGCGCGGGGACGGCACCAGCGAGTTCTCGGACGACCTGGCTTCGCACAACCGCGCCGTCTCGCGGTATCAGCGCGGCGGGCGATGAAGGGACGATTCCTCAGCTTCGAGGGGCTCGACGGTGCGGGCAAGAGCACGCACCTGGCCTGGGCGATCGAGTGGCTTCGTGCCCGCGGAATCGATGTCGTCGCCACGCGCGAGCCCGGCGGCACCGAGCTCGCCGAAGCGCTGCGCATGCTGCTGCTGCGCCGATCGATGCGGCTGGATACCGAACTGATGCTGATGTTCGCAGCGCGCTGCGATCACCTCGAAAAGTGCATCCGTCCGGCGCTCGAACGCGGGCAGTGGGTCGTCTGCGACCGGTTCACCGACTCGACCTATGCCTACCAGGGTGCCGGCCGCGGTGCCGCGACCGAACGCATCGCATGGCTCGAATCCTGGGTCCACGGCGACCTGCAACCCGAACGGACCTACCTGTTCGACGTCGAACCCGGGCTGGCCGCGCAGCGGCGCGGCGCGGCGCGCGACCCCGACCGCTTCGAAACCGAGGACGTCGCGTTCTTCACGCGGGTGCGCGACGGGTACCTGCGCCGAGCGGCATCCGACCCCGGGCGCATCGTCGTCATCGACGCGACGCAGGCGGTGTCCGAAGTTCGCAAATGCCTAGAAGAAGATCTTGTAAAGCTATGTAAATGATGATGTTTCCTTGGTTGGAACAACCCTGGAAGGTGCTGTTGCGCCAACGCGAGCGGCTGCATCACGCGGTGCTGATCCACGGGCCTGCCGGAATCGGCAAGTCGCAGTTCGCCAGCGAACTCGCGCGAGCGTTGCTTTGCGAAGATGCGGCCGCCGACGGCGCCGCGTGCGGTCGTTGCGCGTCGTGCGGCTGGATCGAGCAGGGAACCCACCCGGACCTGCGCGTCCTGACGCCGGCGAGCGCCGACGAAAACGAGGACGAGAGCGGCGAGGAGAAGGCCGGGAAGAAGGCGGCGAAGAAGCCGGCGAAGGCTTCGCGCGACATCCGGATCGAGCAGGTCCGCGCGCTCGAGCGATTCGTCGAAGTGGGCGGGCATCGCGGCGGCGACAAGGTCGTTCTCGTCGATCCGGCCGACGCGCTGAACGCCGCTTCGGCCAACGCGCTGCTCAAGACGCTCGAGGAACCGTCCGCGCGCACGCGCTTCGTCCTGGTCACCGGCCGTCCCGACGTGTTGCCCGCCACGATCCGTTCGCGCTGTCTCGCGGTCGGACTCGGCCTGCCCGACGCCGCGCAGGCCGCGCGCTGGCTCGCCGACGAGACCGGCGCCGATCCCGCGACGGCGTCCGGCTGGCTCGCTGCGTGCGGAGGCGCGCCGTTGCGGGCGTGCCGATTCGCCGATCCATCCGCAGCGTCCGCTCATCGGGTTCTGATGGAGACCCTCGCCGGGCTTCCCGAGACTGGGATCGTGCGGGCAGCCGATGCGCTGGCCGGCATCGAGCCGCCGGTCTGGATCGGCGCCTTGCAGACGTGGGTCGCCGATCTTCAGAGAGTGTGCGCAGGAGCCGAGCCGCGCTTCTTTCCCGATCGGGTCGCCCGACTGCGCTCGTTGTCGCGCATGACCAGCCTGCACGCCGTGGACCGTCTCGCGGCGGAGCTCTCGCAGCTCGCCCGGGCCGTCGATCATCCGCTGAACCCGCGGCTGATGATCGAGGACGCGCTGCTTCGTGTCCGTGCCGCGCTGGCGGGCTGAGGTTGCACAGGCCCGCCACGGGCGGGTCGAACGACGGGGATCGAACGATGAGTTTCAGCAGCGGGGCGACGATGGATGCATCGATGCAGGCGATGGCCGACGACGCGCTCGACGCGACCCTTGCGCCGGTAACCGCGCCGCAAGCGGATTCGGGCGCGGCAGCCGACCTCGACGCGGCGCTCGGCGTGAGCCCCGACACGGCCGTGCGGCTGGCGCCGATCACCGCGCCCGATCCGCGTGCCGACGCGCGTCCGGCGCCACCCCGTACCAACGCAAGACCCGGCGTGGTGCAACTGGCGATCCGCGAGAAAGCGGCGTTGTACGCCGCGTACATGCCTTTCGTCGACGGCGGGGGACTGTTCGTGCCGACGACCCGGGCCGTGCACCTGGGCGACGAGCTGTACCTGATCCTGTCGCTGATGGACGATCCGAACAAGATCCCGGTGACCGGCAAGGTCGTCTGGATTACCCCGGCCGGCACGCCGCAACGCCAGCAGGGGCTCGGCGTGCAGTTCTCGAAGGACGATTCCGGCGCACAGGCGCGCGCGCGCATCGAGGACCTGCTGGGCGGAGCGCTGAAGGCCAATCGGCCGACGCACACGATCTGAGCGAGGCCTCGCGCGCGAGGGGCTCGGGGCCCCGGGAGAGTCGCGCCGATACAATGACGAGTACAAGGCCGCGCACCCATGCGCGGCGCGTCGAGATGCTCGTCGACTCCCACTGCCACCTCGATTTCCCGGAACTGTCTGCGCGCCTCGACGAGGTGCTCGCCGCGATGGCGGCGCACGACGTCGGCCACGCACTGTGCGTCTGCGTCTCGCTCGACGGCTTCGATCGCGTCCTGGCGATCGCCGAGAGCGACCCGCGCCTGAGCGCATCGGTGGGCGTGCATCCCGATTCGCCCGATGCGCGCGAACCCGACGTCGAGACGCTGGTGCAACTGGCCGCGCATCCCCGGGTCGTGGCGATCGGCGAAACCGGCCTCGATTATTTCCGCACGCAGGGCGACACCGAGTGGCAACGCGATCGTTTCCGCGTGCACATCCGCGCCGCCCGCCAAGCGGGAAAACCGCTGATCGTGCACACGCGCGCGGCTTCGGCCGATACGCTTCGGCTGATGCGCGAGGAAGGCGCCGAGCAGGCCGGCGGGGTCCTGCACTGCTTCACCGAGGACTGGCCCACGGCGAAGGCGGCGCTCGATCTCGGTTTTCACGTATCGTTCTCGGGAATCGTCACGTTCCGCAACGCCGGCGACCTGCGCGAAGTCGCCGCGCGCGTCCCGGACGACCGGTTGCTGATCGAGACCGACTCGCCGTATCTCGCTCCGGTTCCCGAGCGCGGCAAGACCAACGAACCTGCGCTGGTGCGCCACGTCGCAGCGTGCCTCGCCGAGCTCCGTGGCCGCACGCCGACCCAGATCGCCGAGTTGACGACGTCGAATTACTTCCGTCTTTTCAAGGACTCGCGTCGTAGTGTTACGAGTTGACTTCAACTTTGGCCGATGGCTTGTCGCCAGCATCGTCGTGTGCCTGGCGGCGGTGCTGTCGCAGAACGCGGCCGCCCGGTCCGGCGACGCAAGCCCGGAATTCTGGGAAGCCGTCGCGCGAGACGACACGCAGCGCGTGCAGACGCTGCTGCTGCGCGGCGTCGACACGAACGTCCAGCACCCGCAGCACGGGCCTGCGATCGTCGTCGCGGCGCGCGAACGGTCGTGGAAAACGCTCGAGCAGCTGGCGGCAATCCCCGGCACGAAGGTCGATGCCCCGAACAGCCGGGGCGAAACCGCCCTGATGCTCGCAGCGCTGCACGGGCATCTCGACAGCGTGCGCCTGCTGGTCGATAAGGGCGCGCAGGTGAACCGCAGCGGCTGGGCTCCGTTGCATTACGCTGCGGTCAACGGCAATCTCGAACTGCTGCGATACCTGCTCGAGCAGCACGCGTACATCGATGCGCAGTCACCGAACCGGACCACACCGCTGATGATGTCGGCTCGCCACGCGCACACCGATGCGGTACGCCTGCTCGTCGAAGCGGGTGCCGATCCGACGCCGCGCAACGACAGCGGACTCGACGCGGCCGGCTACATGCAGCAGCAGGGCCAGCCCGAGGTCGCGAACTGGCTGCGCGAGCGTGCTGCCGAATTCGCGCGCCGCTACGGCACGCTCGAACGTCCCCGCAGCGCGCAGGCGATCGAGAAAGACAAGCGCGAGGAAGACCGGCGGCGCCCGGAACGCGTCGCGGCACCGCGCCTTCCGGGCGCGCGCGACTGAGTCCGGGGCAGGCTTCGCCATGCAGGCACGGACGGCGTTTGCGGTTCTCGCATTGGTCGCCGGCGTTGCCGCCGTGGCGTGGTGGGCGTCGCGCGACGACGAGCCGGCCACGCGCTACCGCAGCGAGCGCATCGAGCGCGGTACCGTCGTCGCCGCGGTTTCGGCCTCGGGAACCATCAATCCCGTCGGCACCGTGCAGGTCGGGTCGCAGGTCTCGGGACAGATCCGCGACGTGCTCGTCGACTTCAACGACGAGGTCCGGCAAGGGCAGGTGATCGCGCGCATCGCTCCGGAAACCTTCGAACACCGGGTCGGACAGGCACAGGCCGACCTGGAGGCGGCCCGCGCGCAGGTCCACGTGCAGGAAAGCCAGGTGCACGCACGGCGGGCCGAGGTTGCGCGCGCCACCGTGAATCTCGCCGAGTCGCGTCGCGACCTGCAGCGCAAGGAAGACCTGCTCGCCCGCAACTTCCTGTCGGTCGCCGAACGCGACCGTGCGCTCGCGCTCGTTCGCGTGCAGGAGCAGGAGGCGAACACGGCGCGCGCCTCGCTCGACGTCGCCATCGCGCAGGTGCGCAACAGCGAGGCCGTCGTGCGGCAGCGCGAAGCGGCGCTGCGCGCGGCACAGGTCGACCTCGGACGCTCGGTGATCCGCAGCCCGGTCGACGGCGTCGTGATCAAGCGTTCGGTCGAGGCCGGGCAGACGGTGGCGGCGAGCCTGCAGTCGCCGGAGCTGTTCGTGATCGCGCGTAACCTGCAGGACATGCAGGTCGACACCAGCATCGACGAGACCGACATCGGCCGGATCCACACCGGGCAACCGGCGCGCTTCAACGTCGACGCGCATCCGGGACGCAGCTTCGACGGCGAAGTCACGCAGATCCGGATCGCCGCGGTCAACGTGCAGAACGTGATCACGTACAACGTGATCGTCACCTTCGCCAACCCCGAGGGGCTGCTGCTGCCCGGCATGACGGCCAACGTTCGCATCGTCACCGATACGCGCGAGGCGGTGCTCAAGGTGCCCAATGCGGCGCTGCGCGTGCGCCTGCCGGGCTTCGCCGCGGCCCCGAGCGGACCCGCACCGCCCGACGTCGCCCCGGGACGCGTCGCCCGCGAAACGGCCGGCGCCGATTCCGCCACGGCACCTTCCGTCGTGCCCGAGATGCGTCGCCGGATCTTCGTGCTCGAGAACGGCCAGCCCCGGCCGATCGACGTGGCCGTCGGAATCAGCGACGGCAGCCATACGCAGGTGGAGAATCCGGCGCTCGACGAAGGACTCGAGGTGGTCGTCGGCATCGACGGACCGCCCGCCGAACCGCGGCGCCGCGGACTGCGCCTGCTCTGAATCGGCCGCACTCCGGCGATGGCGCTGATCGAGACGCACCGGCTCACCAAGGTCTACCGGATGGGACAGACCGAAGTGCGCGCGCTCGACGGCGTCTCGCTGTCGATAGAGCAGGGCGAATGCGTCGCGATCATGGGCCCTTCGGGTTCGGGAAAGTCGACGTTCATGAACCTGATCGGCTGTCTGGACGCGCCGTCCGACGGAAGCTATCGGCTCGACGGCGTCGAAGTCGCCGGCCTCGACGGCGATCGGCTGGCGGCGATCCGCAACCGGCGCATCGGTTTCGTGTTCCAGCAGTTCAACCTGCTCGCGCGAACGAGCGCGCTCGAGAACACGATGCTGCCGTTGCTCTATTCCGGCATGGCACGCGCCGAACGCGTGCAACGCGCGCGGGCACGCCTCGCGGACGTGGGGCTGGAAGACCGGATCGACCACACGCCGGCGCAACTGTCGGGCGGGCAGCAGCAACGTGTCGCGATCGCCCGCGCATTGGTGAACGACCCGATCCTGCTGCTGGCCGACGAACCCACCGGCGCGCTCGACTCGCGCACCTCGCTCGAAGTCATGGCGCTGCTGCAGTCGCTGAACCACGCCGGGCAGACCGTCGTCTTCGTGACGCACGAAACCGACGTCGCGCGCTTTGCGCGCCGCGTGATCCACTTCCTGGACGGACGCGTGCAGCACGATCGCGTCAACGCCGCCGACGACGCGCGCGCGCGGCTCGCCGCCGCTGCGCCGGCGGGCTGATCGCCTCGGGAAACTGCGACGATGGGATTCGGCGCATCGCTGGGCATCGCGCTGACCGCGCTCGGGCGCCACGCACTGCGCTCGACGTTGACGATGCTCGGAATCATCATCGGCGTCGCGGCGGTGATCGCGATGATCGCCATTGGACGCGGTGCGCAGGAGCGGGTCGCCGAGCAGATCCAGTCGCTCGGTTCGAACGTGCTGATCGTCTGGCCGGGCACGCGCAACGCACAGGGCCTGCGCCTGGCGACGGGAACCGCGGCGACGCTGACCGAAGACGATGCGGCGGCGATCGCCCGCGAGGTGCCGCACGTCCGGCTCGCGGCACCGTCGTCGCGCAGCGGCGTGCAACTGATCGCCGGAAACGTCAACTGGGCGTCGACCGCGTACGGCGTGACGAACGACTATCTCGAAGCCCGCGGCTGGTCGCTGCACGACGGGCGCCTGTTCGAGGCAGGCGAGATGTCGGGGGCGGGCAAGGTCGCGCTGATCGGACGTACCGTGGCCAACGAACTGTTCGGGGACATCGACCCGATCGACCGGACGATGCGCATCGGACGCGTTCCGGTCACGGTGATCGGCGTGCTGGCCCCGAAGGGACAGAACGCGTGGGGCTCGGACCAGGACGACGTCGTGATGGTGCCGATCGGCACGCTTCGGCACCGCATCCAGGGTCGGCCTGCCGGCAGGCAGAAGGTCGTCAGTTCGATCAACATCAAGGTCGCCGAAGGCACGAGCATGTCCGATGCGCAGGCCGGCGTGCGCGAACTGCTGCGGCAACGACACCGGCTGCTGCCGGGCGACGACGACGATTTCGGCTTGCGCGACCTGACCGAAGTGCTTCAGACGCAGGAGGCGTCGAGTCGCGTGCTGACCCTGCTGCTCTCGGCCGTGGCCGGGGTCAGCCTGCTCGTCGGCGGCATCGGCATCATGAACATCATGCTCGTCAGCGTCACCGAGCGCACGCGCGAGATCGGCCTGCGCATGGCCGTCGGTGCCCGTGCCCGAGACATCCTGCTGCAGTTCATGGTCGAGGCGACCGCGTTGTCGCTGATCGGCGGCCTGATCGGGGTGGCAGTGGGCATCGGAGCAGCGCTGCTGATCGGCGACATCGCCGGCTGGCGGATCACGCTGACGGTCGAATCGATCGTGCTCGCGTTCGGGTTCTCGGCGCTGGTCGGCGTCTTCTTCGGTTTCTATCCGGCGCGCGCGGCTTCACGCCTTCAGCCGATCGAAGCATTGCGCCACGAATGACGCAGCCTGCGCGCTCACAGCAGTGCGACGTCGAGGAAGAACATCAGCGCGAAGCCGAAGAAGAGCGCCGCGGTGGCGGTCTCCCCGAACTCGCCGCGGTGCGTTTCGGGAATGACTTCGTCGCTGATGACGAACAGCATCGTGCCTGCGGCGAAGGCCAGCGCGCCCGGCAGCAGGCCCGTGGATATCGCGAGCAGCCCGGCGCCGAACAAGCCGCCGACGAGTTCGATCGCGCCGGTGAGCGCGGCCACGCCCAGCGCCTGCAGTCGCGTGTAGCCGAGGGCTGCGAGCGACATCGCGACGGCGAGCCCCTCGGGAATGTTCTGCAGTCCGATTCCCAGCGTGACGCCGAAACCGATGTGCGCATCGCCGCTGGCCGCACCGACGCCGATCGACAGTCCTTCGGGGAAGTTATGGACTGCGATCGCGAAGACGAACAACCACACGCGTGCGACGCGACTGCCGGAAGGACCCTCGGTTCCCTTCAGGAAATGCTCGTGCGGCAGCAGGCGATTCACCAGCCCCATCGACGCGCCGCCCAGCAGCAGCGCGAAGACCACTGCCGCGGCAGCGGCCCTGCGCCCGCCCAGCATCGATTCGGCATACGCAAGGCCCGGCAGCAGCAGCGAGAACACCGTGGCGGCAAGCATCACGCCGGCGGCGAACGCGAGCATCGCGTTGCTCGCGCGCGGCGACAGGCGGTCCATCCACAGCACCGGAAACGCGCCCAGCGTCGTGGCCAGCGCTCCGCCGACCAGGCTCGCGAGGAAAGCGAGTTGCAGCGGCGAAGCGTCGTCGAGGAACGCGAAGGAAACCATGTCGGTGCGCGGGCGCCCGGCGGGCGGGTTGCGCGCAGGGTACCAAGAAGCGATACGATGGGCGCTGCCATCCGCTGCATCGAACCCCTTTGGGAGAGACGACATGGACGCGCTGCAGAAGATTCTTCCGCTGATCGGCCGCATCTGCCTCGCTTACCTGTTCATCCCGGCCGGATGGAGCAAGCTCGGGCCGGGCTTCGAAGGAACCGTCGGCTATGCGGTATCGAAAGGCCTGCCGCTCGCCTCGGTGGCGGTCGGCATCGGGCTGGTGATCGAACTGGTCGGGGGAATCGCGATCCTCGTCGGCTACAAGACCCGGTGGGCTGCCGCGCTGCTCGCGCTCTTCACGATCGTTGCGGCCTTCGTCTTCCACAACTACTGGGCGGTGCCGGCCGAGCAGCAGATGGCCGAGGCGATCAATTTCAGCAAGAACGTCGCGATCTTCGGCGGCCTGATGTTTCTCGTCGCCTGGGGCCCGGGCTCGCTGAGCGTCGACGGCAGGGGAGCGAACACCGTCGCGGCGAGGCCGCTGCCGTAGTGCGCCAGCACGATTTCGGCGCGCATCGTCGCGCGCCGAAATCGCTCAGGAGTTCGCCGCGAGCATTCCGACGAGCTGCGGCACGGAAGACTGCGCCATTCCGCGTCCTGCCGCCTGCGCGTAGACGCCGCGGATCGCCTGCGCCGCGTCGCGCGCTGCGCCGATCTGCTGCGCCATCGTCGCGTAGTAGTCGATGTCCTTGAGCGCGTTGGCGATCGTGAAGCGAAACGACGAATCGTCGCCCGACTCGAGGAAGGGGCGAAGACGCTCGAGCACGACGCCGCCTCCGCCGCCGCTGGCGAGCACGTCGAGGAACGCGGAGTCGTCGACGCCGGAGCGTCGCGCGCAGGCTGCCGCTTCGGCCAGCACGACGGTGAATCCGAGCGACACGTAGTTGTGCAGCAGCTTCAGGCGGTGGCCCGAGCCGGCCGGACCGGCGTAGACGACGCTCTCGGCGAAGCACTCGAGCAACGGGCGGAATTCGTCGAACACGGCACGATCGCCGCCGACGATCACGTTCAGGCGGCCTTCGGCGGCTTCCTTCGGCGTGCGGGTCATCGGCGCATCGAGAAAGCGCGCGCCCTTGCGTTCGATCGTCGCTGCGATTCGAACGGTCGACGACGGCATTGCGGTCGAGCAATCGACGACGAGTGTGCCGGCACGCAAGCCCTCGAGCGCACCGCCTTCGCGAAACAGCGCATCTTCGACTTCGGGCGTCCCGGTCACGCACAGGATCAGCACGTCGCTGTCGGCTGCGAGCGCTGCCGCACCGCGCAGCGAGCGCGCCCCGGCCGCGAGCAGATCGTCGACCGGCTGGTTGCCCGGATGCTCGAGAAACGCGAGCCGATAGCCGCCGCGCACCAGATTGACCGCGATTCCGTGGCCCATCAGGCCCACGCCGATCATGCCGACCCTCCGGGAAGTCATACGCTCCTCGCTGTTCGTGCGCAACACGATGAAGCATGCACTGTACCGTTGCGGGCAGGTGCCGCGTGCGACGAGAGACGTGGCGACCGTTGCCGGCCCGTTACAATGCGGATCGCTCGCAAGAGGTAGCCGTGCGCGAACATCCGGATCTCGCCGCCGACCTTTCCAGCCTGCTGGCAATCCATGCGATCAGCACGCGGCTTCTCGCCGGCGGCGATCTCGAAGAGCTGCTTCGCGAGATCCTTGCAGCTTCCGCGCAGCTGACCGGCACCGAGAAGGGCAGCATCCAGTTTGTCGACCCGCAGACGAACGCGTTGCGCATCGTCGTGCATCAGGGCCTGGGCGAGGAATTCCTTCGGCACTTCGCCGACGAGGGTTGCCACGCGACGAGCATTGCGGCGTTGCGCAACGCGCGTCGGGTGTTCGTCGAGGACCTCGCGGGCGAACCGGCCCTGCGCGGCACGCGCGACCTCGACGTGTACCTCGCCGAGGAAATCCGCGCGGTCCAGTCGACCCCGCTGCTCAGCCGGGACGGCCGTGCGCTCGGCGTGCTGAACAATCACTTCAGTGGATCGAACCGGCCGACCGGGTTCACGCAGCGTTTTCTCGACCTGCTTGCGCGAATGACTGCAGACCTGATCGAGCGCTCGTTCGCCGAGAACGCGCTGCGCGACAGCGAGCGGCGTTTCGCCACGCTCTTCGAGCGCGCCGCCGGCGGCATCGCCGTTGCCGACACGACCGGGCGCCTGACGATGGTCAACGACCGCTACTGCGAAATCACCGGTCGCAGCCGCGGCGAACTGCTTCGGCTGCGCATGCAGGAGATCACGCATCCGGAGGATCTTCCCGCGAACACCGAGGGCCTGCGTCGCCTCGTCGAAACCGGCGAGAGCTTCACGATCGAGAAGCGCTACATCCGTCCCGACGGCCGGCTCGTCTGGGCGCGCAACCAGATCTCGTCGATCGCCGACGACGCCGGCGCGGCAGTCGCACTGCTTGCGCATTGCGAGGAGATCACGCAGGCCAAGCGCACCGAGCAGCTGCTCGCGGAGCAGCAGGCACTGCTCGCGCTGACGGCGTCGGGCCGCCCGCTCGACGACTGCCTGCGCGCGCTGTGCGATGCGGTTTCGCGGCTTGCCCCGAAACTGCGCGCCTGCGTGCTGCTTGCCGATCCGCAGCGCACGACCTTCGTTCGCGCGGTCGCTTCGCACCTGCCCGAGTCGTTCGCTCGTGCCATGGTCGGCACGCCGATCGACCGATTCGCGCACGCGCCGTGGGTCGATGCGATCCTCGGCGGACGCACGGTCCAGTGCACCGGCGTCGCCCGTGACGGCCGCTGGTCCGCACGGTGGCGCGCGCATTGCCTTGCCCACGACGTGCGAGCGTCGCATTCGCAGCCGGTCCTCGCCGTCGACGGGCTGCCGACCGCGTGCGTCGTGCTCGCGCTCGACGAGGCACGCGAGGCGACCGAATGGGAACAGCGGCTCTCGGCGTTCGGCGCCTATGTCGCGAGCATCGCGATCGAACGCGACCGGGCCGGCCGGACGCTGCGCGAAAGCGAGGAGCGATATCGATCGCTGTTCGAGTCGATCGAGGACGGCCTGTGCGTCATCGAGGTGCTGCCGGGCAACGACGGCGCTCCGAACGACTTCCGCTTCCTCGAATGCAATCCCGCATTCGTCGTGCAGCGCAACGTCGCGCGAAGCGCCGACCCCCCCGACCCGTTGCACGCACCGCAACTCGATTCGCGCTGGATCGCCGCGTGTCGCGACGTCGTTCGCGAGGGAAGGCCGGTGCGATTCGAGCACCGGGCGGAAGCGGCCGATGCGTGGTTCGAGATCAACGCGTTTCCCTTCGGCAAGCCGGAAAACCGCAACGTCGCGGTGCTGTTTCGCAACGTCACCGAGCGCAGGGCGCAGGAAGTGCGCAACCGGTTCCTGCTTGCGCTGAGCGAAGCGCTTCGTCCGCTCGCGGATCCCGGCAGGGTGAGGGCGGAAGCCGCGCGAATCCTCGGCGAACACCTGACCGCGTCGCGTGTCCTCTACGCCGAGATCTCCGTCGATCAATCCGTTGCCACCATCGAAGGCGGATACACGAACGGCGTCGCGCCGGTCGAGGGGCGGCATCGAACCGTCGATTTCGGCACGAGCCTGCTCGCGACGCTGCGCGCCGGGGACACCTACGTCAATGCCGACTTCGCCGACGACGTCGGCCTGAGCGCCGCGCAGAAGGGTGCGTACGCGCGGCTCGGCGTGCGCTCGGCGATCATCGTTCCGATCGTGAAGGGCGAGCGGCTCGCCGGCGTGCTCGCCGTCCACGACGTCCGGCCGCGCGCCTGGCAATCGGACGAGATCGCCCTGGCCGAGGAAACCGCGCAGAAGACATGGCATGCGATCGAGCGCGCGCGAGCCGAGACCGCTTTGCGCGAAAGCGAAGCGAAGTTCCGTGAACTCGCGGACAACATCACCCAATTCGCCTGGATCGCCGATCCGGACGGATCCGTGTTCTGGTACAACCGCCGATGGATCGACTACACGGGCGCGACGCTCGCGAGCACGTGCGGCAACGGATGGCAGGCCTACGTCCATCCGGATCATCTGCGGCGAGTGCTGTCGCGCATGAAGCGGGTGATCGGAGTCCACGGTCTGTGGGAGGACAGCTTTCCGCTTCGCGCCGGCGACGGCCGCTATCGGTGGTTCCTGTCGCGTGCCACGCCGATCCGGGATGCGCAGGGCGACGTCGTTCGCTGGTTCGGAACGAGCACCGACATCGACGACCAGCGCACGGCGCAGGAGGCGTTGCGCGAAGCCGACCGCAGCAAGGACGAATTCCTGGCGATCCTCGGCCACGAATTGCGTACGCCGCTGGCGCCGATCCGCAACGCGGTGCACGTGTTGCGTTCGAGCGCGACGACGCCGGCGCAGGCGAGCGCCGCGCGCGACATGATCGATCGCCAGGTACGGCTGCTGGTCCGGCTCATCGACGACCTGCTCGACATCAGTCGCATCGCGGTCGACAAGATGCGACTGCACAGCGAGCACGTGGAGCTCGCGGCGGTGCTCGAGCAGGCGATCGAATCGGTGCAGGGCGACCTCGATGCCGCGGGCCACGAGCTCGTCGTGCGCCACGCCGATCGAAGCGTGCCGCTGCATGCCGACGCTGCACGTCTCGTGCAGGTCTTCTCGAATCTGCTGAACAACGCCTGCAAGTACAGCGGCCGTGGCGGACGCATCGAGCTGACCGTCGATCCGACACCGGACGACAGCGGGCGTGCCGGCGTTTCCGTTCGCATCCGGGACGACGGCATCGGAATGGATCCGGATTTCCTGCCGAAGCTCTTCACGCGGTTCTCGCAGGCGCAGGCGGCGATCGAGCGTTCGCACGGCGGGCTGGGCATCGGGCTCGCGCTCGTGCGCCGGCTCGTCGAGATGCATGGCGGCACGATCACCGGACGCAGCGACGGCCAGGGACTGGGCAGCGAGTTCGCCGTCTGGCTGCCGGTCGCCGAGAACGAAGCGCCGAACGCACGCCGACTGCCGCCGGAGCCCGAAACGGCGTCGGCTGCGTCGAATCGGCGTGCGCTCGTCGTCGACGACAACCACGACAACGCCGAGTCGCTGGCGATGCTGCTGCGGCTGCACGGCGGCGAGGTCGAGATCGCCAACGACGGGCTCGAGGCGCTGGCAAAGGCCGAGCGGTTCCGCCCGGACGTCGTGCTGCTCGATATCGGAATGCCGAAGCTGAACGGCTACGACACCTGCAGGGTCCTGCGCACGCAGACCTGGGGCCGGAACATGATCGTGATCGCGCAAACCGGCTGGGGCCAGAACGAAGACCGCCTGCGCGCGCAGCAGGCGGGATTCGACGGACACCTCGTCAAGCCGATCGACTATCCGGCGCTGGCGTTGCTGCTCGCGTCGCTCGAATCCGGGCGCGCGCGGCAGCACCGCGAATGCGAGACCTGAGCGCTGCGGAACGGTGGTGGGGGAAGCTGGAGCGGGCGCCCGGGCGCCCGGGTTCCCTTGCCGCCTGATTGCGCATAATGGGTATTATGTCCAATGCTCGATCAGCGGCACGATCAGCCTGCGCACGTCCACGCGCGCACCGATGTGCGCGAGCGTGAGGAACGACCCGATCAGCTTGCGGTGCAGGAACATCGTCTGCGCCGGCGGCACGCGCAGCAGGCCCTGGCGGATTCCGATGTCGAAGCCGAGCGTGCGCGAGCGCGAAGGAAGATCCGACGACGCGAAGTCGTAGCGGCCGCGATGGCGCAGCGGCTCGCAGACGAGCATGATCACGTCGACCGTCGCCTCGATGCGCTCCGGCGGGTCGTCGGGTCCGGCATAGCCGATCACGATCGACTGCCGCGCGACCTCGTCGCGGTCGCCCGCGATGACCGCACGCGTGATGCGCGCATAGGCGCGAGCGAAGTCTTCGTCGAAACGCATCGTCGCGCCGAAGTCGAGCAGCACGACCTTCCGCGTTCGCGGCTGCCACAGATAGTTCGCGAAATTCGGGTCGGTCTGCATCGCGCGGAACTCGAACAGTTCCCGGAACACCAGCCGCTCGAGCAACGCGCCGATCGCGTCGCGCGTGGCCTGCGCAACGTCGGGGTCGCCGAGCGTCTCGAGCGGCTCGCCCTCCATGTAGTCCATCGCGAGAATCCGCGAGGTCGTCAGGTCCGCGTGCGCGCGCGGTACGAGCAGTTGCGGTTCGTCGGCGACCAGCCCCGCGAAATGCCCGAGCGCCGCGGCCTCTGCGAGATAGTCGGCTTCCTGCGCGAGTTGGCGCGAAGCTTCGGCAGCAAGCGCCGCGATGTCGGTGCCGGCCGGCAACACCTTCAGCAGTCGCAGCACGGCGACGACGTTGTCGATGTCGGCGCCGATGGAACGGGCGACACCGGGATACTGGATCTTCAATGCGAGTTCACGGCCATCGGGCGTGCGCGCCCGATGGACCTGGCCGATCGATGCCGCAGCGACCGGCTCTTCGTCGAAATGCGCGAAGCGCGCCTGCCAGCCCTTGCCGTACTCGCGCCCGAGCACACGATGCAGCTGCGCCGCAGGCATCGGGGCCGCCTGCGCCTGCAGGATCGCCAGCGCCTGCGAGAACTCGGGCGGCATCAGGTCGGCGCCCTGCAGCGAGAGCATCTGCCCGAGTTTCATCGCGCCGCCGCGCAGCCGCGCGAGGCGCGCCGCGAGACGGCGCGCGTTGCCGGCGGTCAGGAACGCGGTGCCTGCGCCGGCGTCTGCGCCCTTCTCGGCCAGCAGCCGCCGTGCCCCTTCGGCGATGCCGCCGATCGCGAGTTCTCCGGCAGCGAGCACGACGTTGGCCAGCCGTGCGATCCGCGACTGCGGAACGCGCGAAGCAGCCGCCGGCCGCCCTGCGCGCTTCGGGCGCGCCGGTTCGCGTGGCCGGCCCGAGGTCTTCGTCGTCACGAGCGCACGGTCATCGCTGCAGCCGGCGGTACGCACTGAAGTGGCGCAGCGCTTTCTGCGCATGCCCCAGTTCCTCGTGCAGCCGACCGGCGTTGAAGTGCGCGTCGGCGAATCGCGGATCCAGCGCCAGGCAGCGCTCGTAACTGGCCAGCGCGGCTTCGCGCTCGCCGGCATCCTCGAGCGCGATCGCGAGGTTGTAGTGCAGCGGCGCGGCGTCGGGCCGGTATTCGAGCGCGCGCTCGTACAGGTCGATGGCTTCGTCGCAGCGACCGGAGTCGCACAGCAACGCCCCGAGGTTCATGTTCGCATCGAGGTGGTCGGGCGCCAGCGCCAGTGCGCGCCGGTACGCGGCCTCGGCGGCAGCGGCGTCGTCGGCTTCGAGCCGCTGCCCGTGCACGAAGCATTCGTCCGGATCCTTCGAAACGGGCTTCTGCGGCCGGCGGTGCGGAAGGTGCGGAAGCATCGCCACCGCGCCCCCGGCCGGCCGGACATCCAGGTCCATCAGCAACTGCCCCGACTCCGGTTCCCAGCGCGTCTTGCCGTCGTGCACGGCAACCGTGTTGCCGATCGCCGTGATGCGAAGCCCGGTGAGCGGCAGTTCGTCGGGCAGCGACGCACGCAGGCGCCGAAGCGAACGCAGGATCGTGCGCGGCGCGAGGTTGGCGCTCTGCAAGCCGTACGCGGTGCGAAGCAGCACGATGTCGCGGAACGAAAAGCGCAGCTCGTTGCGCGGGCCGCGAACCGGCGAGACGAAGCCGGCATCGACGAGGCGCATGATCGCGCCGCGCGAGATGCCGAGCATCGCCTGGATGCTGCGCACCGTATGGAAATTCCGGACCGGGTCCCGGGTCACTTCTTCGATCGCGCGCGAGTCCGTGCTGCGGGTTCGGCCGCCGCCTGTGCGCGCCGGGCGCCCTTGCGCTCCTTCGCCGGAGCGGCGTCATCGACTTCGGCCGCCTCGGCGCGTCCCGTTTTCGCCCGCGCACCGGGCTTGCGCCCCAGGCTCGCGCGCAGCGCATCCATCAGGTCGATGACCTGTGCGCCGCCGGCCGGCGCCACGGCTTCGTGCACGACCACCTCCTTGCCGGCGATCTTCTCGTCGATCGCCGCGAGGATGCGCTTCTTCTCCTCGTCCTCGTACTGCTTCGGGTCGTATCCGTCCTCGGATATCTGCTCGATCAGCTGCAGCGCGAGCTTCAGTTCGGCGTCGGTGACCTTCGCTTTCTCGATATCGAGGTCCTTCATCGACCGGACCTCGTCGGCATAGAGCAACTGCTGCAGCACGAGCCCGTCTTCGGCGGGCCGCACCTGCACGACGTACTGCCTGCCCTTCCAGGCCCACTGCGCCAACGCGCAGCGGCCGCTCTTGCGCATCGCTTCGACCAGGAGGCTGTACGGCTTGCCGCCGCGCTTGTCCGGGGCGAGGAAGTACGCCTTGTCGTAATAGAGCGGGTCGACCGCGTTCTCCGGAATGAACGCGACGATGTCGACCGTCTGGCTCGGACTCTCCTGGAGCGCCTTCAGTTCGTCCGGCGTGAACATGACGAAACGGTCCTTCTCGAATTCGTAGCCCTTGCGCAGTTCGCTCCGTTCGACGACTTTCTCGTCCTTCGCCGAGACGTACTGCTGCCGTACCCGCGACCCGTCGGGAGTCAGCAGGTTGAAACTGACCGTGGCCGAACTCTCGGTGGCCGAGTACAGCTTCACCGGAATCGAGACCAGGCCGAAAGTCAGCGACAAGGAAGCGATCGAGCGCGCGGCCATGATGACCTCCGGAACGGGCGCATCGGGCACCCTGCCCTGCGCACGGAAACGGAAAACCGCAATCGGCGTTCCCGGATTGTCCTGCGAACCGCGCCAGTCTGCCCGGGTTCATGCGATGTCGGTTCCGCTGCCGGCCACTTCGGCGACCCGCAGGCGCCTGGTGCGACGCACGGCGCGGCGGACCACCTTGCGCAGTTCGTCGTACCACAGCACCGCGCTGCCCATCGCGACGCACACGAGCCACTGCCCGAGCGTGAGCGGAACGGTCCCGAAAGCGACGTTGAGCAGGCCGACGTGCACGACGGCCACCTGCAGCACGACCGAAAGCCCGATCGCCGCCCACAACCACCGGTTGGCGAACAGGTGCCGGAACGCGCTCGTATTCTCCGAACGCGCGTTGAAGCAGTTGAACAGCTGCGCGAAAACGAGGACGGTAAAGCCGGCCGTGCGCGCATTCTCCAGCGTCTGCGAGCCTTCGATCCACCCGCCCGGCAGGTACATGTCGATCGTCAGCAGCGTCGCGATCGCCATTACGAGCCCGACCTGGAACACACCCATCCACATGCTCGCATCGATCACGCGCTGGTTCGGCGGACGCGGCTTGCGCGCCATGACGTCGTCGGTCTGCGGGTCGACGCCGATCGCCAGCGCCGGTCCCGAATCGGTGATCAGGTTGATCCACAGGATCTGCGTTGCGAGCAGCGGCAGCACCACGGCCTGCCCGCTGCCGGCCAGGCCGATGAACCCCGCGCCGACGACGCCGAGGAAGACGGTCAGCACCTCGCCCATGTTCGACGACAAGAGGTAGCGCAGGAACTTGCGGATGTTCTCGAAGATGCCGCGGCCTTCGCGCACGGCGTCGACGATCGTCGCGAAGTTGTCGTCGGCGAGAATCATCCTCGCCGCTTCTTTCGTGACTTCGGTTCCGGTGATTCCCATCGCGATGCCGATGTCGGCCGACTTCAGCGCAGGCGCGTCGTTCACGCCGTCGCCGGTCATCGCGACGATGTTGCCGTCGGCCTGCAGCGCATCGACGATGCGCAGCTTGTGCACCGGAGCGACGCGCGCGTAGACCGAGGTCCTGCGCACCGCTTCGGCGAAAGCGGCCTCGTCGAGCGCATCGAGTTCTTCCCCGGTGAGTGCCTGGGAATCCGCTTCCACGATGCCGAGGTCGGCGGCAATGCGCGCGGCGGTGCGCGGGTGGTCGCCCGTGATCATGATCACGCGGATCCCGGCGCGATGCGCGTCGGCGATCGCGACCGCCGCCTCCTCGCGCGGCGGATCGATGATGCCGACGGTTCCCGCGAAGATCAGGTCCCGCTCGAGCGCCTCGCCGTCGTCGGGGTCCTCGTCGGGATGCAGCGGGCGATATGCGACCGACAGCGTGCGCAGCGCGTCGTCGGTCAAGCGATCGACGTCGCCGAGAATGCGGCTGCGCAACGCATCGTCGAGCGCCACGACTTCGGTTCCCTCGCGTACGCGCGTGCAGCGCCCGAGCAGTACGTCCGGGGCCCCCTTCGATATCACGACACGCTGGTCGCCGTGTTCGTGGTCGACTTCGATCGTCGACATCATCTTGCGTTCGGAGGTGAACGGAATCTCCGCGATGCGCTCGAAACGCCGTTCGCGCCGTTCGGTCACGCCCAGCTTGCGCTCGGCGACGAGGAACGCGGCTTCGGTCGGGTCGCCCTGGATCTCCCATCCGCCGTCGTCGCCCTGCCGCAGTTCGGCGTTGCTCGCGAGGCTTCCGCCGCTCAGCACGACGATGTCCTCGGCGAGCAGCGCTTCGTCGGCGAGCTCGGCTCCGGCGTGCTCGACGCGTCCGAGAGGTGCGTATCCGACTCCGGTGACGTGCGTGTCGCCCGAGGCGGTCATCACGCGCTCGATCGTCATCTCCGAGCGCGTGAGCGTTCCGGTCTTGTCGGAACCGATGACCGACGCCGATCCCAGCGTCTCGACCGACGACAGATTCTTCACGATGGCGTTTCGCCCGGCCATCCGCTGCACGCCGAGCGCGAGCACGACCGTGAGGATCGCCGGGAGTCCCTCGGGCACCGCGGCGACGGCCAGCGAGACCCCGAGCAGCAGTACCGCAATGACGTCCGACGGCGAATCGATCTCGCCGAGCAGCAGGATCGTCGCGACGACGATCGCCGCGATGACCACTACGGCGATCCCGAGCATGCGCCCGATCCGCGCGACTTCGTGCTGCAGCGGAGTATCTTCCTCCCCGGTCGCTTCGAGCATCCCGGCGACCGCACCCATTTCGGTCGCCATCGCGGTGGCCGTGACGATCGCACGGCCGTTTCCCTGCACGACGGCCGTGCCCTTGTAGACCATGTCGAGTCGATCGCCGAGCGCGGCCGGCGCGGCCAGCGTGGCTTCGTCCTTCAGCACGGCCTCGCTCTCGCCGGTCAGCGAAGCTTCCTGCACGCGCAGCGTGGTCGCGCGCACGAGGCGCGCGTCGGCGCCTACGGCGTCGCCCTCGTCGAGCGCCAGCAGGTCGCCGACGACGAGATCGGCGCTCGGCACCCGAACGAGTTCCCCGTCGCGTACCACCGACGAGGTCGCCGCGGTCATCCGCGACAGCGCCGCGACCGCGTCCTGGGCTTTCGCTTCCTGCACATGACCGAGCACCGCGTTGCCGAAGACGATCGCCGCGATGACGACCGCGTCGATCGGCCAGCCGGCCCTGCCCTCGACGAACCACGCCACGAGCGCAATGCCGATCGCGACGAGCAGCAGGTAGATCAGCGGATCGTGGAACTGCGCGACGAAGCGCCTCCACGCGGGGACAGGAGGCGAAGCGCGAAGTTCGTTCGGGCCCAAGCGCGCCAGCCGGAGAGCGGCTTCGCGCGACGTGAGCCCGTTCTCGGGATCTGCGCGCAGCGCCTGCGCCACGTCGGCGATGTCGCGCGTCGACGGATCGCCGAGCGCGGGCAGTTCTTCCACGGGCATTCGCCGTCCTCTCTGCACTCGCAGATCCTGGCGAAAGGCATTCTACCGGGGCGGTTACCCGGTTCGCGGCACCATCGCTTCAGGCAGCGAACGGAGCGTTCCAATGAAGATCCTCGTCAAACGCGCATACGAACCCGCGGAGCCCGGCGACGGGTACCGCGTCCTGGTCGATCGCGTCTGGCCTCGCGGGCGAAGCAGGTCGCAGCTCGCGATCGACGAATGGGCACGCGAGATCGCGCCGAGTACCGAACTGCGCAAGTGGTTCGGGCACGACGCGAAACGCTGGCGGGAGTTCCGCGAGCGCTACGTCGAGGAACTGCAGGCGGCCGAACAGCGCCGGCGCCTGCAGCAACTGCTGGCTGCGGCCGGGCATGGCCCGATGACGCTCGTCTATGGCGCGAAGGACACCGAGCACAACCAGGCCGTCGTGCTGCGGGCGGTATTGGCGTCGGACTTCACCGGTACTCGGCAGCCGTGATGAACTGCGAGAACGACTCGCACCAGACGATCACCGCGCGGTACGACGCGACATCGATGGACTCCGGCACGGGAACGACGAAGTTGCGGAAGGTCCGCACGTCGCCGACGCGGACCATGCTCGGTTTCAGGCGATCGAAGTCGGCTTCGGTCTCGACGAACTCCGGCGACAGATACAGCTTGTAATCCGGTCCGGGGGCGAGCCGGCCGTCCAGCACGATGCTGCTTCGCCCCACCGACACGACTCCGTCGCCCCAGTGCAGCACGTCGCTGCCTGCGAGGTCACGACGGAAGCGTCCGTGATAGACCGATCGCTGCGCGTGCGCTGCGACCTCCTGCGCCGAAGGCGCGGCCGGCGCAGTGAGGATCGGCAGGACGTAGATGCCCAGCGCGAAGCCCGCCGCGGCGGCGAAGGCGTGGGAAACGACGAGAAAGACGATCCGCTTCATGCCGTCAACGCGATTTGTCGATCCACCAACCCCCGCCGGCGTCCTGCGCGAGCACGTCGCAAAGCCAGGGCAGGCTCTCGGCGAGCGCCTTCTCGAGCGTCCACGGCGGGTTGACGACGACGACGCCGCTGCCGTGCAGGCCGATGCCGTCGCTGGGCGCCCTGCGAACGGCGAGCGAGGCGTGCAGCCAGTGTACGCCGGGCATGCGCGCGATCCTGCGCGGCAGCTCGACCGACTCGCGGCGTTGCACCTGCGGATACCAGATCGCGTAGCAGCCGGTGGCGAAACGTCCGAGCGCATCGCGCAGCGCCGCGATCACGCGGTCGTAGTCTCGCTTGTCCTCGTACGGCGGATCGATCAGGATCACCGCGCGCCGCGTCGGCGGAGGCAGCAACGCCCTGAGCCCGTCGAAGCCGTCGCCGGCCTGCACGCGCGTGCGACGCACGGCCTCGCGCCCCGCCTGCTCCACGTTCGCCGCAAGCGCCTTGTACTCGTTCGGATGCAGCTCGAAAGCACGCAAGCGGTCACGCTCGCGCAACCGGCGAAGCGCGAGGAACGGCGAGCCCGGATAGTGCCGCAGCACGCCGTCTTCGTTGAACGCACGCACTTCTTCGAGGTACTCGGCGACCGGCGCAGGCGCATCCTCGCGGCCCCAGATGCGACCGATCCCGTCGGCAAACTCGCTGCGCCTGGCGGCCCACTCGCCTTCGAGCGCGTACAGGCCCGCACCGGCATGCGTGTCGACGACCCAGTACGGCGTGTCCTTCAGCGCGAAATGCGAGAGCAACCGGATCAGGACGACGTGCTTGAGCACGTCGGCGTGGTTCCCTGCATGGAACGCGTGCCGATAGCTGAACACGCCGGATCGAGACCGCGTCCGGACCGCTCACCCGATCAGAAGCGCCGCCCCCCGAGCAGGCTGCCGCCCATCTTCATCAGGCCGCCGAGGTCCATCTGGCCATCGCCGTCGCTGTCGAGCAGCGAATCGAGAAAACCGCCGCCCTGCCGGTTCACCTGGTCGCGTTCAGCCGCCAGCGCGCTGCCGAGGTCGCCTGAACCGCTTCCGCCCGCGTATCGCTGCGCGAGGAAGGTCAATACGAGCGGGGCGAGCATTTTCAGCAGGTTGCCCGCATTGCCGCTGCCCAGTCCGCTCGCCTGCCCGAGACTGCTCTCGGCGCGCTGCGTGCGGTTGCCGAAGATGTGCCCGAGGATCTGCTCGCCATCGCGCGCGCCGCCGCCACCCAGCACGTTGCCGAGCACGGATCCCAGGTCGGTGCCCGAGTGGTCGCGCTGCAACGCACCGAACAACGCATCGGCGCCCTGCGGCTGCGACGCGTTGCGCCCGAGAGCGCCGAGCAGCATCGGCAGTGCCGCACCGACCGCATTCATCGTTTCCTGCGGATCGGTCCCCAGGCGGCTGGAGATCTGCTGCAGCGGTGCGCCCTGGAGTTGCGAGAACAGTTCGTCGGCCAGCATTCGGTTCATGGCGTGTCTCCTGTCGAAGTTCGAGCTTGCCACATCACGGCGATGCGAGTCGCTGCATTGCCGCCTGCGTGCCCCCCTTGCGATGCGGAACCGCAGCGAGCTCCAGCGCCATCTCGATGCCCGACAGCGTTCCCATCAGCATCAGGTCGTTGAAGCTTCCCAGGTGGCCGATGCGGAACACCTTGTCGGCGAGCCTGCCGAGCCCCTGCCCCAACGACAGGTCGAATCGCTCGAGCGCGATGCGGCGCAATGCATCTGCACTGTGCCCGGAAGGCATCACCACTGCGGTGAGCGAATCGCTGTACTGCGCGGGATCGGCGCAGAGCACCTCGAGGCCCCAGCCCTGCACCGCCGCGCGCGTCGCGTCGCCGTGGCGGGCGTGGCGCGCGAACACGTTGTCGAGCCCCTCGTCGAGCAGCATCGCGATCGCCTCGTGCAATCCGTAGAGCAGGTTCGTCGCCGGCGTATACGGAAAGTAGCCCTTCTCGTTCGGCTCGAGCATCGCCTGCCAGTCCCAGTACGACCGCGGAAGCTTCGCGCTCTTCGATGCGTCGAGCGCACGCGCGCTCAGCGCGTTGAACGACAATCCCGGAGGCAGCATCAGCCCCTTCTGCGATCCGGCGACCGTCACGTCGACGCCCCATTCGTCGTGCCGGTAGTCGATCGATCCGAGCGACGAGATCGTGTCGACGAGCAGCAGCGCCGGGTGTCGCGCACGATCGATCGCCGCACGGATCTGCGCGATGGGACTCGTGACGCCGGTCGACGTTTCGTTGTGCACGACGCAGACCGCCCGGAATCGATGGCCGTCGTCGGCGCGCAGCAGCGATTCGATCGCCTGCGGATCGGCACCGTGCCGCCAGTCTCCGGGCAGCAACTCGACCGCGAGTCCGAGGCGCTCCGCCATGTTTTTCCATAACATTGCGAAATGGCCGGTCTCGCACATAACAACGCGATCGCCTGGCGACAGCGTATTGACGAGCGCGGCTTCCCACGCGCCGGTGCCGGAAGCCGGATAGACAACGACCGGGGAATCGGTGCGGAAGATCGTGCGAAGGCCGAGCAGGATCGCGCGGCCGAGTTCGCCGAACTCGGGACCCCGATGGTCGATCGTCGGGTGGTCCATCGCCCGCAGGATCCGGTCCGGCACGTTCGTCGGACCGGGGATCTGCAGGAAATGCCGGCCCGAAGGGTGCCGGGCGGGCACCGGGCCTTGGGAACGTTTCATGGCGGTTCGTAGACTGGCTCGTAGACTATAGCTTCGAATGCACGATCTTCGCTCCTCCGAGCGCAGTCGCGTGGCACGGCGCCTGCGCCGCGTACTGCGCGGAGCGGTGCTCTTCGATCCCGCCTCGCGCGCGCGGTATTCGACCGACGCATCGATCTACCAGGTCGAACCGGTCGGCGTCGTCGTCCCGGCCGACGAGGCCGATGTCGTCGCGACGATCGAGATCGCCCGCGAGTCGCGCGTGCCGCTGCTGCCGCGCGGTGCGGGCAGCAGCCAGTGCGGACAGGCAATCGGCGAAGCGATCGTCATCGACACGAGCCGCCACCTGAACCGGATCCTCGCCTTCGACCGCGAAGCGCGCACCGTCGAGGTCCAGCCCGGTGTCGTTCTCGACCAGCTCAACGCGTGGCTCGCGCCGCACGGGCTGTGGTTCCCGGTCGACGTGTCGACCTCGGCGCAGGCGACGATCGGAGGCATGGCCGGCAACAACTCCTGCGGTTCGCGTTCGATCGCCTACGGCAACATGGTGCACAACGTCCGCGCGATCGATGCGATCCTCAGCGACGGCGTGCACGAGCATTTCGGTCCGTTCGGGCGCGACGCGCGCCGGCCGATGCGGTCGGCGCGCACGGCCGAACTCGTCTCGCGGCTGTTCGCGCTCGGCGCACACGAACGCGACGAGATCGAGCGCCGCTGGCCGACGGTCCTGCGGCGCGTCGGCGGCTACAACCTCGACGTCTTCCACCCGCGATCCGAGCGGCCGTATACCGCCGACGGATCGGTCAACCTCGCGCACCTGCTCGTCGGCTCCGAGGGCACGCTCGCATACTTCCGGCGGATCGTCCTGTCGCTCGCGCCGTTGCCGGCAGCGCGCGTGCTCGGCGTCGTCCGCTTCCCGAGCCTGCGGCGTGCGATGCAGAGCACGCAGCAGATCGTGTCGCTTGCGCCGACCGCGGTCGAACTCGTCGATCGCACGATGATCGAACTCTCGCGCGCGAACCCGGCGTTCCGCCCGACGATCGAACGCGCGCTCACCGCCGGCTGCGGTCATGCGCCGCAGGCGCTGCTGCTGGTCGAGTTCTCCGGCGACGATCCTGCGGCCCTGTCGCGCAGCCTCGCGCGACTCGACGAGCTGATGGGCGAACTGGGCCTTGCGGGCAGCGTAGTGCCGTTCGTCGACCCGCGCGCGCAGAAGGCGCTCTGGGAAGTGCGCAAGGCGGGGCTGAACGTGATGATGTCGCTTCGCGGCGACGGCAAGCCGGTCTCGTTCATCGAGGATTGCGCGGTGCCGCTCGAGCACCTGGCCGACTACACCGACCGGCTCGAGGAAGTGTTCGCACGGCACGGCACGCGCGGCACCTGGTATGCGCACGCGTCGGTCGGCACGCTGCACGTGCGACCCATCCTCGACCTGCGCCAGGGCGGCCCGGACGGGGGCGCTGCGAAGATGCGCAGGATCGCCGAGGAGGCCGCGGCGGCCGTGCGCGAATACCGCGGCGCGTTCTCCGGAGAGCACGGCGACGGACTGGTGCGCAGCGAATGGGTCGGCTGGCAGTTCGGCGACCGGCTTGTGCGCGCGTTCGAGGATGTGAAAGACCTGTTCGATCCGCTCGGGCTGATGAACCCGGGCAAGATCGTGCGCGGCTCGAAAATGGACGACGTGCGCCTGTTCCGCTACCCGCCGGGGTACGCCGCGCGTGCACGCGAGACGGCGCTCGACTGGTCGGCGTGGAACGTGCAGAACGATCCGCTGACCGGGGTCGTCGGCGCACCGGGCACCGGCGGCGATCCGGCGGGCGGCTTCGCGAAGGCCGCCGAGATGTGCAACAACAACGGGCATTGCCGCAAGTTCGACGCCGGAACGATGTGTCCGAGCTGGCGCGTCACGCGCGACGAGCGGCACCTGACGCGCGGGCGCGCCAACACGCTGCGCCTGGCGCTCGCGGGACGCCTCGGCGACGAAGCGCAGGCGTCGGCGGCGGTCCACGAAGCGCTCGAGCTGTGCGTCGGCTGCAAGGGGTGCCGTCGCGAATGTCCGACCGGCGTCGACATGGCGCGCATGAAGATCGAGTCGCTGCACCACTGGAACCGCACGCACCGCCTGCGACTGTTCGATCGACTGGTCGCGTGGCTGCCCCGCTACGCCCGCTTCGCTGCGCGTGCGCGCTGGCTGCTGAACCTGCGCGACCGCGTTCCGGGGGCCGCCTGGGCGAGCGAACGCCTGGCCGGATTCTCGGCGCGCCGCTCGCTGCCGCGCTGGCGCGGCGATCCGTTCACCGGCGACCGCGCTGCGCCTGCGGCGCACGCGCCGAACGGCGAGGTCGTGCTGTGGGCCGACACCTTCGAGAACTGGTTCGAACCCGACAACCTGCGCGCGGCACGCACGGTGCTGCAGGCCGCGGGCTATCGCGTGCACGTCGCGCGTGCCGACGCCGCTTCGACTCCCGCGCGGCCGCTGTGTTGCGGGCGCACGTTCCTGGCCACCGGGCTCGTCGACGAAGCGCGCGCCGAAGCGCAACGCACGCTTCGGGCGCTGGCGCCTTACGTCGAACGCGGCGTTCCCGTCGTCGGCCTCGAGCCCTCGTGCCTGCTGACGATGCGCGACGAGTTCCTCGTGCTCGGGCTCGGCGACGCCGCGCAACGGCTCGCCGGCCAGGCGCTGCTGTTCGAGGAGTTCCTCGAGCGCGAGCACCGCGCGGGCAGATTGCGCCTGCCGCTGCGCGCGTTGCCGCAGACGCGCGTGCTGCTGCACGGGCATTGCCATCAGCATGCCTTCGATGCGGTGCGCCCGATCCGCGCGGTGCTCGAGTGGATCCCCGGGCTCGTCGTGCGCACCGTCGATCCGGGATGCTGCGGGATGGCCGGCGCGTTCGGATTCGAAGCTTCGCATTTCGACGTTTCGATGCGGATGGGCGAGTTGTCGCTGCTGCCCGAAGTGCGCAACGCCGGCGAGCAGACCCTGATCGTCGCCGACGGCACGAGCTGCAGGCACCAGATCGCCGACGGCACGCAGCGCAACGCCACGCACGTCGCGGTCGTGCTCGCGCGCGCGCTGGCGGCCGACTGAGGCGACTGCGCGCCGCCGACCGAGCGCCTTCGACCGAGGCTCTCCGCACGGCGCGGGCACCCGACTTGCAGCCTGCAGTGGCCTCGTCGGGCCGTCGCTTCGCCGGCGATCCGTCCAGACAGCGAAACGAAACACCATGGAGCCGAACATGACCCGAAGCATCGAACGTTTCACACCCCGCCACGCCCTGCTCGCGGCCTTCGCTGCCGCCGCGTGCCTGTCCGTGTCGGGCCTCGCACAGGCGCAGAGCACGAGCCAGGGCACGGCGAGCGACTCGACCCGGATGAACGCGCCGAACACGCAAGGCATGGCATCCGGAACCGAAGCAGCCCGCCCGGGAAGCGCGCTCGACAGCATGCGCAGGGACTCGACCGCGACCGAGACCCGCAGCGCAACCTCGGACACGATGCGCGACACCACGCGCAGCGGCACGGCGATGTCGACGCAGACGACGCCGCAATCGCAGGACCTCAATCGCCAGGCCTCGCAGGGAATGGCCGCCGAACGGGACACGACATCGTCGAGTACGATGGGAACGACCCGCTCGAGCGCGTCGGACGACGATTTCCGGATGCGTAACGACCGCATGGCGCGCGCCCCGCGCGCCGACCGCAACTGACTTCGCAGCAGCTGCGTCGAACGCCGGGCGCTGCCCGGCGTTTTCTTTCGCCCGGATCCGGCGGCTGCAGGCGCCTCAGGAACCGGCGCGCGCACGCACCCGGGGAATCCCGAAGCGCGAGTGCACCGAACCGGTTTCGGGGAGCACGTAGACGATCGCGACTTCGTCGCGAAAAGCCGGAACGACGTAGCGGTCGTAGAACTTCGCCGGCACGTTGATGCACCCGTACGAGATGCGGTTGTCGTTCGTCGTCGGCGTGCGCAGGCGCTCGAGGCGGCGTTCCGCCGGAACCGTCGCACGGACGCGATGCATCGAGACGGCAGCGTCGTAGTCGACCCAGACGATGTCCTCGCCGTGCGCGTTGCGTCCGCGTTCCGCGACGAATCGGCCTGCCGGCGTCGTGCGTTCGTGCGGGCGGATCGCGGCGATCGCACGCTCGCCGATTCCCGGAACGGTTTCGTCGCCGTGCGCGGCGCCCAGCAGCACCGCGCTGTTTCCGCGCAGTCGACCCTTGCTGTCGAAGACGAACATGCGCGCACCGATCTTGTCGACGATCAGGAACGGAAGTCCCCGGGGGTCGCCCGAGGCAACGGCCCAGTCGGCGACCTCGCGTGCCGCACGCGAGGCCGGCACGGAGCCGAAGTCGGCGCGGCGCGGACGCAGGACCTGCGGCGCCGAAACCGCCTTCGCAGCAGACGGCGGCGTCGCCACCGGCGGCAGCGCGAGCCTGCCTGCGCGCGGCGCCGGAAAGTGGGTCGCGCAGCCGGACGCGGCCGCTGCGAACCCCACGAGAATCAGCGAGCGGCGCGTGCGGAATCCGGGTGCAATGCGTGCCGCCATCCAGCGTCTCCGATCTGCGGCCGGCGCCCATGCGCGCGGCCGCGGTCCGGATAGCAGCACATCGGATGCCCGCCTCTGCTATGCGGCGGTCGCTGCGAGCGCAGCCGGCGCAAGCCCGCTCCCGGGCTCGTCGGCGCTGTCGGCCTGCGCCGCGCGGGTAGCCAGACGCAACGCCGGCGCACTCGACGGGCGAAGCGCGACCCGTTCGGCTGCGAGCGCCGAAGCGAGAGCACGGTCGCCGCTGCGGATCGCTGCCTCGATCAGCGTCAGGTCGATCACGTCGCGCTGCGCGTGACTGCCGCCGAAGCGATGCGCGTAGCTGCGCACCGGGCGCAGCAGTCCGACGCATTGCGCGTAATCGCCCTCGGCGAACGCCAGGATCGCACGCGTCGCCGACGCGCCGACGTCGCGCGTGAAATCGGCGTTGTCGCCGCCGGCGCCGAGGGCGGCGCGTTGCGCATCGAGCACGCGGAGCCGGGCGCCGGGGCGATCGGCGCCGACGAAGGCCATCATCGCGTGCATGTCGTTGAAGGCATAGTTCCCCGCGTCTGCGATCGGCTCCCACCGGTCAGCTACGTCGCGCCATCGATCGCCGACGTCGACGCCGCGCAGCTGCAGGCGCCACAGCAAGGCGCTGGCGTCGATCAGGTCGATCACCACTGCCGAGCGCGCACCGAAGATCGGGCCGTCGAAAAGCCGCAGCACCTCGTCGACCTCGTCGCGCTCGAGGTGGAACACCGCCAGGTGCCACCAGTTGTGCACCGACAGGAAACTGTCCTGCGACCATGCCTGCGGATTCGATCGCAACCACGCGATGCCCTCGTCCGGACGGTTGCGCATTTCGCAGACGTGCGAGACCGCGTGCCAGGCCCAGGTGTCGCGCGACTGCAG
Source organism: uncultured Limnobacter sp. (assembly GCA_964481165.1). GTDB lineage: Bacteria > Pseudomonadota > Gammaproteobacteria > Burkholderiales > Burkholderiaceae_E > Zeimonas. Next base: position 20,272 of record CAYZYC010000001.1, on the reverse strand, counting down.
CTCGACGCTGCGCCGGCCCTGCCGTTCGGCCTGCGCGTAGTCGCCGGTCTCCTCGAGACCGAACGCGTGCATTCCGAGCAACGCGTGATAGCCGGGAATCGCCGGTTCCCATGCGGGAAGTGCGCGCGCGATCCGGTCGCGCAGCATCCGCGAATTTCCGCAGAAGAAATCGATCTGGTGCCCGGCCTGCAACGCGAGCGCGTCGAGCGGGTGGCGCACGCTCAGGTCCTCGAGGAGTTGCCCGGCGCGGCGCCAGTGCCCGTCGCACAGCGCGCGCAGCGCGACGATGTGCGCGCGTTCGCGCTCGTTTGCCGGCAATGCGCCGGCGGCGTCGGCGCATTCGCGCGCGACCGGCAGTCCCGAGGGCTCGGTACCGAGCAGGTGCAGCCAGCCGCGAAGCACGTGCGCCATCGTCATGGAGGGGCACTCCGCGATCGCCCGGTCGACGGTCGCCACCGGATCGGCGACCAGGCAGCGAAGCTCGTGGGCTGCCATCTCGAACAGCGCAAGCCCGGCGGCGTTCGCGCCGGATACCCGATTTCCGGCCTGGTCTACGTGACTCATGACTTCTGCTCCGTGTCGAAAAAGGAAACAACGGCAGGGTTCGCCCGGCCGGGCGAGTTCTGCCGATCCGTTCGTGCAGTGTGTCGCGCGTGGCCCGATTCGACTAAAGTGATTCGTGCAACAAACCGGACATCCATGCCATGGCCGATTCGACGCGCCCGAAGGCTGCACCGGTCCACGTCGCGCTGCTCGCGGTGCCCGACGTCAGCGCGTCGACGCTGTACGGTTTTCACGACGCGTTGGCCGGCACCTGCCGCGACTGGCAGTTCGTGCACGGGCGCAGCGGCGAGTCGCCGTTTCGACCGCAGGTCGTCTCGCGCGACGGCCTGCCGTTCACGGCGGCCAACGGAGTGCGGATCACGCCCGACGCGGGCTTCGAGTCGATCGCGCGGCCCGACATCGTCTGCATCACCGATCTGGCAGTAGCGCCCGGTGTACCGATCGGCGATCGCTACGATCGCGAAGCCGCGTGGATCCGCCGGTGCCACGACGCCGGATCGTGGGTCGCGTCGGCGTGCTCGGGCGCCCTGCTGCTCGCCCGGACCGGGCTCCTCGAAGGAAGCGATGCCACCTCGCACTGGGCCTATTGCGATGCGCTGCGCCGCGAATACCCGGCCGTGCGCTGGCATCCGGAACGCGGGCTCGTCGCCGCCGGCACGAACCAGCGCATCCTGATGGCGGGCAGCGGCATCTCCTGGCACCAGCTGGTGCTCGCGCTGATCGCACGCCATGCAGGTACCGAGGCGGCGATGCAGGTCGCGCGGATCAACCTGATGGACTGGAACGCAACGAGCCCGATCGCGTATGCGTCGCTGACGCACGGCGCGCAGAGCGCCGACCCGGTCGTGCAGCGGTGCCAGCAGTGGGCCGCGCGGAACTACCACGTCGAGGCTCCGGTGGCCCGGATGGTCGCGTTGTCGGGGCTGCCCGAGCGCACGTTCAAGCGGCGTTTCACGCTCGCCACGGGGATGACGCCGATCGAGTACGTCCACACGCTGCGCCTCGAGGAGGCCAAGCAGATGCTCGAGTCCGGCGACACGCCCGTCGAGGCGATCGCCGTCGACGTCGGCTACCAGGATGCGAGCTTCTTCGGCAGGCTGTTTCGCCGCCGTGTCGCGCTGACGCCTGCGCAATATCGCAGGCGTTTCGGCGCGCTCAAGCGCCGCCTGGACGGCGCGATTCCGTAGGCGCCGGGACGACCGACCGCGGTTCCAGGGACGGCCTCAGCGCGTGGGTGCCGACGTCGACGGCAGTTCGCCGGCGAGATAGCGCTGCCGATACGTCTCGAACGACATGTCGTCGGCCGCTTCGATCCGATGCTGTTCGCGCAGCGACTCTTCGGCCAGTCGCCGCTGCCGCTGCTCGGCCTGCGGCGTCAGCGCGCCCGCGAGCAGTTCGTCCCGGTTCGCCAGCGAGCGGGCAAGCGCGAAGCGCGAGAACGAATTGCCGAAGTCCCGGCGCATCTCTTCCAGCGTTCGCGCCGACGGAGTTCGCGACGCGTCGTCGAGTGCCTGCTGCGCGGCGCGCAGCACGTCGCGATAGGCGCGCGCGTCGGCCGATGTCGCGTCGACCAACTGCGCCGCGTCCAGCGCCTCCGCGATCGGCTCGCATTGCCGCAGCAACTCGCTTCCCCAGCGAACCAGCTCGATCTCGCCGTCGGTCCGGCACAGGCGCAGTCCGGTTTCGCGGCCGCGCTGCGCCACGTCGTGCTGGTTGCGCGAGAGTGCGGCGATCTCCTCGGGCGTGTCGTCGGGACTCGGCGCGAAAAGGCAATGCAGAAGGAACACGTCGAGGAAACGCAGCGTCTGACCGGAGATCCCGATCGAATGGAAAGGATCGAGGTCCAGGCATCGTACTTCGACGTACTCGACGCCTCGATCGGACAAGGCACGCAGCGGTCGTTCGCCGCTGCGGATGCTCCTCTTGGGACGGATCGTCCCGTAGAACTCGTTCTCGATCTGCAGCAGCGTGGTTGCCAACTGGCGGTACAGCCCGTTTCCATCGTGGATGCCGACCCGCTCGTACGCCGGATACGGTTCGGAGAGCGCGCGCGACAACGAAGCCGCATAGCTCTCCAGGCTGTTGAAGCTGACCGCCAGCGACGACTGGGCGTCGCTCTGGTATCCGAGCGGGCCCATGCGCAACGACGTGGCGTCGGGCAGGTACAGCGTGCCCGGTTCGAGTTGCTGGAGGTTGTGCGGCTGGCCGGCCAGGAAGGTATGGCAGACCGCCGGCGATGCACCGAACAGGTACAGCAGCAGCCACGAGTGCCGGCGAAAGTTGCGGATCAGTGCGAAATACGCGGCATCGCGGTACGCGCGTTCGCTGTCGCCGGAGCCGTCGATGTGCTGCAGCGCCGACCAGCCTGCTTCGGGCAACGAGAAGTTGTAGTGGATCCCGGAGATCGTCTGCATCCGGCGGCCGTAGCGATGCGAGAGCCCTTGCCGATAGACGGTCTTGGCGCGTCCGACGTTCGAGCTTCCGTAGCGGCCGAGCGGAATCGCGTCGTCGGCGGGAAGCCCGCACGGCATGCTTGCCGCCCAGAGCATTTCGCCGTCGCCGAGTTGCCGGTGAACGAACCGGTGGATCTCGGTCAGTTCGGCCAGGCAGTCATCGGCAGCCTCGTGGACTCCGGTGATCAGTTCGAGTTGCGATTCGCTGAAATCGGTCGTGATGTGCGGATGGGCAAGCGCCGATCCGAGCGCAACGGGGTGCGGCGTGTCCGCGAGCATCCCGTCCGGCCGCACGCGCAGGCTCTCCTTCTCGATTCCGCGGCGAAGCGTGCGCAGCACCTGCGGCGCGAGCGCCGCCATCCGCTCGCGAATCCGATCGCGGGCCGGTTGCTCCACCGATCCGTGCGATCGTGGGTCGTTCGAGTGTTCTTCTGGCATGGAGGTCGACGGTCGGCTCCGGGGGAGCGCAATACCGAATGGTGACAGACTCGCCGGGCTCGCGCGTCAGGCCTCGGTCGCGCGCGACGTGCCGAACTCGCGCGACAGGTCGAAGCTCGATCGCCGGCCCAGGTGCGTGAAGTTCACGCTCAGCCACGCGTCGGCGCTCGCGTAGCCTTCGCGATGCAGCCGCTGCAGCGAAGTCCAGTCGGTATCGAGCTTGCTCGAGGCCCCCATGGCGCCGAGGGTCTCTCCTCCTTCGAGGCGATGCATCGACAGCGCATCGATCTGGCCGAACAGCGGTTCGCGATACTGGTGCCCCGGCCTGCCCTCGGCGCGGATCAGCCGCTGCAGCATCGCAACCGTGCGCAGCTCCTTGATCAGGCTGCCCTGGAACGTGATCTCGTCGATGCGCTCGAGGATCTCCGGCGAGCGCGTCGGCACGGTCTCGCGCTGCGACGGGTTGACCTGCACGAGAAGCAGGTCGTTCGCCGGTGTTTCCTCGATCAGCGGGAACAGCGACGGATTGCCCATGTACCCGCCGTCCCAGTACGCCTCGCCGTCGATCTCGACCGCCTGGAACAGCGTCGGCAGGCACGCCGACGCCATCAGCGCGTCGACGCTCAATTCGGCGTTGCGGAAGATGCGCATCCGGCCCGAACGCACGTGCGTCGCTGCGACGAACAAGCGAGGCAGGTCGCTCGCGCGGATCGCTTCGAAGTCGACGATGTCCGCGACGATGTCGCGCAGCGGATTCAGGTTGAACGGGTTGAACTGGTACGGCGACAGGATCCGGCTCGCCGCGGTGAAATCGAAATACGCCGACATCGGCGACCACGTCGAGAACGCGTTGCCGAAGACGGCGCCGAACAGCCCCCGGCTGAGCGGATTCGCGCTGGCGGAGGCGACCTGCGACCAGAACTCGCGCAGCGCGTCGCGCGCCCCGGCGTTGCCTCCGTGCAGCAGACCCGACGCGAGCACGACCGCGTTCATGGCGCCCGCGCTCGTTCCGCTGATGCCGCAGATGGCGATGCGCTGATCCTCGAGCAGGCGGTCGAGTACGCCCCAGGTGAACGCCCCGTGCGCACCGCCGCCCTGCAGCGCGATGTCGAGCGGGCGCGTGCCGCGCGATCGGGGCTTTCCCGGGGAAGAGGCAGTTTCGTTTCGGGCGCGCTGCATGCTTGGCGGCCATCTTACCCGGGCGCGCACTGCCGCCGGGTGCCGGACGATCCAGTGCACAATGCCGGATCGAATGCAGCCACATCGGAGGAAGGGAGCACCATGGAGAAACTGCTTGCCGACCGCGTCGCGGTGGTGACCGGCGCCGGATCGGGGATCGGGCGCGCCGTCGCGCTTTCCTACGCCGCGGCCGGCGCTCGCGTCGTGGTGTCCGACATCGCAGAAGCGCCGGGCCGGGAAACCGTGTCGCAGATTGCGGCGGCCGGTGGCGATTCCTTCTTCGTGCGCGCCGACACGTCGAAGCCCGCCGACAATGAATCGCTCGTCGCGCAGACGCTGAAGAAGTACGGCGCGTTGCACGTAGCGTGCAACAACGCCGGCATCGGCGGGGCCGATCACCCGGTAGGCGAGATGCCGCCCGAGGAGTGGGACCGCGTGATCGGAATCAACCTGTCCGGCGTCTTCTACGGAATGCGCTACCAGGTTCCCGCCATGCTCGCGGCCGGCGGCGGAGCGATCGTCAACATGGCGTCGATCCTCGGGCAGGTGGCCGCGCCCGGGCACTCGCCGTACGTGGCGGCCAAGCACGGCGTCGTCGGGCTGACGCGTGCCGCTGCGATCGAGTATGCGACGCGCGGCATTCGCGTGAACGCCGTGGGCCCCGCGTACATCGACACGCCCTTGCTCGAGAACCTGCCCGACGAGGTGCGCAAGGGCCTCGTTTCGCTGCACCCGATCGGCAGGCTCGGCCGCTCCGAGGAGGTCGCGGAACTGGTGTTGTGGCTCAGTTCGGCGAAAGCTTCGTTCGTCACGGGCAGCTACCATCCGGTCGACGGAGCCTACCTCGCGCAATGACGCCGGCACCCATGAAGCTTTTCATCGGCAACAAGAACTACTCGTCGTGGTCGATGCGCCCGTGGGTGCTGATGCGCCATGCGCAGATCCCGTTCGAAGAAGTCATGGTGCGCTTCGATTCCTTCGCCGCCGATTCGCGATTCAAGAGGGAACTGGCAGGACTGAGCCCCACCGGCAAGGTCCCCGTGCTGCAGACCGAGGTCGACGGGCGCATGCAGGTGATCTGGGACACGCTGTCGATCGCCGAGTTCCTGGCCGAATTGCATCCCGACCGGCGGCTGTGGCCCGCTTCGCGCGCAGCGCGCACCCGCGCGCGCTCGATCGTCGCCGAGATGCACTCGGGCTTCACCGCGCTGCGCACGCACTTCCCGTTGAACATCGAGGCGCAGTTGCCCGAGATCGGTCCGCGCATCGTGCGCGAACAGGCGGCGGTGCGCGACGAGGTCGCGCGCGTCGAGGAGATCTGGGCCGACTGTCTCGCGATTTCCGGAGGGCCTTTCCTGTTCGGCACCTTCGGCATCGCCGACGCGTTCTACGCTCCGGTCGCCTCGCGCTTTCGCACCTACGGAGTGCCGCTCGAATCGAGCTCCGAAGGCTACGTTGCGCGCGTGCTGCAGGCGCGCGGCGTTGCCGACTGGGTGTCCGGTGCGCTCGCCGAGAACGACTTCCTCGAATTCGAGGAGCCGTACCGGCGTAATCCGGCGGCAGCATCCGGGTCGCGACCGCGCAGGTGAAGGCGAAGCGTCGAAGTGGCAGCTTGAAGTTCCCTACGGCCGTCGCCGCAACCGCCTCGCGTGCGCCGCGGCCGCCTCGCGCACGATGGTCGGCTCCCGGGACCCCGACCACGTGAACCGCCACCCTTCCCCGCGTCGCACATTTCCGACCACCGCCGGGCGAAAGCACGCGAGGTTGGTGCCCGTCGGCCGGCGCACGCTCGGGTAGACGACGCCGATCGACGCGCGCTCGAGGAGCCGCTCGGCCAGACGCTGCGAGGCCACGTAGCTCGCCGGGTCGAGGCAGCGTGCGAAGCGTGCATCGCCGCGCAGGTCGTGGAACTCGTGCGAGAAGTCGGCGAGAAACGCCTCGTAGGTGACGCTGTCGTCGAAGCGACCGATTTCCTCGTACTCCACGGTCTTGTGGAAGGCGATCTCGGCGAGCGCCGTCTCGATCTCGAACGCGCAGTACCAGGCACCCCGATCCGGACCGTTGAAGCGACTTCCTTCCGGGCGCGCGTGAACGAACGCCGCGTTCACGATCCGGTAGTTCGGCACGCCGAACACCAGTTCCTCCACGCCGATGCCCGGCGCCAGGCCGCGCTCGGCACGCAGCCGCTCGTTGGTCGCGTTGTCCAGTTCGAACAGAGCCGCCAGGTCGGTATCGTCTTCGGCAATCGCCGCCAGCACGGAGTCCTCGCGCGGCGCGAAGCGCGATGGAATCAGGCGCACCGTGTCGAAGCGGCGAACGAGCGTCGTGCGCGGAAGCGCGCTGCTCAAGCCCCGCCCCGCCGCGCGTCGAGCAGCCTGCGCACCGTCTGCATCGCGATCAGCCCGCCGGCGATCATGTACTCGAGCGGCGAGCGGCCGCCGAACAGCGCGTTGCGGTTCGGCAGCCGCACCCATTCGTCGGCGAGCTCGTCGCCGTAGAGAATGTGCAGCGCCTTGTAGATACCGACCAGATACGAGATGCGGACGATCCGGTCGACGTCGAGCGTTCGCTCGGGCTTCTTCTTCCAGTCGTAGTACGCGCTGCTCGAGACGCCGCCGAGCAGCTCGCGCGCCTCGTCGTCGCGCAGCTTCCACCGGTCGGCGATCGCGAAGAAACCGCGCAGCGCCGCGGGCGACAGGCGCTCGCGTTCGCTGCGCGCGCTCAGGTCGACGAAGGCGGGCGGCTCGAATCGACTGGCCGGGTAGGCGTTCGACGCGCGTCGTGCGCCGGAGGAAGCACCCATGATCTCTCCTTTTCGAGAGATTATCCAGTCCGTTTTCGGAGAAAGCAAGGTCTCGGCCAGGCAGCTGAGGTGCCTCGGCGCGGGCGCCCCGCTGCCGCCTCGGGCGCCTTCGACGGCGCCTCGGCTGGCGCCGGGCGAAGGCTCGGCGATGGCGAAGTACCCGGACGCGGAATCGCTGATCCGCCTGTTCCGCACCGGCCAGCGCGTAGTGTGAACAGGCCCTAATCGGCGATGCGGATCGGCCGCGGCCGCGTGAGTTCCTCGGGCCGCATCAGCCGGTCGAGCTGCGCCTGCGTCATCAGCCCGCGCTCGAGCACGATCCTGTAGACGCTGCCGCCGGTGGCGTCGGCCTCCTCGGCCACGGCGGTGGCGTTCGCGTAGCCGATGTACGGGTTCAGCGCCGTGACGATGCCGATCGAGTTCTCGACCATCTCGCGCAGCCGCGCACGGTTCGCGGTGATCCCGCGCACGCAGCGCTCGGTGAGCGTCTCGCACCCGTGCTGCAGGTGCTTGATGCTCTTGAACAGGCTGTGCGCGATGATCGGCTCGAAGGCGTTCAGCTGCAGTTGCCCCGCTTCGGCGGCGAAGGTGACGGTGACGTCGTTGCCGATCACCTCGTAGGCGATCTGGTTGATCACTTCCGGGATCACCGGGTTCACCTTCCCGGGCATGATCGACGAGCCCGCCTGCATCGCCGGCAGGTCGATCTCGTTCAGCCCGGCACGCGGCCCCGACGACAACAGCCGCAGGTCGCTGCAGGTCTTCGACAGTTTCACCGCGACGCGCTTGAGCACGCCCGAGAGCTGCACGAAGGCGCCGCAGTCCTGCGTCGCCTCGATCAGGTTCGGCGCGGTGACGAGGTCGATGCCGCTGATCTTCGACAGGCTGCCGCAGACGAGCCGCGCGTAGTCCGGGTGCGCGGTGATCCCGGTGCCGATCGCGGTGCCGCCCAGGTTGATCTCGCGGATCAGCGACGCCGCTTCGCGCAGTCGCTCCTGGTCCTCGCCGAGCATCGTCGCGTAGGTGGAGAACTCCTGGCCGAGCGTCATCGGCACGGCGTCCTGCAGCTGCGTGCGGCCCATCTTCAGCACGTCGGCGAATTCGTGCGCCTTCTCGTCGAAGGCCAGGCGCAACTGCTCCATCGCTTCGATCAGTCGCCCGATGCCGAACCACGCCGCGACCTTCAACGCCGTCGGGTAGACGTCGTTGGTGCTCTGGCTCATGTTGACGTGCTCGATCGGATGCAGCGCCGCATAGTCGCCGCGCTCGCGTCCCATCAGCTCGAGCGCGCGATTGGCGATCACCTCGTTCGCGTTCATGTTCGTCGAGGTGCCCGCTCCGCCCTGGATGACGTCGACGACGAACTGGTCGTGCAGCGCGCCGCCGAGGATCTCCGCGCACGCGCGCTCGATCGCGTCGGCGCGTTGCGGGTCGAGCAGCCCGAGCGCCTGGTTCGCCTGCGCGGCCGCCTGCTTGATCGCGGCGAGCGCGCGCACGAGCTCCGGGTAGATCGAGATCGGCGTGCCGGTGATCGGGAAGTTCTCGACCGCGCGCAGCGTGTGCACGCCGTAGTACGCGTCGGCCGGGATCGCGCGATCGCCGAGCAGGTCGTGTTCGATCCGGGTTGCGCCGGCCGTCATGTCGTCTGCAGGCGCACGACCGTCGCGAGCAGCGACGTGTCCTCGACCGCGCGGAAACCGTGCGAAACCGCGCCCGCGAGGTACATCAGTTCGCCCGCGCGCAACAGCTTGGTTTCGTTGTGCGCGCGCACCTCGACGGCCCCCTGCAGGCAGTGCAGCGTGATCGGACCGTCGACCCCGTGTTCGGCAACGGTCTTGCCGGCAGGCAGCACCAGGCGCATGACCTCGATGTGGTCGTCGCGGACGATCGCCGTCGAAGGCACGTTGGCCGTTCCCGGATCGAGCGCCTCGATCCGGACGATCTCCCCGGAGGTCGCGTGTCGCAAGGCCATGTCGGCACTCCGTAGCTGCGACCCGACGGCGGGTCGCGGTGCGTGACTGCGCTTTCAGCCCGGCTTGCCGTCGAGCCGGGGGCGCGACAGGATCGGCCAGTACCGCACGGCGTACAGGGCGAAAGCCGCGGCCCAGAGTATCGCAGACGCCTGCACGAATGTCAGATGCAGCGACGGCATCGCCAGCGGTCCGAGCACGCGCACGACCGCGGCGGCCAGCACGAGACCGTAGGCAACGGCCTCGAAACCGTCGGCCTTCAGCGGCCGCGCCGTGTGCCCGCGCGCAGTGCGCGTCATCATCCCCAGGGTGAGTGCGCCGATTGCGCCGACGGTCAGCGCATGCGTTGCCAGCGACTCGACGACCACCCCGACGGCGACTCCCGCGCGCAGCAGCAGGTGCACGACGATCCACGCATACGCCGCGTGCAGCACCCAGACGAGCGGCGTACCCAGCGTGCGCCACGGCTGCCACAGGACGAGCCGCACCGCGTGCGCGATCGCGGCCGCCAGCGCGACCGCGCCGGCGAGCAGCGGCCAGCCGAGCGCATCGGCCAGGAACAGCGCGATCACGCTGCCGAGCGAGACCTTCTCGACGATCGGGTGGCGGCGCGCGTTCAGCCCCGGTATGCCGTTGTTGGTGAACATCGGAACGACGCGCCCGGCCATCACGACCATGATGAACAGGACCACGTCGAGCCCCAGGCGCAGGCCCAGCAGCGGCTCGAAGTCGATCACGCCGTTCAGCGACGCGTGGATCGCAAGTGTAAGCACGCCCAGCAGCACGAGCAGCCCGACGAAGAAGTAGTTGCGCGTGTTCTGCGAGCGCGCGATCGGTATGCCGATCGCCACCGCGACGGCGATCGGAAATGCCGCGTTGGCGATCGCCGCGGCAACGGACCACGGCGTCAGCACGAGGATGCGCGCCACCACCCACAGCGCCGCGAGCGCCGCCAGCGGCACGCCGGTGGGTGTCGGCCGGCTGGTCCAGTTGCGCACCGCCGTCAGCAGGAACCCCGCGATGACCGCGGTCGTGTACCCGAAGAGCATCTCGTGCCCGTGCCACAACGGGCCCTGCAGGTACGCGTGCGTGATCGCACCCGAGTACTGCAACGCCCAGAGCGCGACACTCGCTGCGCTGAAGACGGCGGCGAGCAGGTAGAACGGGCGAAAACCCAGCTCCCACAACGCGAAGCCCTGGACTGCCGCCGGAGGTGCCGGGCGGCCCGGCCTGTGGATCGGAAGTTCGTTCATTGCGTCAATAGAGGATCCGGCAGCGGATCGTGCCTTCGATCGCGCCGAGTTCGTCCAGTGCGATCTGGCTCGCATTGGCATCGACGTCGATCACGACGTAGCCGACGAGCGCCGTCGTCTGCAGGTACTGCGCCGAGACGTTGATCCCGGCCCGCGAGAACCGCTCGTTGATGTGCGCGATGATCCCCGGAACATTGCGGTGCACGTGCAGCAGCCGGGACTTCCCCGTGTGCTCGGGCAGCGACACCTCGGGGAAATTCACCGCGCTCACCGTCGAACCGTTGTTGCTGTAGCGGATCAGCTTCGCCGCCACCTCGCCGCCGATGTTGGCCTGCGCCTCGGACGTCGACCCGCCGATGTGCGGCGTCAGGATCACGTTGTCGAAGCGCGCCAGCGGCGACTCGAAGACGCCTTCGTTGCCTTTCGGTTCGACCGGAAACACGTCGATCGCCGCGCCGTACAGGTGCCCCCGGTCGAGTGCATCGGCGAGCGCGTCGATGTCGACGACGTTGCCGCGCGATGCGTTGATCAGGTGCGATCCGGGCTTCATCGTCGAGATCTGCCCGGCGCCGATCATGTTGCGCGTTGCCGGCGTCTCGGGAACGTGCAACGTCAGGACATCGGCGAGCCGAAGCACTTCGTCGAGCGACGCGCACTGGCGCGCATTGCCCAGCGGCAGCTTCTTCTCGATGTCGTGGAACACGACCGACATCCCCAGCTGCTCGGCGAGAATTCCGATCTGCGTGCCGATGTGCCCGTATCCGACGATACCGAGCACCTTGCCGCGCACTTCCCACGAACCCGCTGCGCTCTTGTCCCACCCGCCACGGTGCAGCTTCGCGTTCTTGCGCGGGATGTCGCGCATCAGCATGATGATCTCGCCGAGCACGAGCTCGGCGACGCTGCGGGTGTTCGAGAACGGCGCGTTGAAGACCGGGATTCCCCGCCGCGCGGCCGCGTCGAGATCGACCTGGTTCGTGCCGATGCAGAAGCAACCGATGGCGATCAGCTTGGGCGCCTGCTGCAGCACCTCTTCGGTGAGCATCGTGCGCGAACGGATCCCGACGAAATGCGCGCCGTCGATTGCGCGAACCAGGTCGGCGCCGGACAACGACTGCCGGTGGCTGTCGATGTTCGTGTAGCCGTCGGCACGCAGGCCCTCGAGGGCCGAATCGTGAATGCCTTCGAAAAGCACGAACTTCAGCTTTTCCTTCGGTACGGAAAGACGCGGAGTGTTCATGGCGGGAGGGGAAAACCCGTCATTGTAGGGCTTCGCCGGAGCCGTCGTCGCCGGTCGCGGGTATTGGGCGACGGACGCGGCAGCGGCGCACCGGGTTTGGCGTATCGTCCGCGGACTCGACCCCCCCAAGGAGCCGCGCCGATGCCGACCGCCACGCCGACCCTCTTCGAACGCCTGTATGCGGGCGAGCTGCCGTGCGCCCGCGTCTACGCCGACGAACACGTGTTCGCGTTCATGGACGCCGGACAGGTCAACGACGGCCACGTGATCGTCGCGTCGATCCGCCCCTACGAGACGCTGATGGACGCCGACGAGCCGACTGCGCTGGCGATGATGCGCGCGGCGCGGCGCATCGCGATCGCCGTCGAACGCGAGTTCGCTGCCGACGGCATCACGATCCTGCAGGCCAACCGGGTCGCCGGTTGGCAGACCGTCCCGCACCTGCACCTGCACGTACTGCCGCGGCGCAACGGCGACACCGTGACGCTCGGCTGGCCGCGGCGCGATCCGCCGCTCGAGCAGCTGCAGCAACTGGCCGCACGCATTCGTCTCTGAGCACCGGCGGCCGGCGCATCGGCTGCGCGCGGCTCAGCGTTCGGCAACGGCAAGGCGGAAAGCGAGCAGCAGGAACACCACGCCGGTGACGCGGTTCATCGCAAGGTGCAACCGGGGCGATGTGCGGATCCGCTCGCCGACGACGCCCGCGAACCACGCGATGCCGCCGAAGACCAGCAGCGTCGCGGCGATGAAGATCGCGCCGAGCATCATGACCTGGGCCCACAGCGCGCCTTGCGACGGATCGGTGAACTGCGGAAGGAACGCGAGAAAGAAGATCGCGACCTTCGGGTTGCCCAGGTTCATCAGGACGCCGCGCCGGTACATCGCCCACCCGCTGCCCTTTGCCGGCGCGGCGCTGCCGAGTTCCGCCGGCGCACGAAACGCCAGCCATGCGAGCCAGGCGAGGTACAGCGCGCCGAGCCACTTCACGACTTCGAACGCGATCGCCGACGCTGCGAACACCGCCGCGAGCCCTGCGGCGACCGCCGCGGTGTGCACCAGCAGCCCCGTGCACAGTCCGAGGACCACCTGCAGGCCCGCAGTGCGACCGCGCATCGCCGACTGGAAGAGCACGAACACGATGTCGGGCCCCGGTGCCAGTCCCAGAAGCACTGCCACGACGAAGAACGCGAGCGCGGTTTCGATCGGGATCATCCTGCAACGCTCCAGCGCAGCATCCCCACGACGATTCCCGTGGCGACCACGGCAAGCGGCTGCCATCGCAGCTTCGCCAACAGCGCCAGCAGGAGGACCGCGATCGCGGCATCGACTGCGCCGTGAATCGCGCTGCGGGCCAACGGGTCGATCAACGCTGCGAGCAGCAATCCGACGACGCCGGCGTTGACGCCGGTGATCGCCGCCCGCAGCGCGCCATGCCTGCGCAAGCGCACCCAGAACGGCAGCGCGGCCAGCAGGATCAGGAATCCCGGGAGGAACAACGCGACCAGGCCGACCGCTGCGCCCCACCAGCCTCCGATCGTGCCGTCGGCGGCGCCCGCAATGCCGGAGGCCGGATCGCCCGCGCCGATCCCGTAGCCGAGGTACGCGGCGAAACTGAACAACGGTCCCGGAAGCGCCTGCGCCGCGCCGTAACCGGCGAGGAACACCGACTCGGAGACCCAGCCGGGTGCGACCACTGCCGCTTCCAGAAGCGGAAGCACGACGTGGCCTCCGCCGAACACCAGCGCGCCGGCCTGGTAGAACGCATCGAATACCTGCAGCGCCTGCGACCCCGACAGTCGGGAAACGATCGGCAATCCGGCGAGAAGCCCGAGGAACACCGCGAGCGCGAGCCACCCGGTCGCAACGCCGATACGCGTGTCGAGCGCCGTCCCGACGCGCTGTCCCGCTCGGGAATCGCCCTGCACCGCTGCGGCGCTCGGCTCGGGCAGCGAATTCGCGCCCGAATCCGCCCCCGTCCGGCCCGCTGCGCGCAGCACCCGCCAGCCGAGCAGTGCACATGCGGCGAGCGCCAGCCACTGCGCCCCGGTCGCAGGCCACGAGAGCACGAAGGCCGCCGTGCCCATCGCGAACACGCGCCGAGGCCAGTCGGGGCAGAGCATCTGCCACATCGACCAGACGGCCTGCGCAACGATGGCGACCGCGACGATCTCGAGCGCGTGCACGATGGCATCGAACACGGCGCTGCCTGCGGCGCCCTGCGCGAACCCGGTCGCGACGAGCACCATCAGCAGCGCCGACGGCGCGGTGAAACCGATCCACGCGGCGAGCGCGCCGCGTACGCCGGCTCGCTCGAGGCCGATCGCGAAACCGATCTGGCTGCTGGTCGGCCCGGGCAGGAACTGGCACAACGCGATCAGGTCGGCATAGCGCGCTTCGTCGAGCCAGCGCCGGCGTTCGACGAACTCGCTGCGGTAATAGCCGAGGTGGGCGATCGGTCCGCCGAACGAAGTCAGCCCGAGCTTCAGGAAGACGCAGAAGACTTCGAAGGTCACTCGGCGGTGCTCGCGGAAACGTTGCCGCGGGCATCATATGCTACGCACGGCGGTGCCCGGATCGACGGTATGCTGGCTTTCCGGCCCCGGCCATGCCGGCTTGCTTGCCGATACATTCACCGGTCCGCACGATGACGCTGCCCGATTTCACCGACGTCCAGGCTGCTGCCGAACGACTGCGCGGACATGCGCATCGCACGCCGGTGCTGCGATCGGCGACCGCCGACGCGCGCAGCGGCGCGGCGCTGCACTTCAAGTGCGAGAACCTGCAGCGCATGGGCGCATTCAAGTTCCGCGGCGCATACAACGCGATCGCCAGGCTCGGGCCGGAGCAACGGCACGCCGGCGTCATCGCGTTCTCGTCGGGAAACCACGCGCAGGCGATCGCGCTGGCCGCCCGCGAACTCGGCGTCCGCGCGACCGTCGTGATGCCCGGCGACGCACCGGCACCGAAGCTCGCCGCGACGCTCGAATACGGCGCCGAAGTCGTCCGCTACGACCGGTTCTCCGAAGATCGCGAGGCGCTCACGCGGCGGATCGCCGGCGAACGCGGGTTGACGTTGATACCCCCGTACGACCACGCCGATGTCATCGCCGGCCAGGGAACCGTGGCGCTGGAGCTGTTCGGGGAAACCGGTCCGCTCGATGCGCTGTTCGTCGCTCTCGGCGGCGGTGGACTGCTGTCGGGCTGCCTGCTCGCGGCCGAGCAGCTGTCGCCCGGCTGTGCGGTTTTCGGCGTCGAGCCCGAGGCCGGGGACGACGGTCGTCGTTCGCTGCGTGCAGGCCGGATCGTGTCGATCGAAGTGCCGCAGACGATCGCCGACGGGGCGATGACGACCCATCTCGGCGAGACGACGTTTCCGATCATCCGCCGGCTCGTGCGCGACATCGTCACGGTCACCGATGCGCAGTTGGTGGAGGCGATGCGGTTCTTCGCCGAGCGCATGAAGATCGTCGTCGAACCGACCGGGTGCCTCGCCGCCGCAGCGGCTTTCGCGGCGGCGCCGATGTGGCGCGGCAAGCGCGTCGGCATCGTGATCAGCGGGGGCAACGTCGACCTCGCCGCGTTCGCTCGCGCGATCGCACCGACTGCACGTCCTCGCGCATCGGCCGGACGCTAGCGGACCACCTTCACCGGCTGTCCGACTTTCGGCTCGCCGCCTTCGTAGAAGCCGTTGAGCAGTCGCAGGTGCCGCTGCGCGTCGCCCGGAAGCGGCGAGGAACGCGCGAGTTCGGCGAAGCCGCCTCGCGGATAGGCGACCGTGTCGATCGACCAGGCGCGCGCGCGGCTGCGATCGGCCGCGGTCATCGCGCGAAACGACGACTCCGCCTGGCGCAGCTGCGCGGCCGATCGTTGCAGCGCGGCGGAGTCCTTCGCGGCGTACAGCAACGCGTAGTTCCGGTTCGCCGGGCCGGAAACGATGGTCGCGAGGAAGCCCTGCGCGCCCTGCGAGGTCCGGCGTGTCCCGACGACGTGTGTCGCCTGCAGCCCGTTCAGGTCGCGTCGTTCCGTGCGTCCGCCGGTGGGCTGGAACACGTTGCGGATGATCTGCGCGTGATCGTCGCCGGCCTTCGGCGGCACGAGCTTCATCACGAGCCCTGCATCGCCGGCGGCGTTGACCATCGTGACGGCATCGGGCGCGTTGCGGATCCGCCACCCTTCGGGAACGGTCATCGCGATGCCGAGCGGCCCATGGAAGAAATCGCGCCCGCGCACGAGACCCTGTTCGGCCGAATCGCCGAAGCGCAGGCCGTCGATCGCCCGCAGGTAGCGGGCACGCTGGTCGTCGCCGTAGCTTCCCTGGTACTTCGCTGCGATCTCGCGGATCTCCTGCAGGCGCCGCTCGTTGCTGGGATGCGAAGCGAGCCAGTCGGGCCCGGCCGGTGCAGCGCGTCCCTCGGCGCGCGCCGTGTCCGCGGCGAAACGCTCCTGGTTGCGCAGCACCGTGATGACGTCGACCATGTTGCGCGGGTTGTAGCGATTGCGCGCGAGGTACTCGGCGCCCAGCTGGTCGGCCTGCAGTTCCTGTTCGCGGCTGTACGACGCGATATAGCCGGCCGCGACGCCCTGCGAAACCTGGCTCGCCAGGTCGCCGGCGCCGCTCACGCCGCTTCCTTCGAGCACGGCGCCGAGCACCGTCGCGGCGAGAACGCCGAGCCCGGCGGTCTGCTGGCGCGTGGCGCGTTGCGCACCGTGCCGCGCGGTGACGTGGCCGATCTCGTGGCCGATCACGCCGGCGAGATCGGCCTCGCTCTCCATGTAGGACATGATGCCGCGCGTGACGTAGACGTAGCCGCCCGGAAGCGCGAACGCGTTGATCTCCGGCGAGTCGAGCACCGTGAAGGTCCACTTCAGTTCCGGGCGGTGCGACTGCCGGGCCAGCCGCTGGCCGATGCCGTCGACGTAGGCCTGCAGCTTCGGATCGTCGTAGACGCCGTATTCGGCGAGCACCTGCGTGTGCGCCTTCGCGCCTTCGGCGATCTCGCTCCTTTCGTCCATCACCGTGCGTTCGGCCTGCCCGGTGACGGGGTTCGTCACGGTCGCGCAGGCGGCCAGCAACGTGCAGGCGAAGAGGAGCCAGAAGAACGGCATCGTACGCATCGTGGCCTCCGTGCCTTCGGCAGGGTCGCGCGGGGGTGCCCCGAACTCAGGCGTGCGGCAACGCGGTCACCGACGCGGTCTCGCGCCGGCCCTGTCCCCACCAGAGCAGCGCGACGAGCAGCAGCGCCGGGATGTAGACCCAGTGCATCGACGGCCTGGCGGTCGGAACGAGCACGCCTCCGATCTGCCAGCCGATCTCGAACCCGGACTTGCGCGCGCGGCTGCCGAAACGCACGTTGGCGATCTGCACCTGCTCGCCGAGCGCCGTGACGGTGAGCCCCGCCTCCTGCAGCCGCTTTCGTCCGTCGCCCGGTTCGCGCAACTGCACGCCGACGGTCTTGCGGATGTCCTCGCCTTCGAGATTCGTTCCCTCGATGATCAACGCGAGCCGCTTGCCCTGGTCGAGGCCTTCCGCGACTTCGAAGATCCGCGAGGCGGGCACTTCGGTGTACGGCGCCGCGATGCGGTCCATGAACCAGTCGGGGCGGAACAGCGCGAAGGTCGCGGCGAGCAGCAGGACGACCTCCCACCACCGGCACTTGATCCGGAACCACCCCATCGTCGCCGCGGCGAAGGTCAGCGACGCGACGATCGACGCGAACGCGACGATCACGACCTCGTGCCAGCTCTCGACGTCGATCAGCAGCAGCGCCGGGTTGAAGACGAAGACGAACGGCAGCACGACCGTGCGAAGCGCATAGATCGATCCCTGGATGCCGGTCCTGATCGGGTCTTCCCCCGAGATTGCCGCGGCGGCGAAGGTGGCCAGGCCCACGGGCGGCGTGATGTCGCCCATGATCCCGTAGTAGAAGACGAACAGGTGCACCGCGATCAGCGGGATGATCAGGCCGCTCTGCGCCCCGAGTTCGACGATCACCGGCGCCATCAGCGACGCGACCAGGATGTAGTTGGCCGTCGTCGGCACGCCCAGGCCGAGCACCAGGCAGACGAACGCCGTGAACAGCAGCATCGCGACCACGTTGCCCTGCGAGACGACCTCGACGAAATCGGTCATCCGGAACCCCAGCCCGGTGAGCGTGATGCCGCCGACGATGATTCCCGCGGTCGCCGTGGCGATGCCGATCCCGATCATGTTGCGCGCGCCGTCGTTCAGGCCCTGGACGACCTCGTCGAAACCGATGCGCAACGCCGGTGCCACCGCCGCGCCGCGGAACAGCGCGATGATCGGCCGCTGCGTGAGCATCAGCGCGATCAGCGTCACCGTCGCCCAGTAGGCGCTGAACGCCGGCGACAGCTGCTCGATCATCAGGCACCAGATCAGCACGCCGATCGGAATCAGGAAGTGCAGTCCGGCGCGCACCGTGGGCCAGGTCTCGGGCAGCACCGGATTCTCGATGTCGATGTCCTGCGGCAGATCGGGGTTGCGCGCCGCATCCCACAGCAGCGCGATGTGGGTGACGAGCAGCAGGCCGCCGGTGATCCAGATCGCGTTCTCGCCGAACAGCGCCTGCGCGCCCAGCGCTATCCAGTAGACCAGCGCCGCCACGATGATCGTTCCCGAAAAGCCCATGCCCAGCCGGATCGCCCGCTCGCGCATCGTGCGCGAGCGCTGCGAAGCGCTCGGCTTCATGCCCAGCTTCAGCGCTTCGAGGTGCACGATGTAGAAGAGCGCGATGTACGAGATCGCCGCAGGCAGGAACGCGTGCTTGACGATGTCCGAATACGGGATACCGACGTACTCGACCATCAGGAACGCCGCCGCTCCCATCACCGGCGGCATGATCTGGCCGTTGACCGAAGACGCCGTCTCGATCGCGCCGGCCTTGATTCCGCCGTATCCGGCCTTCTTCATCAGCGGAATCGTGAAGATCCCGCCGGAGACGACGTTGGACACCGACGAGCCGGAGATCAGCCCGTTCAGTCCCGACGAGACCACGGCGACTTTCGCCGGTCCGCCGCGCAGGTGCCCGAGCGTCGCGAAGGCCACCTGCATCATGTAGTTGCCGGCACCGGCGCGATCGAGCAGCGATCCGAACAGCACGTAGATGAAGATGAACGAAACCGAGACGCCCAGCGCCACGCCGTAGACGCCCTCGGTGGTCAGCCACATGTGCGAGATCATCCGCTCGAGCGAGGCGCCCTTGTGCGAGATGACGTCCGGAAGGTACGGGCCGAGGAAGATGTAGCCCAGGAAGATCAGCGCGAGGACCGTCATCGGCAGGCCGACCGCGCGCCGGGTCGCCTCGAGCAGCAGCAGCATGCCGACCGTCGCGACGACGATGTCCTGCACGATCGGCACGCCCGGCCGCGTCGCCAGCTCGTTGTAGAACAGCAGCAGGTAGCCGCCGGCGAATGCACCGGCGAAAGCCATCGCCCAGTCGGTGAGCGGAACGCGGTAGCGCACGCCGCGGCGGCGCGAACCCGGATACGCGAGGAAGGCGAGAAACAGCGCGATCGCCAGGTGCAGCGCGCGCGCCTCGGTGTCGTTGAGCAGGCCGATGCCGAGCGAGAACGGCAGCGGCGACGCGTACCACAGCTGGAACAGCGACCAGCCGATCGCGACGGCCGAGATCACCGCGCCCGAAACCCCCGAGGCGGCCCGGCCCCCGGTGTCGACGTCCGCCACCAGCTGCTGCAGGTCTGCGGAAGGCTTGGCAGCTTCGCTCATGCGGGTCTCCCGGTGACGATTCGGTCGTACGGCGCAGCTGGCGCAAAGCCGGTCCGTCGACGGGCCCGAACGAAAAGGCGGGCACCGGGCCCGCCTCGGGGGCGGGCCCGGTGCCCGCCTGTCGCTCGCGCGGTTCCGATTACTTCATCCAGCCCTTTTCACGATAGTACCGCTGGGCGCCTTCGTGCAACGGAGCCGAGAGGCCGTTCTTCATCATGTCTTCCGGCTTCAGGCTCGCCAGCGCCGGGTGCAGCTTCTTGAACTCGTCGAAGTTGTCGAAGACGGCCTTGACGACCGCGTAGACCGTGTCCGGCGGGGTCTTCGTCGAAGCGACGACGGTCGCCAGTACCCCGTAGGTCTCGGTTGCCTGCGGGTTGTTCGGATACAGCCCGGCGGGAATCGTGGCCTTCGCGTAGTACGGCTTGTCGGCGACCAGCTTGTCGATTGCCGGCCCGGTGAGCGACACGAGTTGCGCCGCGCAGGTCGTCGTCGGATCCTGGATGTTCGCCGAGGGATGGCCGACGGCATAGAAGAACCCGTCGATCTTCGCGTCGCACAGCGCGGGACCGTGTTCGTCGGCCTTCAGCTCGGCTGCCAGGCCGAAGTCGCTCATCTTCCAGCCCATCGC